>NZ_VFOX01000001.1:2146611-2453270 GCF_006716345.1 Microbacterium saperdae
TTGGCGATCGCATGCAGCGTCAGCGTCGTCTTACCCGAGGACTCCGGGCCGTAGATCTCAACGATTCGACCGCGCGGCAGGCCTCCCACGCCGAGAGCGACGTCAAGAGCGATGGATCCCGTCGGGATCACGGCGACAGGAGCACGTTCGTCGCTGCCCAGCCGCATGACCGAGCCCTTTCCGAACTGGCGATCGATCTGAGCGAGAGCTGTTTCCAGGGACTTCTCGCGGTCTGCGGGTGATGGCATGATGTGTTCCTTCTGCTCGCGTGGTGCCGCCTGTAGGCTGTCGCGGCGCTCCCGGCTGGGAGCAACTCTCCGACAAGGCGTATGGCTCATCGGCCATGTCTTCACCGTACGAGGGACCTCCGACATTCGGCCGTCGACCCTGCGAACGGTGGAGAGCACCAGCTCTGAACCACTTGTGCAGAAGACTACGCCGGATTCGAACGCATCTTCGACGACACGCCGTTCACGGCGCGTCGGAACCTGGATTCATCGAACACCGATGCGGTTCAGCGCTTGCGGGGTTCGAGGCGTCCGGCTCCGTGGCGCCGCGACAGCGGCACATCCATCTCGTCGCACAGCGCATACCAGATCTCGCGCGGAGGCACCCCCGCATCGAGCGCCTCGGCCGCAGTGCGACCTCCCAAAGGCGTCAGCACGAGATCCTGGAGGAGAGACGACGCGCGGGTGTGGAATTCAGCCTCCACGGCGCGGAGAAACTCACTACGACGCATCGTGGTGGAAGACCGCGCGTCAGCGCAGCGACAGCTCGGGCTCGATCGACGCCACGAGGTCGTCCGGGACGACATCCGGGAAGACCTGAATGCCCTCAAGCACGGAGATACGATCGCCGACCTCACGCATGATCGTCGAGATCGGTACGTCGAGCGCGTCGGCGACCGAAGCGAGGATCTCGCTCGATGCTTCCTTCTGGCCTCGCTCGACCTCGCTGAGGTATCCCAGCGCAACCGATGCCTTGCTCGCGACCTGCCGGAGGGTGCGTCCCTTCTGCAGGCGGAAGTCCCTCAGCACATCGCCGATTTCCTGTCGTACAAGAATCATCGGAACCTCCTCCCGGATCGTAAAGTCGGAGTCCCCTCCGACGAGATCGCCAGTCTAGTCCTACTGGCTTTCACAAAATCTACCCCTGCACTCTGTGGTTTGAATGTGAGCACATCATACGTAACGGCGAGAATACGCCGGCTATTCCCCGAGCACATCACGCAGGGTGAGCAACACCGCGTCGACCGCGGCAGAACGGATCTGCGCGCGATCGCCGTCGAACCGAAACTCGACTGTGCGCGACGCCTCGGGGGTGACAACGCCCACGTGGACGGTGCCCACAGGCTGGCCGTCCGGCGAATCGGGGCCGGCGATCCCGGTCGTCGATATCCCCACGTGCGCGTCTACGCCGTCGATGCTCACCGCCCTCCGTACCCCGTCCGCCATCTGCAGCGCGACGCTCGGATGCACGGCGCCGTGACGCGCCAGCAGATCGGCGTCGACGCCGAGCAGGGAATGTTTGACGGGTGTCGCGTAGGCGACGACGCCGCCCCACAACACGGCCGACGCACCGGGCACCGCCACGAGAGCAGCGCTGACGGAGCCACCCGTCAGGGATTCAGCGACCCCGAGGGTCCAGCCTCGACGTCCCAGAGCCGAGAGGACAGCGGCAGCAGGAGACATCATGCCTTCTGACGAGAGCCCCGGACCTGCGCGACGATGTAGTCGATCCCGCTCACCACGGTGAGGATGAGCACGATGATCATCAGAACGGCCGTGATGAGGGTCCACGGTCCGAGCCCGATGAACTCGTGCAGCGGCAGCAGCGCCCACCCCAGAGCCACGCCCTGGAACGCGGTCTTGATCTTGCCCATCCACGCGGCCGCCACGACATGCTCCTTGGCGACGACGAGCCGGTGCACCGTGATCCCCCACTCGCGCACCAGGATGATCAGCACGATCCACCACTGGATCTCCCCGAGGATCGCGAGACCGATGAAGCCTGCGCCGGTGAGGAGTTTGTCGGCGATCGGGTCCCAGAGCTTCCCGAAGTCGCTGACGATGTCGTACTTGCGCGCCAGATAGCCGTCGACCCAGTCCGTCGAGATCGCCACGATGAACAGGATCGCGGCCGTCCACCGGAGGCCGGGGCTCGGGACACCGTAGGTCCCGCCGAGCAGGAGCACGACAAAGAAGATGACCGCCAGTGGGATGCGGGCGATCGTGATCGCGTTGGGGAGCTGCCTCGGAATGGTCATCAGTCCCGTCCTGTCAGGCCCCAGGCGTCTTCATCGCCCTCGGATTCGACGACGGGGAGTCCGTCATACTGCGCCTCGATCGGGTCGACTGCAGTCGGAAGCGGCGGCACAGGGGGCACAGTCGAGCTTGCTGCCGGTGCGGGAGAGTCCTCCCCGCGCAGCTTGGCCATGACCTGCGGAAGCTGTTCGGCGGTCGCCAGCACGTCTCGCGCCTTCGATCCCTCGGAGGGCCCGACGATCTCGCGAGACTCCAACAGGTCCATGAGGCGTCCCGCTTTCGCGAAGCCGACACGCAGCTTGCGCTGAAGCATCGAGGTGGAGCCGAACTGGGACGAGACGATGAGCTCTGCGGCCGCGAGCAGCAGTTCGAGGTCGTCGCCGATGTCCTCGTCGACTTCCTTCTTCTTCGCCGGCTCCATGGCCTCCTGGACATCCGAGCGATACTCGGGGCGCGCCTGGCGGGTCACGTGCTTGACGACCGCGTCGATCTCCTTCTCGTCGACCCACGCGCCCTGCAGACGGAACGGCTTCGACGACCCCATGGGCGAGAACAGGGCGTCACCCTGACCGATCAGCTTGTCGGCACCGGGGCTGTCGAGGATCACTCGGCTGTCCGTGACACTGGTCACGGCGAACGCCAGTCGGGAGGGCACGTTGGCCTTGATGAGACCGGTGACCACGTCGACGCTGGGTCGTTGAGTCGCGAGCACCAGGTGGATACCGGATGCACGCGCGAGCTGGGTGATGCGCACGATCGAGTCCTCGACGTCTCGCGGGGCCACCATCATCAGGTCGGCCAACTCGTCGACGACGACCAGGAGGTACGGGTACGGCTTGAGCACGCGCTCACTGCCGATGGGAAGCTCGACCTCGCCGGCACGCACCGCACGGTTGAAGTCGTCGATGTGACGGAAGCCGAACGACGCGAGGTCGTCGTACCGCATGTCCATCTCCTTCACGACCCACTGGAGCGCCTCTGCGGCCTTCTTCGGGTTCGTGATGATGGGCGTGATCAGGTGAGGCACGCCGGCATAGCTCGTGAGTTCCACGCGCTTCGGGTCGATGAGGACCATGCGCACATCAGAAGGTCGGGCGCGCATCAGGAGGCTCGTGATCATCGAGTTCACGAAGCTGGACTTACCGGATCCGGTCGAACCGGCGACCAGCAGGTGAGGCATCTTGGCGAGGTTCGCGATCACGATGTTGCCACCGACGTCCTTGCCGACGCCGATCGTCATCGGGTGCGTGCTCTTCTGAGCCGCCTGAGACCGCAGCACGTCACCGAGCGCGACCATCTCCTTGTCGGCGTTCGGGATCTCGATGCCGATCGCGCTCTTGCCCGGGATGGGCGAGAGGATACGGACATCGTTCGATGCCACGGCGTACGCGAAGTTGTTGCTCAGCTGCAGGATTTTCTCGACCTTGACGCCGTGGCCGACCTCGACCTCGTACTGCGTCACCGTCGGCCCGCGGGAGAACCCGGTGACCTTGGCGTCGACCTTGAACTGCGACAGCACGCTCGTGATCTGCTCGATCACCTTGTCGGTCGCCTCGGAGCGCTCGACCGGCGCCGGGCCTTCGACGAGCAGCCCGGGAGACGGGAGGATGTAGGGCGCGATCGGAGCCTGCGGTCCGCGGTCTCCGGGACCGTCGGTGCCGAATCCGTCGAGACCGGGGAGTTCCGGCATCTCGCCGGTGTCCGACTCGTCGTCGAGCAACGCCGTCGTCTGCTGACCTGCGAGCGACTCCGTCACGGAGCGCACCTCGGACAGGATCTCGGTCGCCGCGTCCTGGGCGTTCGCCACGATCACCGCCTGATCGTAGGCGGGCGTCGCATCCGGAGTCGACAGCAGCGCGGTGATGTCGTCAGAGCCGAGCGTTCCCTCATCCGGGTCTTCTTCGCGGCCGGTCTTGTTCCGCCGCCACCAGGGCAGCACATCCGGATCATCGACCTTGTCGGCCTCGTCGACCGGCGGGGCTTCCTTCACCGGCTTCTCGGCACGCTCCGCGTCGAACATCCACGCGTAGAGGTCGCCGAGGCGGGTTCCGATCCGGTTCGGAGGGGTCTTGGTGAGGATGAGTACGGCGAGCACGGCGAGCAGGCTGAGCACGATGTAAGCGACGACCGGGGTCAGGAACGCGAGCGGCTCCCCCACCATCCATCCGAAGAGTCCACCGGCCTCGCTGAGCGCGAGCATCCCCTCCTTGGGCTGCGCGCGCACGACGGCACCGAACTTGTCGGTGGTCCCGGCAGCGACGTGGCAGAAGCCCGCCAGGGTCAAGATGAACAGTCCGAAGCCGATTCCAATGCGACCGTTGTCGTGCACCGAGGAGGGGTGGCGGAACAGCCACCCGGCGAGGAACAGCAGGAGCACGGGCATCACGAAGGCGACCCGGCCGATCAGCCCACCGACCGAGTACGCGCTGATGTTGGCCGCGACCTCGTTGCCGATGAAGAACCACTCGTTGACGGCGCCGAGGATTGCGAGAAGGACGAGCAGGAACGGGAAACCGTCGCGACGGTCGTCCTTCTCGAGCGTCTCCGGGCCGAAAGCGCGGAAGAGGCCGCCGACGCCATGCGCCAGTCCGCCCCACGCCCGCACCACGACCGGCGCCTTGTCTACCTCGTCGATGTACTTCTTGGGTGCCGGCTGGGCCTTCGGAGCCGTCTGCCGTTTCGGGCGTGACGGTGCGCTCTCCGACGCGCGCGCAGATTTCGTGGTGCTCCTGGCCATGCCCTCACGTTACGACCAGGCACCGACATTTCCGCGTAATGACGCGGCTTTCCTGCGATCCGGCACCTCGGGTTCACCCGGTGCGGCGCACCATCGTGTCGCGCAGCAGACCCTGCGCCGAAACCGAGAACCCTTCAGATCGGTAGAGGGTGCGGGCGAAGTTGTCGCGTTCGACGCTCAGCGAGATACGGGCGTAGCCGTGAGCGCCCGCCAGTTGGACGACGCCGCGCAGCAGCATCCTCCCGATGCCTCTGGCACGCCACAGCGGATGGACGCCGACGATGAGCTCCGGCACGGACGCCGCGACGAACCCGAACCCCGGTTCGTTCTGCGGCAGCATACGGAACCAGGCCGCGCCGATCGGGATGCCGTCTGCATCGATCGCCACGAGCCCGTCGTCCGCGGAACGCTTCCACCCCGCGATGTACCGCCGGTGCTCCGCGGACGTCAGCACCTCATGTCGTGGCCGCACTCCCCCGGCGCGCCAGTTCGCCGCCTCGACGAGCATGTCGCCGAGGAAGACGGCGTCGGACTGCTCCGCCGGCCTCGTCGAGAATCCCGTGAACATGACGTGAGCCTATGCCCGCGGTGTTACACCCCGATGTCGGTCAGCCGTGAAAGCTCGACCGGTCCGCGTGGTCCGATCAGGCCTCGATGACGAGCGGCACGATCATCGGACGACGGCGCAGTCGCTGATTGACCCAGCGGCCGATCGTGCGACGGACGACCTGCGAGAGCGAGTGCGTGTCCCGGACGCCGTTGCCGGCGGCCTCCTTGAGCGCGGCCACGATCTTCGGGGTGACGTCGTCGAAGACCGAGTCATCCTCGGCCACTCCGCGCGCGTGGATCTCCGGCCCGGAGATGATACGGCCCGTCGCGGCATCCACCACCACGATCACGGAGATGAAGCCCTCCTCCGCGAGGATGCGACGATCCTTGAGGTCCGCATCGGTGATCTCTCCGACCGTGGAGCCGTCCACGTACACGAAACCGAGGTCGAGCTGCCCGACGACGCGCGCATCGCCGTCCTTGAGATCGATCACGGTGCCGTTCGACGCGATGATCGTGCGCTCAGCGGGAACTCCCGTGTCCTGCGCCAGCTTCGCGTTGGCGATCAGATGCCGGTACTCGCCGTGCACGGGAAGCACGTTCTTCGGCTTCAGGATGTTGTAGCAGTAGATGAGCTCACCCGCGGCAGCGTGTCCGGAGACATGCACCTTCGCGTTCGCCTTGTGGACGACATTCGCGCCCAGCTTGGTCAGCCCGTCGATCACGCGGTACACCGCGTTCTCGTTGCCGGGGATGAGGCTGGACGCGAGGATGACCGTGTCGCCCTCACTGACCTCGATCGCGTGATCCATGTTCGCCATGCGGCTCAGCACCGCCATCGGCTCGCCCTGCGAACCGGTCGACATGTAGACGATCTGCTCGTCGGGCAGGTCTCGTGCCTTCTTGAAGTCGATCAGAAGTCCGTCCGGCACCTTGAGGTAGCCCAGCTGCTCGGCGATCGTCATGTTGCGCACCATGCTGCGCCCGAGGAACGCGACCCGACGGCCGTGCGCATGCGCGGCATCGAGGACCTGCTGCACGCGATGGACATGGCTCGAGAAGCTCGCGACGATCACTCGACGAGGCGCCTTGCCGATGACCTGATCCAGCACGGGGCCGATCGAGCGCTCGGTCGGGGTGAAGCCGGGGACGTCGGCGTTCGTCGAGTCGACCAGGAACAGGTCGACTCCCTCTTCGCCGAGGCGCGAGAACGCACGGAGGTCGGTGATCCGGCCGTCGAGCGGCAGCTGGTCCATCTTGAAATCGCCCGTGGCCAGCACCAATCCGGCCGGCGTGCGGATGGCGACGGCGAGGGCGTCGGGAATCGAGTGGTTGACGGCCACGAACTCGAGGTCGAACGGTCCGACCCGCTCCTCCTGGCCTTCCTTCACCGTGAGAGTGAAGGCCTTGATGCGGTGTTCCTTGAGCTTGGCCTCGACGAGCGCGAGGGTGAGCCCGGAGCCGATGAGAGGAATGTCGCTCTTCAGGCGGAGCAGGTAGGGCACCGCGCCGATGTGGTCCTCGTGGCCATGCGTGAGCACGACACCGACGATGTCGTCGAGGCGGTCGCGGAGCGGTTCGAAGTCCGGGAGGATCAGGTCGACGCCTGGCTGGTGCTCCTCAGGGAAGAGCACGCCGCAGTCGACAATCAGGATCTTGCCGTCGTACTCGAACATGGTCATGTTGCGACCGATCTCGGCGAGGCCGCCGAGCGGTGTGACGCGGAGCGTCCCCTCTTCGAGAGGGGCAGGATCTGCGATGGGGATGGACATGCTGTCTCCTCAGTCGGACACTGAGCGCGTCCGTTCGTTCATGGGGACGCGCGTCAGCGCGTCGTGCCGTGCACCTTCGGCAGGGCACCACCCGCGGCCGCGTTTCGGTCGGGGCGGAAGTTGGAGAAGTCGGCGCCGGCGACGCTGTTCACGAGGTCGAGTTCGTCCTCGATGAGCGCTGCCTCCCACTCTTCGGGGCCGACGAGGGGCAGGCGGACACGCGGGCTCGAGATGCGCCCCAGTCCGTGCAGGATGTACTTCGCCGCGACGGTGCCGGGGACGTGGGTCATCACGGCGCGGACCAGAGGCTCGAGTCGCTTGTGCTCGGCGGTCGCGGTGGCGAGGTCGCCCCGGTTCACCGCGTCGATGATCGTCCGGTAGGGCGTCGCCGTGATGTTCGCGGTGACGCCGATCAGCCCGGTCGCCCCGATGGCGAGATGCGGAAGCGCGTTCGCGTCATCGCCGGAGAAGTACATCAGGTCGGTCTGGTTGAGCACGCGGCTCACCTCGGAGAAGTCGCCCTTGGCATCTTTGACCGCGAGGATGTTCGGGTGCTTGGCCAGCCGCAGGATCGTCTCGTACTTGATGGGCACGCCCGTGCGACCCGGGATGTCGTAGAGGATCACGGGAAGATCGGTGGCGTCCGCGACGAGGCGGAAGTGCGTGAGGATACCCGCCTGGGTGGGCTTGTTGTAGTACGGCGTGACGATCATGATGCCGTCGGCGCCGGCATTCTCGCTGGCCTTGTAGAGCTCGATCGCGTGCGCAGTCTCGTTCGATCCGCCGCCCGTGATGATCTTCGCGCGACCTGCGGCGACGGACTTCCCGACCTCGACGAGCTTAAGCTTCTCCGGGTCGGTCAAGGTGGAGGTCTCGCCGGTCGTTCCCGTCACGACGATGCCGTCCGCACCCGCGGTGATGACGTCATCGATGTGCTTCTCGACGGCGGGCCAATCGACTTCGCCGTCGGCCGTCATCGGAGTGACGAGCGCGACGAGAACCTGTCCGAAGGGGTTGCCCGAGTGCGTCATGCACCCAGCGTATCGTCTCGGATGCCGCTCACGCAGACGCGACGACCCTGATGACGTCACCGCGCGCGACATCGACCTTGCCCCGCAGCAGCAGCCCCGCCATGGTTCCGCTGCTCACTTCCTTCGCGCGCTTCCGGAACATCTCGATCCCATCGATCTCGGACTCGCCGATCGAGCTGCCCTCACGCAGCACCAGGATCGCATCGCCTTCTCGCAGGATGCCGTCCGTGACATGCCCGGTGGCCACGAGACCGCGACCGGTGATGGTGAAGACATCCTCGACCGAGAACTCGGCGCCAGACCCCAGGGAGACGGCCGCCGACACCACCACCGGAGCGTAGGACGACGCGCCGCTCTCCCCCGCCGCCAAGGCGGCCAGACGCGACGATTCCGCCTCGTTGTACCGCCGGAGCGTCTCGTTCACGTCCTGCGGATCGCGCTTCCTGCCGAACCAGCCCATGGATGCGATTCCGCTCAGACGCGTCCGCGGCGCGCGACGCCGGACGTGAGGGAACCGGGCAGGACACGCGTCAGCGCCACGATCGCCTTGTACCGCCACGAGGGGATCGACACCGCTCTGCCGCGAGCCGCATCGCGGAGGCCTTCGCGCACGACATCGGTGGCGTTCAGCCACATCAGCCCGGGAACTCCCTCTTCACCGACGGCAAGTCCCATGCGCTCATGGAAGGACGTGTGGGTGAAGCCGGGGCAGACGGCCGTGACGCTCACGCGATCGCGGGCGTACTCCGCATTGGCCCAGCGGCTGAACCCGATCAGCCAGGCCTTGCAGGCCGAGTAGGTCGACCGAGAGATGAACCCTGCGACGGAGGCCACGTTGATGATCCGACCACCACGACCGCGCATCGTCTGCAGGGCGGCGTGCATCAGTCGCATCGAGGCCTCGACGTGCACACGCAGATGGCGCACCTCGTCGTCGATGTCGTTGTCGGCGAACTGCAGCGGGAGCCCGAAACCGGCATTGTTGACGAGAAGATCGACCGGGTCGTCCGTGTCGCGCAGGCGATCGGCGACGCGTTCGACATCGCCCTGCACTGCGAGATCGGCGGTGAGCACTTCGACCGCGACACCGTGAGCGCTGCGCAGCTCCGCTGCCAGCTCCTCCAGCGCATCGGCGGAGCGCGCGACCAGGACGAGGTCGGCCCTGCGGCGCGCGAGCTGACGCGCGAACTCCGCGCCGAGTCCGGCACTCGCACCGGTGATGAGCGCGGTGGGCATCAGCGCTCGTATCCCAGGAAGCGGTAGCGGATGCCGGTGCGCGACGTCTGCCACTCCCCCTCGTCCACGACCCGCCATCCGGCCTTCGACGGCGCATAGGCATCGCCGGCGACCTCGAGGTCGAGCTCCGTGATCTCCAGCCGATCCGCGTCGCCGATCACCTGGCGGAAGATCTCCGCTCCGCCGATGATCCAGACCCGGTCCTGCCCGCGCACGGCTTCCGCCACGGTCGCTGCACGCTGCGCCCCTTCCGCGCTCCAGTGGAGCTGGCGGGTGATGACGATGTTCTGACGCCCCGGGAGGGGGCGGAATCGCTCAGGAAGTGAATCCCAGGTCTTGCGGCCCATCACGACCGGCGCACCCAGCGTGACTTCCTTGAAATGCGCGAGGTCCTCGGGCACATGCCACGGCATGCCGCCCTCGGCGCCGATCACGCCGCCGTCTGCTTCGGCCCAGATCAGTCCGACCCAGGTCATACCGCCACCGCCGCGCGGATCGCCGGGTGGTGCTGGTAGTCCTCCACCACGAAGTCGTCGAAGCGATAGTCGAAGATCGATTCCGGCTCACGCGCGAACCGGAGAGTCGGGTACGGGTACGGGTCACGTGAGAGCTGCTCGCGCACCTGTTCGACGTGGTTGTCGTAGATGTGGCAATCACCGCCGGTCCAGACGAAGTCTCCCGGCTCGAGTCCGACCTGCTGAGCGACCATCAGAGTGAGCAGGGCATAGGACGCGATGTTGAACGGCACACCGAGGAACAGGTCGGCGCTGCGCTGGTAGAGCTGGCACGACAGTTTGCCGTCGGCGACGTAGAACTGGAACAGCGCGTGGCACGGGGCGAGCGCCATGTCGGGGATGTCGGCGGGGTTCCACGCCGAGACGATCAGCCTTCGCGAATCCGGAGACCGTCTGATCTGCTCGATGACCTCGGAGAGCTGATCGATGCTCTCGCCGCCCGGCTTCGGCCAGGAGCGCCACTGCACCCCGTAGACCGGACCGAGGTCGCCCGATTCATCGGCCCACTCGTCCCAGATCGTGACGCCGTTGTCCTGCAACCAGCGCACGTTGGAATCGCCGCGGAGGAACCAGAGCAGCTCGTAGGCGATCGACTTGAAGTGCACGCGCTTCGTCGTGATGAGGGGGAAGCCCTGAGAGAGATCGAAGCGGATCTGACGGCCGAAGACGCTGGTGGTGCCGGTGCCCGTCCGATCGGACTTGTGCGTACCGCTCTCGAGGACGTCACGGAGCAGGTCTTCGTACGGCGTCTGGACGGCTGCGCTCATGACAGCAACGATACCCGCCACCTCCCCGGTCCGGGCGGATGCTGCCGCGCCGAGACCGCGTGCCGATGCGCCGAGAGGTGATGTCGTCATGTGACGCTGCGGCCCTCGCACCCCGCGTGGCGGCGTAATCTCGACCCATGTCGCCTGCGCTCGCCCTGGGAATCGCGGCAGCACTCGTCGTGCTGGCCGTGGTGTTCGGCGTCGTGCAACGGCGTCTCGACGGACGTCGTCGCAGCGGAGGTGAACTGCGCTTCGACCCGAAGGATGCATCCGCCGAACTCGGCTCGCGGGCGACGCTCGTGCAGTTCAGCACCGAGATGTGCACGCGGTGCCCGCAGGTGCGGCGCATGCTGCACACCTATTCCGCGGATCATGACGGTCTGACCCATGTCGAGGTCGACCTCACCCACCGCCCCGATCTGTCCGCGCGGTACAAGGTGTTGCAGACGCCGACGACATTCCTCGTCGACAGCACCGGAGCGGTCCGCGCGCGTTTCCACGGTGTGCCCCATCAGCACACCCTCACCGAGGCCCTCGCCGCCG
Source organism: Microbacterium saperdae (assembly GCF_006716345.1). Classification (NCBI taxonomy): domain Bacteria; kingdom Bacillati; phylum Actinomycetota; class Actinomycetes; order Micrococcales; family Microbacteriaceae; genus Microbacterium; species Microbacterium saperdae. Next base: position 2,158,026 of record NZ_VFOX01000001.1, read on the forward strand.
TCTGAGGCGCGAAGACAGGAGCAGAGCAGAGATGACCACTCCCGCCGGCATCGACCCCCGTGGTCCTCGTTTCGCCGCTACGATCACGGCCGTGCTGCTGATCGTCGCGACCTTCCTCGCCCTCGTCGGCGTATCCGCGGAGGCGGCGTCCGCAACGCTGGGCCAGCGCGCGCTCGACCCCGGTTTCCTCCTCACCGTCGTGATCGCGCTCCTGTTCGTGTGGAGCGTCGTGTCACCGAGGACCGCCCCGTGGGGAGCCCTCTTCCGCCGCGCCATCCGTCCTCGTCTGTCCGCGCCCACGGAGCTCGAGGATCCGCGTCCCCCGCGGTTCGCCCAGGGCGTGGGCCTGTTCGTCGTGACGATCGGGTTGATCCTGCATCTGGCCGGCGTACCGTGGGCCCTCCCGATCGCGACCGGTGCGGCCTTCATCGCCGCGTTCCTCAACGCCGCATTCGGCCTCTGCCTCGGATGCCAGCTCTACCTCGTGTTGCAGCGTGCCGGGATCCTCGGACGCGCCGCGTCGACCGCCTGAGCACGGTTCCGTCGCCCGCGCGCGGTGGATAGGCTGGCCGGAACGCGCGCCGTGCACACCGAGTCGAGCGCGAGAACCGGAGGAATCATGCCCGTCACCAGCGAAGCGACCACCACCTGGACCGGATCACTCGCAGAGGGTTCCGGCACCGTCGCGTTCTCGACGTCGAACCTCGGTACCTTCCCCATCAACTGGAAGGCGCGCAGCGAGGGCAGCGACACCACCACGACCCCCGAAGAGCTCATCGCGGCCGCGCACGCCTCGTGCTTCAGCATGGCGCTCTCGCACGCCCTGAGCGAGAACGGCACCCCGCCGGAACGCGTGAACACCAGCGCCTCGGTCACCTTCAAGCCCGGCGTCGGCATCACGGGCAGCCACCTCAACGTCAACGCCGTGGTGCCGGGACTCACGCCGGAGGCATTCCAGAAGATCGCGAACGAGGCCAAGACCGGATGCCCTGTGTCTCAGGCGCTGGCGGGTATCGAGATCACACTCGAGGCGACTCTCGCCTGACCCGCGCTCAGGAGCGCGAGAGGCGGATCGCCTCACGGATGCTGGCCCGGGCGTCCTTGCGCCGCCCGGCCGCGTCCTGCACGACACCCAGCCGGAAGCGGGCGCGCCACTCGGTCGGCGCGGCGTCGGCTTCAGCGGTGTAACGCTCGATCATCGGATCGGCGTCGCCCTTCGCGATGCGACCGCTCGGCGTGAGCTCGGTCTCCGCCTGCGGCATCCCCCCTTCGGCATCCAGCGTGCGACCGAGCTTGTCCGCCGCGAAGCCGAACTGCATCTCTCGCACCAGCGCCCAGGCTCCGATCAACGGCATCACGATCAGGGCGACGCCGAGGGCGATCGCGATCGGCTCCCCCGTCGTCAGCATGAGGACGGCGCGTTGCCCCACCACCACGATGTACAGGGCCAGGCACAGCGCCATGACCCCCACACCGATGCGCGACATCATGAGCGGATGCCGATGTCGATCATGTTCTCGAGGCCGACGATGACGCCGGTGGCCTGTACCGCGAACGGCACGGCGAGACGGATGCCGGGCGCGTAGGCCAGCGCCGGCTCGATGGTGTCATGCGTGAACGTGAGCGACTCGCCAGGGCCGGACAGGATGACCTCCTGCTTGGCGACCACGCCCGGGCGCCGCAGCGAATGGATGGGCACGCTTCCCACCTGCTGGCCACGCGCGCGCTGGTCGGCATGCGGAGCGCTCACCGGTCCCTGCTCGAGGCGAGCGGCGGCGATCAGCTCTGCCGTGCGCACGGCCGTGCCGCTGGGCGAGTCGATCTTGGTCTCGCGGTGGGCCTCGATGATCTCCGCCGAGCCGAAGAACGGCGCGGCGGCCGCTGCCAGCGCGGACCCCAGCACCGAGCCCAGCGAGAAGTTCGGGATGAAGACGACTCCGGTCCCCGCGGACTCGACGAGCGGTCGCACGAGGGCGATGCGTTCGGCCGACCACCCGGACGTCGCGACCAGGACGTTCACACCGTGCTCGATGGCCGTGCGCACGACGTCGATGCTGATCTGAGGCGTCGACGCGTCGACAACGAGGTCAGCGCCGGCGAGCTCCGAGAGATCGCTGTTCGAGGTCAGCACGCGGCTCACCTCGAAGCCCTCGAGCTCGTCGATCACCGCGTGGATGATCGTGCCGAGCTTCCCGGTTCCGCCGACGAGTGCTACCTGGGTGGTCATGCATCCAGTCTATTGAGCGTGGAACCCGTGACTGCCGGGGGCGCGCGGGGCGACCCCGCGAACGGCCGGGATGCGTGGCGGCGGGTCAGACCGGAAGCGCGTCCGGGATGCCCGTGCGCAACTCCACCGGCAGGTGACCGGTGTCGTTGTGCGTCAGCAGCGTCCAGGGGCGACCCTGCTTCTGCGCGATGATCGTCAGGCCGCAATGAGCCTGGTTCAGCGTCATCCAGCGCCACTCGGGGGCGCCGAGGACTTCGCGCACGAACCACGAGATGACGAAGTTGTGCGTGATCAGCACCTCGTGCACGTCACCGGGTTTGCGGACCAGGAACTCGTTGACGGCATCGAACATCTGCGCGCCGCCCGCCTCGACCTCCGCCTCGGTCACGGAGCCGAAGAACGGCTCGAACACGGCCGGGGTCTCCTCGGTCATCCCGGTGGGGACGCAGTCGAACAGGAGCGCCGTCGGCTCAGGGTCGACGGAAGGCAGACGACCGGCGATCGCTCGCGCGGTCTCGTTCGCTCGGAGCAGCGGCGAATGCCAGACGGCATCGAGCGGAAGACCGGAGAGCCGATCCGCGATCAGCTCTGCTTGGCGCTGCCCCCGCGGCGACAGGGGTCCGTCGGCGAGACCGTGCTCGGCATCCTGATGTTCACCGTGTCTGACCAGATATATGTAGTGCGTCACAACCCGCTCGCTTCATTGCCAGCATCTGCCGGGCTTCTCTTCCACCCTATGTCACGGGTGCGACGGTGCTCAGTTGCCTGCCCGAGTGAGCTCCGCGAGCTGCGCGCGGGACAGCGTGACGCCGGCGCCCTGCATCAGCTCATCGACGTGCTCGGTCGCGAACGTGTTGACGATGGGGGCGGCGACGGTGCGCTGCGCCAGCAGCCACGCGATCGATACCGCTGCGACGGGGACGGAGAGCTCATCGGCGACCTGGTCGAGTGCGCGCAGGATCTTGATCCCGCGCCGGTTGAGGTGGCCGCGCAGCTGCTCACCGCGCACGCCCTGGGATGTCAACGCCTTCCGGCGGTGACGTCCGGACAGGAACCCGTGCTCGAGCGCGTGCGAAGGGGTGACGGCGAGACTCTGCGCGCCAGCGACGAGTCGAAGATCCCCTTCGAAGGGCTGGCGGCGGATGAGGTTGTACGGCGCGTCGATGACCTGGATGCGCGGATAGCCCGCCGAGGCGAGGATACGCGCCTCCACGAGCCGCTCCGGAGCGAAACCGAAGGCGCCGACGGCACCGACCTTTCCGGCATCCGACAGCCATTCGACCGTGGCCAGCGTGTCTTCCAGATTGGTGGTGGAATCGAGTGTCGCGTCGAGGTGCAGCACATCGATCCGATCGACACCGAGTCGCGTGAGTGAACCCTCGACCGCGCGGACCAGGTTGACCGAACCGAGACCGGGATTGTCGGCGTGCGCGCCGATGCGCACGCTGAGGAGTGTTCGTTCGCGGAGACCGCGTGATCGCAGCCACTGACCGATGATGTGTTCGCTGCGTCCGCCGGAGAATCCGTCGGCGGTGTGCACCGCGTTGCCGCCGAACTCGACATAGCGGTCGAGGATGCCGTGGCTCGTCTCGAGGTCGACGTTCCAGCCGAACTCCGCGGCTCCCAGCATCAGCGGGAAGGTCTCCAGGCCGGTCTCGCCGAGCGGGACGCGGATGGATTCTCCTATTCCGGGTCCGACGATCGGGATCGGGGCGGACGGGTGCTCCGCCGCCTCCTGTGGGGCGCGCTCTGCGGACGCTCCTGCGCCTACGCTGAACAACCGCATACTCTCACCCCCGCGTCGATCGGTGCGTGCCGACCTGCGTACCTGCCGTTTACATGCACCCCCCGGTGCGTACTTCGAGGGTAAGCGACTTCGGCGAACACTCCGACCAATCCGGGGAACGGCGCGAAAACTTCCGATAACGGTTTGGTCACGCGAACACGACAGAACCCGGGCGCCTCCTGTGCGGAGACACCCGGGTTCTGAACGAACGATTCCGCTTACTCTGCGGCGGACTCCTCCGCAGGAGCAGCCTCGGCAGCAGGGGCGTCGTCGAGCACGGGCTCGAGCGACAGCTTGCCGCGGTCGTCGATCTTCGTGATCTTCACGAGGATCTTCTGACCGACCGAGAGGACGTCGTCGACGTTCTCCACGCGCTTGCCACCGGCGAGCTTGCGCACCTCGGTGACGTGCAGCAGGCCGTCCTTGCCCGGGAGCAGCGAGACGAACGCACCGAACGTGGCGATCTTCACGACGGTTCCGAGGAACTGCTCGCCGACCTCGGGGTTGGTCGGGTTGGCGATCGCGTTGACCTGGGCACGAGCGGCCTCGGCCGACGGACCATCGGTCGCGCCGATGTAGACGGTGCCGTCCTCCTCGATCGAGATCTGTGCGCCGGTCTCGTCCTGGATCGCGTTGATCGTCTTGCCCTTCGGGCCGATCAGCTCACCGATCTTGTCCACCGGGATCTGCACGCTGATGACGCGAGGCGCGGTGGGCGCCATCTCGTCAGGGGCGTCGATCGCGGCGTTCAGGACGTTGAGGATCGTCAGACGAGCGTCACGGGCCTGGGTCAGCGCACCGGTGAGCACGGACGTCGGGATGCCGTCGAGCTTCGTGTCGAGCTGGATGGCCGTGACGAACTCGCTGGTACCGGCGACCTTGAAGTCCATGTCGCCGAGAGCGTCCTCCGCACCCAGGATGTCGGTGAGTGCGGCGTAGCGGGTCTCACCGTTGACCTCGTCGGAGACGAGACCCATGGCGATACCGGCGACCGCGGCGCGCAGCGGCACACCCGCGTTGAGCAGCGACAGCGTCGATGCGCAGACGGAGCCCATCGAGGTCGAGCCGTTCGAGCTCAGCGCCTCGGAGACCTGACGGATCGCGTACGGGAACTCCTCGCGGCTCGGCAGAACCGGGACGAGAGCGCGCTCGGCGAGGAAGCCGTGCCCGATCTCGCGACGCTTCGGCGAACCCACGCGGCCGGTCTCACCGGTCGAGTAGGGCGGGAAGTTGTAGTGGTGCATGTAGCGCTTGCTCGTCGTGGGCGACAGCGAGTCGATCTGCTGCTCCATCTTGAGCATGTTCAGCGTCGTGATGCCCAGGATCTGGGTCTCACCGCGCTGGAAGATCGCGGAACCGTGCACGCGCGGGATGACCTGCACCTCGGCGTCGAGCGGACGGATGTCCGCCAGTCCACGGCCGTCGATGCGAGCGCCCTCGGTGAGGATGCGACCGCGGACGATCTTCTTCGTGACCGACTTGTAGGCCGCGGAGAACTCGCTCGGAGCCGTAGCCGGGAGCGAACCCGCCTCGGTGGCCTCGATGAGCTCAGCCTTGACGCGATCCTTGATCTCGTCATCAGCGGTCTGACGCTCGACCTTGTCGGCGATCTGGTAGACGCCGACGAGCTGGTCGTAGGAACGCCCGGCGACGAAGTCGTAGACCTCCTGGCTGTATGCCGGGAAGACCGGGTAGACACCCGGCTCCTTCGACGCTGTGGCGGCGAGCTCGGCCTGAGCCTTGACGAGCTGAGCGATGAACGGCTTGGACGCCTCGAGGCCCTGGGCCACGACGGCCTCGTCGGGCTTGGTGGCGCCGGCCTTGATCAGGTTCCAGCTGCCCTCGGTGGCCTCAGCCTCGACCATCATGATCGCGACGTCTTCGGTGCCATCGGACTTGGTGACCACACGACCGGCGACGATCAGGTCGAACACGGCCTCGCTGACCTGCTCGGCGTTCGGGAACGCGACCCACTGGTCGGCGTGCTCGCCCTGGCCGGGGATGAACGCGAGGCGCACACCGGCGACGGGACCCGAGAACGGCAGACCCGAGATCTGGGTCGACGCGGAAGCCGCGTTGATCGCGAGGGCGTCGTAGAACTCACCCGGTGCGATCGACATGACGGTGATGACGACCTGGACCTCGTTGCGCAGTCCGTCGACGAACGACGGGCGCAGCGGACGGTCGATCAGACGGCAGACCAGGATCGCCTCGGTGGAGGGACGGCCCTCGCGACGGAAGAACGAGCCGGGGATCTTGCCGGCAGCGTAGGAACGCTCCTCGACGTCGACCGTCAGCGGGAAGAAGTCGAACCCTTCGCGCGGGTGCTTGCCTGCGCTGGTGGCCGAGAGGAGCATGGTCTCGCCGTCGAGGTACGCGGCGACTGCGCCCTGAGCCTGCTGCGCGAGGCGGCCGGTCTCGAAGCGGATGGTGCGGGTGCCGAAGCGGCCGTTGTCGAGAACGGCCTCGGTGGCGGTGATTTCAGGACCTTCCAAGAGGTCTCTCCTTCTTTGTTTAGACTCGCGAATCCGTATGACGCGCGAGCGTGTTCGTAAGGTGCGGATACGGCCGGATATGGGCGCGCGGGCATTCCCGCGAATCTCGCCTGCGCTGGCCACCAGTAGAAAGCCACCCGACGTCGTGCGCCGAGGAACCCACCACAGGGGACCAGCTTCTCCGCCGATCGCTCCATGAGTCGATATGAAATTGGAGCGGTTGACAGATTGCAACCGCATCAACCCTATCAGCGCGTGCCTCGAAATCGCTGGTGTGACCGCATGTGCGGTTCTGTCATCGGGCGGCCATACGCCGTTCACTCCTGCTTTGACCGTGCGTGACCGGCATCGATTGTGCTGACGGCATGCGCATGTCAGTGATCGGCTGTGGGTACCTCGGTGCCGTGCACGCCGCGGCGATGGCCTCGATCGGACACGACGTCATCGGGATCGACGTCGATGAGGACAAGATCGCGACGCTGTCCTCCGGCGCGGCCCCGTTCTTCGAACCGCGGCTCTCCGAGTTGCTGCAGGCGGGTCGCGCCTCTGGTCGTCTGCGGTTCAGCTCTCGGATGGAGGATGCTGCGGGAGCCACGGTGCACTTCATCGCGGTCGGCACACCCCAGCTTCCCGGCGGGCATGCCGCCGATCTCCGATTCGTCGACGCCGCGGTCGACGCGCTGCTCCCCCATCTGCGCCCCGGCGATGTCGTGGCCGGCAAGTCGACAGTCCCGGTCGGCACCGCCGAGCGGCTCGCAGCGCGTCTGGCGACCACGGGCACGACGCTCGTATGGAACCCGGAGTTCCTCCGCGAGGGGTGGGCCGTTCACGACACTCTGACGCCGGATCGGCTCGTGGTGGGAGTGCCGGCAGGTCCGTCGGGAGATCTCGCGGCGGACGTGCTGCGGGAAGCGTACTCCTCGGCGATCGACGCGGGAGTCCCTTTCCTCGTCACGGATCTCGCGACGGCTGAGCTGGTCAAAGGTGCGGCGAACGCGTTCCTCGCCACGAAGATCTCGTTCATCAACGCCATGGCGGAGATCGCGGAAGCAGCGGGTGCGGATGTGACGCTCCTCGCCGACGCACTCGGGCATGACACACGGATCGGACGACGCTACCTCGGCGCAGGCATCGGCTTCGGGGGCGGGTGCCTGCCCAAGGACATCCGCGCGTTCGCCGCGAGGGCGGAAGAACTCGGACGCGGTGAAGCGGTCGGCTTCCTCAGAGAGGTCGACGCGATCAACCTCCGACGTCGGGATCGCGCGGTGCAGATCGTCGTCGACGCCCTCGGCGGTCTTGTCTTCGGCCGACGGATCGCCGTGCTCGGTGCGGCCTTCAAGCCGTTCAGCGATGACATCCGCGACTCCCCTGCCCTCGATGTCGCCGTCCGGTTGCGCGGGCTCGGGGCGGACGTGATCGTGACCGATCCGGCGGCGCTCGACAACGCGGCGGCTCTGCACCCGCAGCTCGGCTATGAGAGACAGCGCGACGATGCTCTCCGCGATGCGGATGCCGTGGTCGTCGTGACCGAGTGGGACGAGTATCGGAGGGACCTCTCCCCCATCCATGCGGCCGGGCTCGTGCGCAGACGGATCATCATCGACGGGCGCAACTGTCTGGATGCAGAGGCCTGGCGCGCGGCGGGATGGGACTACCGCGGAATGGGACGGCGCTGAGGCGGTTCGTGTCGCATCGCCGGCGGCGGTGGAGAGCCCTGTTCACGGGTTTTCTGTGGAGGGTGAGTGGGTGGTGATCGTGTTCCGGAATACTGGTCTGACCTGGGCTGTTTCGGGTGATCTTCGGGTGGGAATGTCGGTGGTCCCGGGTTGACTGGGGGGTATGAACCACCCCGTGGCTGTGCTCGATCAGGTCGTGAGCGACCTGGATGCGGTGGTGCGTGCGGGGTCGGTGGTGGGTTTGTCGGATGCGGAGAAGCTCGAGGTGCTGCGCGCGGCGGGTGAGGTGGTGCGGCGGGCGGAAGCGCTGATCGTGGAGACCGTGGCCTCGGTGCCCGCCCGGCCAGCGGGGTCGGGGGATCCTGCGTTCTGTGGACAGTTCGGCTGCCGCAGCATGAGTGAGCTGCTGCAACGCGTGCTGCGCGCGGACGCTGCCGGTGCCGGACGGGTCGTGAAGGCCGCACGGCTGGTGCGCCGAGAAGTGGATATCAGCTCCGGGGGCTGGTTGCCGGCGTTGTGGCCGCAGTTGAGGGCGGCGTTGGTGGACGGGGCGGTGGGGGTCGCCGGGCTGTTGGCGGCGACGGGGCCGATCGAGCAGGCGCGCGGGCGCGTCGGAGCGGCGGACCGGGTACGGGCTGACGCGGAACTCGCCGCGTATGCGCAGGGGGTCGCGGAATCGGATGCGGACGCGGATGCCGATGCCGGGCCCGGGGCGACGCCGGAAGATCTGCGGGTCCTCGCGCAACGGATCGTGATGTTCCTCGACCCGGACGGGGCCGAGCCCGCGGAGGAGATCGCGATGCGGGGACGCGGGGTGATTCTGGGGCGGGTGAGGAACGGGCTCATCCCGATTCGTGGGGATCTGTTGCCGGAGACCGCGGGACAGTTGCAGCGGATCTGGGACGCGTACCTGAACCCGAAAGCCGACGGACCACCCGTGCCGGGCGTGCGATTCGTGCCGTCCGACCAGAATGACGCGCACGGCTCCCGCGACGCGCACGGTGCCCAGGACGTGCAGGATGTGCAGGACGTGCAGGATCGGCAGGATCGGGAGGATCGGGAGGATCGGGATGGTGGTGTGTTGCCGTCCGGGGACCCGGGCGGTCAGATCGACCCTCGCACCCGTGCGCAGAAGCAGCACGACGCGTTCACCGCGATGCTCGGGATCGCCGCCCGCCACGACGACATGCCGAAACTCGGCGGGGCGGCACCGACGCTGATCGTGTCCGTGACCGCAGACGACTACGCCACCGGGCACGGGTGGGCGCACATCGACGGGATCGACACACCGACCACGATCGCCGCCGCCCGCCACACCGCCTGCGGCGGGACGATCCAACGGGTGCTGTTCGACCCGGAAGGCCGCATCGTCGGGATCGGGAGCACGGAGCGCATCTTCACGACCCCTCAACGCCGGGCGATCACCCTCCGCGACAAGGAATGCCTCATCCCGGGATGCCACGTCCCCGCAGCGTGGTGCGAGATCCACCACGTCCAGGAACACTCCCGCGGCGGACCCACACACACCGACAACGGTGTCGCCCTGTGCTGGCACCACCACCGCACTCTGGAGACCTCCGGGTGGGAGATCCGCATGGACAACGGGACCCCGACCGTCCGCGGGCCCGCATGGTGGGACCCCGCACGACGATGGCGCACACCACGACCACCGGTGACCACGGGGCGACCGTCCGGTAACGGCCACGCCACGACTGCACCACGCTCAAAAACGCCACCCAGGACGGCGCCAGGCAGGACGGCGCCGCTCGCGACGGCGCCAGGCACGTCGGTGCCACTCACGACGGCGCCACCCGCGACATGGCCACTCACGAGGCCGCCACTTACGACAGCGCTGCGGCGCTAAGTGGCGCAGGAACTCGGCGCTCCGCAGCGCCGAGGCGCTGAGTGGCGCAGGAACTCGGCGCTCCGCAGCGCTGCGGCGCTAAGTGGCGCAGGAGGTCGGTGCTCGACAGCACTGAGGCGCTGAGTGCCGCGGGATGTCGGCGCTGGACACCGCCGCGCCGCCTCGCACCGCATCCGCGACTTCGGCTCCACTGCAACTGCGATGAAGCGCCGCTCGCGATCGTTACGATCGCAGCGCAGCGGGCTGCGCCACCGGATGTGTCCAGGCCCAGTCTGTTCGTGGGCGCAGTCGTGCCGAACGACTCGCTGCGTCACCGTACGAAGCCGGCCTGCACGCGACCGCCTGCGGCATCCAGCTCGCGCTCTACCTGGGTGGCGAACTCGTCGAAGTCCCCCTGCAGCAACGGCGCCGCCAAGGCCTCAGTCCTGTCCACGCTCAGTTCGCACAGTCGTCGCGGCAGGTACTTCCCTGCACCGATCCAGTGTCCTGCTCCGAGCAGCATCAGTTCGGCCGTGCGCTCGAACAACAACCCGGCGATCACGCGCCGCTCCAGTGGATCCTGCGCATCGCGCAGATCGTCGAGCTGATCCGTGATCATGTAGCGGCGGAACTCCAGCTCGTGCGCCGTTGGCCGGGGACCGTCGACGAGCACTCGTTCCCAGCGGTGGCGCAGCTCCTGCAGCGCGGTGCCGCCACGCACCTCGATCCCTTCCACGAGCATGTGCACGATGACCGGGCGGAACTGGGCGACGCCGCGGGCGGCCCATTCCCCATACCCGTCGACGGTGTAGGCGAATACTTCGAAGAACCCGCCCTCGAATTCGAAGCCGCCCGCGAAGCTCGCCGCGTCCGTCTCGAAAATGTCGTCGCCGATCAGGAGCAGGTCGATGTCGCTGGTGCGCGTGCGGGTCCCGCGCGCCGTGCTTCCCGCCACCACGGCGATCCCCGCCCGAGGGAAGTGCGCCGCAATGAACCGTTCGACGATCGGGAGCTGCTCCATGCCTCCCAGCATAGGAACGTCCCGGCATACCGATACGTCCCGCTCCCGGGGCACGACCCGGTTGCCGGGCATGAACCAGTTCCCGGGGCACGACCCGGTTGCCGGACACACCTCAGCGCACGTACACGCCTCAGTGCACGGGCACGTCCCGTGCGGCGGAGGATCTGCCGAGGTACACGTAGCCGTCGTGCTTCGCGGAGCGCCCGTCTCCTGCGGCCCGGCCCTGCATCCGCCGCCAGACCCACGGCAGCGCGTGCCGTCGCCACCAGAGTCCGGTGCCGATCGGCTCGTGCTCATGCAAGGCGGCGTCGAGCAGTCCCAGTGCGTCGGCATGCGGAACGGCGAGCACCTCACCCACCCGGTATGCCAGAAAACGATGTCCGCGGCTGCTCAGGTGCACGAGGTCTTCGCCCCAGTGCGGTCGATCACCGAGTGTGGGGTGCAGATCCGTGTCGATCAGGATCGCCCCCGTGCGTGTGGCGATACCCGCGAGTGCAGTCGCGAAAGCCGCGAACCGCGAGGTGTACATCCCCGCCGCGCGACGACCGGGAAGGAACGGGGTCACGAGGACCACATCCGCGCCGATCTCACGCAGCTGCACGACCGCGTCCTCCAGCGATGCGGCGAGCGCAGGGATGTCGACACGGCGCTTCACGAGATCGTTCGCACCGATCAGGATCGACACCAGATCGGGCCGCAACTCGAGCGCGCGCTGCAGCTGGTACCCGCACACGTCGCTGACCCGCTTGGATCTGATGGCGAGGTTCGCGTAGTGCAGACCTCCCCGCGAGGCGAGGAGCAGGGCGAGACGATCGGCCCACCCGCGCAGAGCGCCATCAGGGGCGGGATCGCACAGCCCCTCGGTCAGCGAGTCTCCGAGCGCCACGTAGCGCCGCCACCGCATCGACACGACCGGTCGCGATTGCTCGGGGCGCACGACGCGGCGCGCGCGCAGCGACGTGTCCACCCGCTTGAGCGTCTGGGCCTCCTCATAGTGTGCAAGGAGCTGGTCGCAGATGCTGGCCCACGATCTGCCCTGCACCGCGTCGAAACCCGCTTCGCCGAATGCCCGTCGTTTGCGCACATCGCCGGCGAGGTCGGCCACCCGCATCCGCAGGTCGTCCAGGTCGCCCGGACGGTACAGCCAGCCATCGACGCCCATCCGCACGAGATCCAGAGGGCCTCCTCGCCCGGTCGCGACCACGGGAACCCCGCTCGCATGCGCCTCCTGAAGGGTCTGCCCGAACGTCTCGCTCTCCCCCGGGTGCACGAAGACGTCGAACGAGGCCATCGCCGCGGCGAGCGCCTCACCCTCGAGATGCCCCAGGAAGATCGCGTCCGGCATCAGTGACTCCAGACGCGCGCGACTGGGTCCATCCCCGACGATCACCAGCCGGGTGCCCGGCACAGACTGCACGGCGACCAGATCCTCCACCTGCTTCTCGGGTGCGAGCCTTCCCACGTACCCGATCACGGCGTCCCCGTCCGCACCCCACTGCCGACGCATCGTGAGATCGCGGCGCGTCGGATGGAAGCGTTCCGCGTCGACTCCTCGTCCCCAGCGGCGCAGTCGATCCACGCCGAGCTGCTCCAGCTGGCTCTGCGCTTCCGATGAGGGCGCGAGGGTGAGTGTCGCCCTGCGGTGCAACCGTGCGATGTGCGTCTGCGCGAACCCGGTGGTCGCCGCGATCCCGTAGCGCTCCGTGTATGCGGCGACATCCGTCTGGTAGGCGGCGACGGCCGCGACATCGAGGCGTTCCGCCGCGAGCACTCCCCGCCATCCGAGTGCGAACGGTGAGGCCAGGTGCACCACATCGGGTGCGAAACGTCGCAACGACGCCGCCACGCGATGGGCGGGCGATGTCCCGACCCGGACGTTGCGGTAACCCGGGAGCGCGAGGCTCGGGATGGACTCGATCGCCGCTCCGCTGACGGAGGTGGGGATCCCGGCAGCGGCTGGGGCGACCACATGCGCCTGGTGCCCGGTGCGTTCGAGATGCCGCAGGATCTGCAGCACCGATCCGGTGACGCCGTTCATATGCGGAAGGAAGGACTCTGTCACGATCGCGACTCTCACATCCCCAGGATGACGGGCGTCACGGTGACCGTGACGCAGATCCTGCCGGCATCATCAGATGTTCACCCGATGCTGGAGCGCCCGTCACCGGCTAGGCGCTCGTTGGTTCCCGTTCATCCACGGCGGGCACCGTGAGAGCGTGCCTGCTGACCTCCTCACCGTTTCGCTGACCGGCCCGTGGAGCCTCGCGCTGATGAGCGTGCTCGTGGTCGGCGATGCCTTCTTCGTCGTCATCCCCGGCGAGGTCGCGGTCACCGCCCTCGGGGCTTTCGCCGTATCCACGGGCTCCCCTCCCCTCTGGGCGGTCATCGTCTGCGCCGCCGCCGCTGCGGCGCTGGGCGATGTCTGCTGCTATCTGATCGGCCGGCAGGTCGGGCTGGATCGCTGGCGCTGGATGCGTGCGCCGCGCATCCGTCAAGCCCTGGGGTGGGCACGGAGTCGGCTGGAATCCGGAACGGCCACGGTGCTGTTCACGGCACGGTTCGTCCCGTTCGCGCGACTCGCGATCAATCTCGTCGCGGGAGCGTCGCGCATCCATCCTCCGCGCTACCTGGCGCTGGTCAGCCTGGCTGCGAGCGGATGGGCGGCCTACCAGGCGGCCGTCGGCGCGGCCATCGCCGCGATCCTGCCCGGCGGGCCGCTGGTGGCCGTGCCCGTGTCGATCGTGGTGGCCGTCGGCATCGGCGTGCTGATCGATGTCATCACCCGGCGCGTGCGCAACTGAATGCCCCGTCTCCACGCCCGTGCCTTAGGCTGGCGAACATGAGCACCGAAGAAGGCGCCACCTCCTCTGAGGAGATGAAGCGCAAGTTCAAGGAAGCGCTCGAGAAGAAGAACGCGCACCACCGGCAGGGCGAGGCACACCTCGACGGCGATTCCGCCGTGCACGGCGCGCCCGCCCCGCAGACGCGGCGCGAGTTCCGACGCAAGAGCGGTTGACCACACGGATGCGGGAGCCGACCATCGTCGACTCCCGCATCCCTCACTCCCCGCCGGGAGTGCTCATTTCGCGGCAGCCCTGACCCGGGCGCGTTCCTGCTTCGCCGCCATCTCGTCGAGGGCGGACTCCTTGAGTCCCTGGACATCGACGGCCTCCCGCTCCTCGGCCATCCCGTGATCGTCGACGCCGTCGAGCTGCGACTCCTCGAAGGGGAGCGCTCCGCTCAGCACCTGCTGCACCCGATCGCGATCGATCTGACGGGTCCACGTGCCGATCAGCAGCGTGGCCACGGCATTGCCCGTGAAGTTCGTGAGCGCACGCCCCTCCGACATGAAGCGGTCGATGCCCACGATCACGCCGACGCCGTCGACGAGGTCGGGACGGTACGCCTGAAGTCCGCCCGCGAGCGTGGCGAGTCCGGCACCCGTGACACCGGCGGCTCCCTTGCTCGCGATGATCATGAACACCAGCAGCCCGATCTGCTCGCCGATCGACATCGGCTGTCCCATGCCGGTCGCGATGAACAACGACGCCATCGTGAGGTAGATGGCCGTGCCGTCGAGGTTGAACGAGTACCCGGTGGGAACCGTGATCCCCACCACCGGCTTCGAGACTCCGATGTGCTCCATCTTCGCGATCAACCGCGGCAGCGCGGACTCCGAAGAGGATGTGCCCACGATGAGCAGGTACTCCCGCGCCAGATACTTGATCAGGCTGAAGATGTTGACCCGCGTCACCGCCCACAGCAGAGTGCCCAGCACCACCGTGATGAACAGGATGCAGGTGATGTAGAAGGCGATCATCAGGATGCCGAGGCTCCAGATCGCGGCGATCCCGGTCTTGCCCACCACAGCGGCGATGGCACCGAAGGCACCGATCGGCGCGAGCCACAGGATCATCCCGAGGATACGGAACACCAACTTCTGCAGGTTCTTCACCGCGTCCATGATCGGGGCGCCCTTCTCACCGAGCCCCTGGAGAGCGAAGCCCACGAGCAGCGCGATGAACAGCACCTGCAGGACGCTCTCACCGGTGAAGGCGGAGAAGAAGGTCGTCGGGATGATCCCGAGGATGAACTCGGTCGTGGTCTTCGCCTCGGTCTCGGTCGCGTCGTAGCTCGAGTTCGCCATGTCGAGACCGGCACCGGGGTGGATGATGTTGCCGACCACGAGCCCGATCGCGAGCGCGAAGGTCGACATGACCATGAAGTACAGCAGCGCCAGGCCGCCGATCTTCCCCACGGTGGCGGCCTTGGCGATCGATCCGACGCCGACCACGATCGTGCAGAAGATGATCGGCGCGATCATCATCTTGATCAGCGAGACGAAGCCCTTGCCGATCGGCTCGAGACTCTGGCCGACCTCCGGCCAGATCAGCCCGACGGCTGCACCGAGCACGACGGCGATGATCACCGACACATACAGCCAGGTGTGACGGTCCCAGGCCTGCTTGCCTCGCCGCCAGTGGAATCCGGGAAGTGAGAACCCTGTCGTGATGGCCATGTTTCCTCCTTGATCATGAACGTCTTCGTCTCATGCCCGGTTGCCACGTCGCCGCCGGTGCACCTACGGTCGCCGACTTCCCCGTGCGGCACCATTTGTGGTCGTATTGGTCACGACCGAGATCGACGACGAGCGGAGGATGCTGTGGCACACGCCGCTCGCAGCGCCGCCTCACGGGTGTTCCTGGTCCTGCTGGCGGCCGCCCTCGTGATCGGCGCGCTCGTAGCGGTGTATCTGGTCGTCGATGCGCAACGGGCCATCCGCGCCGAGGCCGAGCGCGTGACATCGGCGACGGCAATCGCCCTGGCGAACTCGCCGGTCGTCATCTCGGCGCTCGATGCCGGCGACCCGGCGGACGCGACCCGCATCCTGGAGCCATACGCGATGTCGGTCGTGGACGACGCCGACCTCGACTTCATCACCGTGATGACGTCCGAGGGTGTGCGCATCACCCACCCCGACCTCGCGCAGATCGGTCAGCGCTACCTGGGGACGATCCCGGCAGCCCCGGAGCCGCTCACGGAGGTCTTCACCGGCACCCTCGGACCCTCGGTGCGCACGATCGAGCCGGTGACCGGCGACGACGGCGAGTTGCTCGGGTGGGTCGCGTCCGGCGTCACGATCGAATCGATCTCCGAGACGGTGATCCGGCGCATCCCGCTCTCGCTCGGGATCACAGCGGGTCTGGTGGTGTTCGGCGCGCTCGGAGCATGGATCGCCCGCCGCATCACCCGCCGCATCGCCGGGGACCTCCCCCCGGGGCAAGTGCGCGACGCCGTCTCCTCGTACGAGTCGATCCGCACTCTCGGCGATCCCCTGCGCGCACAGACGCACGAGCACGGAAACCGCATGCACACAGCCGTCGCCCTGCTCGAACTCGGGCGTAGCGCGGAGGCGATCGAGATCCTGACCGAGACGTCGCGCCAGAGCCAGTCCCTCGTGGATCAGGTGACCGCCAGACGGCACGGCGACCCCGCCGTCGGCGCGCTCCTGCTCGGCAAGGCGTCCCAGGCGAAGGAACGCGGGATCGACTGGCGTGTGCGCATCGAACCCGACACTCCCCGCTCACCGCTCACCGCCGTGGACAGCGTCTCCGTACTCGGCAATCTGGTCGACAACGCGCTGGATGCCGCCGCCGAGGCAGAGGACCGCTGGGTCAGCGTGTCGTTGAGTCCCTCTGCGGAAGGCGGGATCATCCTCGAGGTGGCCGACAGCGGAGCCGGAGTGCCGACGGACCTGACGGAACGGATCTTCGCCTCCGGGTTCTCCACGAAACCTGCGGGGGCGGACGGGCGCGGCGTCGGACTGGCGCTCGTGCGCGCCGTGGTCGACGATGCAGGGGGAACCGTCGAGCTCTCCGGGTCCCCGACGACGTTCCGCGTGGTGCTCCCCCGCGCCGACGCCCCGGGGAGGCGACGATGATCCGGACGCTGCTCGTCGATGATGACGCCCTCACGCTCGAACTCCACCGGAACTACGTGGCGCGGCTTGACGGCTTCGTCGTCGCCGGGGAATGCTCGGGGGCGCGCGCAGCGGTCACTGCGGTGCTGGACAGACCGGGCCCCGGCGCATTCGATCTGGTGCTGCTCGACGTGACGATGCCCGATGGTTCGGGCCTCGACGTCCTGCGCACCCTCAGAGCGCGCGCGGCGGCCGTCGACGTGATCGCGATCACAGGTGTGCGTGACGCGGAGACGGTGCGGCAGATGGCGGCGCTCGGTGTCTTCCAGTATCTGGTCAAGCCGTTCCCGTTCGCCGTGTTCGAGGAACGGATGATGCAGTACCGCGAGCATCGGACCCAGGCCACCGCGACAGCAGGGCAGGCGACGCAGGCCGAGATCGATGCCCTCCTCGGACGCGCAACCGGATCGATCACGCTGCCCAAGGGGCTCTCCTCCGGGTCGCTGGAGCGTGTCACCGCCGAGGTCCGCACCTCGGGACCGGTGTCGGCCGCGGAGGCGGCTGAGCACCTCGGCATGTCACGGGTCGCGGTGCGCCGTTATCTGGAACACCTCGCCTCAGAGGGCCTCGTTGCACGGGCAGCGCGATACGGCGCCCGCGGCCGGCCCGAGACCGAGTACCGCTGGAAGTAGCGGGAGCCCGACCCCGCGTCAGCGCGGGAGCCTGCCTTCGTGCAGCAGGTCGGACGGATCGAACTTCGCGCGCAGCTCGCGCAGCCGCGCGACATCGATCGCCGGAGCGGCGCGATCCAGGGTCTGCCCCGGGCTGAGGAACGTCGGTACCGTACGCTCCGCCACCGCTCCTGCCAGGAGCTCCCGGAAACCGGAGAGACTCGCCTCCCCCGGCTCGCTCGGAGCACCGGGGAACAGCGGGGCGAGCGCGTACGCGATCCACCCCACGCCCTGCAGTGAGGCGAAGCCCGGCCGCCGAGGGGCTTCCAGTGCTCCCCCGAGCATGCGGATGTCGATGCCGATGATCGACGCCTGCTCCGGACGATCCCGATACGCGATCAGCGCCTCGATGGTCGGATCGTCGAGCGCGTTCAGCGCCACGGACGCTCCGCGGCTGGCCGTCGGAGCGGTCGGCTGGTTCGACTGCGCACTCAGCAGCGCCGGTGAGGTCGGCCCGGACTGATCCCGACGTACGGCGCCGGCGGAGCGGATCGCGCCGAGGAATGAATCCGCGCTTCCGTCCACCGACACGGCCTGCACCATCACGAAGCTCTGCCCGCGGATCTCCGGCGGCAGCGGCGGTGCATCGGGCATCCGCATCGAGTTCGTGAAGACGTTCAACGACGACGGCGCGTCGGCAGCGAGGTCGCGGACCGCACGCAGCACCGCGGGAGCATCCGAGGCGTCGAAGACGAGCGATGCACCCCACACCGCCGGAGCGGGGATCAGGTCGATCTCGATCGCCGTGACGATGCCGACGACGCCGCCGGCCCCGCGCAATGCCCACATCAGGTCGGGATCGCTCGCATCATCGACGCGCTCGTGGGTGCCGTCGGTGCGCAGCACCCAGGCCGCGCGAAGGCTGTCGGAGCCGAGGCCGGCGGTGCGACTGAACCACGAGTGCCCTCCGCCGAGCGTGTAGCCCGTCGCCGTGACGACCGGGCTCGTCCCCGCGGGTGCCACCCACCCCGTGCCCTCGAGAGCGTCGACCACGCGACCCCAGCGCACGCCGGCACCGATGCGCGCCGTGCCGTGCTCGAGATCGACATCCACCTCATCGAATTCCGACATGCGCACCAGCAGCGCATCAGCCAGGTCACCCGAGGCGCCGTGACCGCCCGGCTGCACGGCGACCTGCACGCCGAGGTCGCCCACCGCTCTCAGCAGCGTGCGCAGATCTGCGACGTCGACGGGGGCGGCGACGGCGGCAGGGCGCTGGGCGATCGCGAGATTCCATGGACGGCGCGCCTCGTCGTAACCCGCATCGGGCGGGAGGACGAGGGATCCGGTCAGCGCGCCACGGATGTCGTCGAAAGCAGTGAAACGGGACATGACGCCACCGTACGATGCCCCTCGGACATTGTCGACGGCGTCATGCCCCGATGATCACTCGCCCGCGAGACCGCCGAGCATGTGTCCGAAGGAGCGTCCCTCACCGAGGTACGTGGCCGGGTCGTACGGGTCGACCACGTCGACGGTCTCCCGCCGCGCGATCGCCTCGGCGAGCTCACGTGCGCCCTTCTCGACGCGCTTCGCGAGTGGAGCCACGTCGTCACCCGATCCGCCCCAGTCGCTCGACGCCGCGAAGACGCCCGTCGACACGGCCTCGGCGTGCAGGTAGGCGAACAACGGGCGGATCGCGTAGTCGATCGCGAGGGAGTGCCGCGCTGTGCCCGCGTTCGCACCGATGAGCACCGGCTTCCCGGTGAGCGCGTCGGGGTCGAGCACATCGATGAACGACTTGAACAATCCGTTGTAGCTCGTGGAGAAGATCGGCGTGACGGCGATCAGCGCATCAGCGGAGACCACGGTGTTGATCGCGGTCTCCAGCGCGGGCGGCGCGAACCCCGTGAGCAGGTTGTTCGTGATGTCGTGCGCGTAGTCGCGCAGCTCGATCACGTCGACGCTGGCCTCGATGTCGTGCCCGGCGAGCGCCTTCACGGTCTCGGCAGCGAGGCGGTCGGCGAGCATGCGCGTCGATGAGGGGTTGGAGAGCCCCGCAGAGACCACGGCGATGCGGCGGGTGGCCATCTCAGGCCTCCTTCCGGCTGAGACCGAACGCGGCTCCCGCGGGGGCCGGCGAATCCTGGTAGGGCGAGTCTCCGGTCAGGTTGTCTCCGCGGTTCGCGCCGGGGCGGGCCTGACGGGTCGGTCCGTCACCGAACTCGGCCTTCACCCGAGCGGCGTGCGTGGGGGCATCCGGCACGGCGACCGGACGGTCCTTCGCCAGCTCCTTGCGAAGCACAGGGACGACCTCCGACCCCAGGATGTCGAGCTGCTCGAGCACGGTCTTCAGCGGGAGGCCCGCGTGATCGATCAGGAACAGCTGGCGCTGGTAGTCGCCGTAGTGCTCGCGCATCGCGGCATAGCGGTCGATGACCTGCTGAGGAGAGCCCACGGTGAGCGGAGTCATCTCGGTGAAGTCCTCCATGCTGGGTCCGTGGCCGTAGACGGGGGCGTTGTCGAAGTACGGCCGGAACTGGTTCACGGCGTCCTGCGACTTCGCGCTCATGAACACCTGACCGCCGAGCCCGACGATCGCCTGCTCCGGCGTGCCATGACCGTAGTGCGCGTAGCGCTGACGGTAGAGCTCGATCAGACGCTGGTAGTGCTCCTTGGGCCAGAAGATGTTGTTCGCGAAGAATCCGTCGCCGTAGTACGCGGCCTGCTCGGCGATCTCCGGGGTGCGGATGGATCCGTGCCACACGAACGGGGCGACGCCGTCGAGGGGCCGCGGCGTCGAGGTGAAGCCCTGCAGCGGGGTGCGGAACTTCCCCTCCCAGTCGACCACGTCCTCACGCCACAGCTTGTGCAGCAGGGCGTAGTTCTCGATCGCGAGCGGGAGTCCCTGACGGATGTCCTGACCGAACCAGGGGTAGACGGGGCCGGTGTTGCCGCGGCCGAGCATCAGGTCCATGCGACCGTCCGACACGTGCTGGAGCATCGCGTACTCCTCGGCGATGCGCACCGGGTCGTTCGTCGTGATCAGCGTCGTCGAGGTCGACACGATCAGACGCTCGGTCTGCGCGGCGAGTGCGGCGAGGAACGTCGTGGGGCTGGACGACCAGAACGGCGGGTTGTGGTGCTCGCCGATCGCGAACACGTCGAGGCCCACCTCTTCGCTGTGCCGGGCGATGGCCAGGGTGGCCTTGATCCGCTCCTGCTCGCTGGGCGTGACTCCCGTGGTGGGATCGCGGGTGATGTCGCTGACCGACATGATGCCGAACTGCATCGCCTGCGCGCCTGACTGCTCGCTCATGATTGCTCCGTCTTCTCCGAATCGGATGACTCGGCATCCGCTTCTATTCATTTGAATGTATCTGAGTCAACGTGACACGAGCAACTTTATTCCCCGAGTAGCCTCGGAGGATGAACAGCGCCGGTGCGGACATCTCAGGACCCCCGACGACGGGCGCGGTCGCCAAACCCCGGCGCCGCGTGCCCTTCTGGGACAACGCCCGCTACCTGTGCATCGTGCTCGTCGTCCTGGGCCACGCGATCCAGCGCCTCATCTACGACTCCGACATCGCCTTCGCGTTCTACCTGACGCTGTACGCCTTCCACATGCCGGCGTTCGCGATCATCTCCGGTTACTTCTCCAAATCCGGCTCCCCCACCAGGACGCAGATGGCCCGGGTGATCACCGACATCCTCGTGCCCTATGTGATCTTCGAGCTGCTGTGGACGCTGACGAAGTGGCTGGTGGAGGGCCAGGCGAATCCGAACATCACGCAGCCTTCCTGGACGCTGTGGTTCCTGCTCGCGCTCGGAATCTTCCGCCTCGTGCTCCCCTACCTCGCTCTGCTGCGCTGGCCGCTGGCCTGGACCGTCCTCATCTCTCTCGGAGTGGGCTATCTGCCCAACGTCGACAGCACATTCTCCCTGTCGCGCACGCTCGGGCTGCTGCCCTTCTTCGCCCTCGGATGGTGGCTGCGCGAGCATGACATCGTCAACCGCTTCCGCCTTCTCGACTTCCGCCCGTGGTGGGTGCGCGCGGTCGCCGTCGCAGTGCTCGCTGCGAGCGGGTGGGCCGCCTGGAACTGGCTGCCCGTCTGGCAGGCGGCCGACCTCCGCCACTGGCTGTTCTATGAGGACTCCTACGCCGACCTCGGCGGAGAGCAGTGGTGGGCCGGTGGAGTGCGCCTCGCCCTGATGCTGCTCGCCGTCGTGCTCAGCGCCTCCTTCTTCGCGCTGATCCCCCGCGGAACGCACTGGTGGACGACGTTCGGGCAGTACACGATGTACGTCTTCCTCCTGCACTCCTTCGTGCTGTATCCGTTCCGCGAGACCGGCGTCCTGCGCGACCTCGAGCCGACGTGGCTCTGGCTGCCCCTGGTCACCGTCCTCTCGGTACTCGTCGCACTGGCATTGGCCACGAAACCGATCCGCCGCGTGTTCCGGCCTCTCGTCGAACCGCGACCGAAGTGGCTCTTCGCCGACCCGGCCCTCGCTTCTCGCGAAGGCAGTCGGAACGACCCGACCGGTGCGCGTAGACCACGGACGTGACCGCGCGGCTGAGCCGACGCGACCGGGTAGCGTGAAGAGGTGAACCGCGCTGAGACGATCCGTGACCGCATCGTCGGAGAGACCGATTCCACGGGCTTCGGGGCGCACGGGCTGCACGTGCTGATCGGCGCCGACACGGCAGAGCACCGCTGGACGCCGGATGTCCGTGGAGACATCCAGTCGGTGTCGAAGGGCGTCTGCGTGATGGCAGCCGCGATCGCCGCAGAAGAAGGACTCGTGGCCTTCGACGTCCCGATCGCGACCTATCTGGACGACACCCGGCTCGGCGAGGGGGTCGATCGCGTCACCCTCCGCCATCTGCTGACGATGACGAGCGGCATCGACCTTCCGTGGTCGGAGACGATGATGACGGACTGGCCCGATCTCGCGACGGAGTTCCTCGGACGACCGACACCCGGACGTCGCTTCCAGTACTCCAATGCCAGCACATACACCGCCATGCGCGTTCTCGAGTCACGGGTCGGCGATGTCGCCGCGTATCTGGAGCCGCGGCTGTTCGCTCCGCTCGGACTGACGCAGGTCGAGTGGGAACGGTGCCCGAACGGTCGGATCATCGCCGGCGGCGGTCTGGCGCTGCGGACGGAGGAGATGGCGCGGCTCGGTCGGCTGATCCGCGATCGCGGCCTCTGGCAGAGGAAGCAGCTGGTGGCACCGGAGTGGATCGACGCGATGCACTCCGACTGGGTGGTCGCCGGCGAGAGCCCGGGCTACGACCGCTACGCGCTGGCCGGATGGGGCGGGCCGGGTGAGGCCTGGCGACTCCACGGTGCGTACGGGCAGCTGCTCATCTTCGCGGGAGACGCCGTGGTGACCATCACGGCAGGCGACCACTTCGGCGCCGACGCGATGGCGGCGTTCGTGGTGGAGACCCTCGCGTCCTGATTCCGTCGGGCCGCGGGACTAGGCGAACAGCTCGGCGCCGACGTACGATCCGGGCTCCGCGCCCCGGGGAATCGCCCAGATGCCGGATCCGACATGGCGGATGTACTCGTTCAGCAGGTCGGTCGACAGACGCCGCTGCAGCGTGATGAAGTGCGCCGGGTCCCGTTGATACGAGAGGAAGAAGAGCCCGGCGTCCAGGCGACCGAGGTCGTTGTTGCCGTCGACGTAGTTGTAGCCGCGGCGCAGGATCCGGATGCCGTCGTTCTGCTCCGGGTGGGCGAGTCGCACGTGGCTGTGCGCATCGATCGACGAGCCGCCGAAGTTCGGGGCCGTGAACTCGTCGCCTCCGGACAGCGGGGCGCCCACGCCCTTGTCGCGGCCGATGATCGTGTCCTGCTCCGCGAGACGCACACGGTCCCAGGTCTCGATCAGCATCGCGATCTTGCGGGCGACGAGATAGGACCCGCCGGCGAGCCAGCTCGGCTCGTCCGCGTCCGCCACCCAGACATGCGCGTCCAGCGCCTTGTGATCGTCGGCGAGGATGTTCGCGGTGCCGTCCTTGAATCCGAACAGATTGCGCGGGGTGGCCGCGGACGCCGTGGTGCGCGACGTCTTGCCGAACCCGAGCTGGGACCACCGCAGTCGCGCCCGTCCGAACGCGATCCGGCTGAGGTTGCGGATCGCGTGCACCGCGACCTGCGGATCATCCGCACACGCCTGGATGCAGAGGTCGCCGTGCGAGCCCTGCGGATCGAGGTCGTCGCCGAGGAAGGCGGGAAGTCTCTCCAGCCCCTTCGGGCGCCGCGCCGCGATACCGTACCGGTCGCCGTCTTCGTTCTCGAAGAGCCCGGGGCCGAAGCCGAAAGTGATGGTGAGGCCGGCCGCGGGAAGCCCCAGGGCTTCGCCGGTGTCCTCCGGCGGCTGTTCCGCCGGACCGCCGACCGCGCCCGTCGCGCTGACCTCAAGGCCCTGCGTCATGCGGGATGCCGCGTACGACCAGTCCTGCAGGAGCGAGATCAGGTCGTCGCGGTCGGTGCGCGGCATCATGTCGAATGACGCGAAGTGCAGATGATCCTGCACCGCGGTCGTGATGCCGGCCTGGTGGTCGCCGAAGAAGGCGTACGGGTTCTGCGCGTCCGCGGCGGCGCGCGCCCTTCCGAGCGCCACTCCCCCGGCGAGTCCGGCACCTGCTCCGACAGCGAGCCCCGCGACGCCGCCGCCGATCGCCAGGCCGAGCAGACCTCGCCGGCTCAGGCCGGTCGGAGCGGATGCCGCGGCCTGCTCCGCGTTCGACGCGTCGTCGGCTGCGGCATCCGTTCCTGGTTCTTTCACGTGGGTGATCGTATCCCGTCAGCTGATCAGTCGAGCACCGTGCCGGTGAGCTGCGACAGCGGCTCGGCCAGGGCGTTGATCAGGTCGGTGAACTCCCGCTTGTTCTCGTCGGTGAGCTCGGCGTAGCCGACGAAGCCGTCGGCCAGCGACCCGTGCGCCGCGAGCGAGGTCTCGAGTGCCGTGTAACCGTCCTCGATCTCGGCGACGAGCGCCTTGCCGTCGTCGCCCTGGGCGGCGGCGAAGTCCTGCACGAGCGAGAAGGCCATCTTCGAGCCTTCGACGTTCGCCGCGAAGTCGTAGAGGTCCGTGCCGGACCACCAGTCCTCCTCGCCGGAGATCTTGCCGGTCGCGACCTCGTCGAGAAGCGCGATTGCCCCGTTGGAGATGCCGCCGATGCCCTGGTCGTCGAGCGCCGTGGTGAAGTCGTCGGAGTGCACGTAGTCGTAGAGCTCCTGCACGTCGGCCAGGAGCAGGTCGCCGAAGTCGGCGCGCTCCTCCGGCGTCGACGGGGCCCAGTCCTGCCTGGCCGGCGTCTCGCCGTCCGCGTTCAGCGCGTCCTCCGCCGGAACCCACAGGTCCTTCTCGATGCGGTGGAAGCCGGTCCAGTCGAGTCCCTCGGCGACGGCGTCGACCTCTCGGTAGTCGATGCGCGGGTCGAGGTCGCCGAGCGCCTCGGCGACCGGCTCGATGCGCTCGTAGTAGGCGCGGGTCAGCGGGAAGAGCTCGCGGGCGGTCTCATCGTCCCCCGACTCGTAGGCGGCGACGAAGTCCTCGACCGCGGGAACGAGCTGGCCCACCTGATCCTTGACGAATGCAGCATAGAGATCGACGGCCTGCTGCTTCTGCTCGGCGTCCGGACCGTCGACGCTCACCCGATCTCCGGTGACCGTGAAGGACGCCTTGCCGACGCCTTCCCCGATCATGCCCGGCTTGCAGAGCGTGAAGTACTCACCCGGCTGCGCGACGACCGTGAGGGTGCGCGATGCCGCCGGTGCGATGTTCTCGACCTCGCCGACGATGCGCAGGCCGTCCTCCGCGAGCAGGTAGAACTCGGAGATCTGGTCGGTGTCGTTCGTCACGGCGAACGTGAGGGTTCCGCTGGTCGCCGTGGAGTCCGAGACGACGCAGTCGCCATCGGTCGACGAGACGTCGAAGGCGGCCGACGCATCGACGTCGCTCTTGGCGACACAACCGCTCAGGACGAGCGCCGCGGCTCCGGTCGCGGCGAGCGCGCCGAGGATCCGATGGGAGGTGGTCATGCTGCTCCTTGTTGTGAGAGAGAGGTCGCCGCTTCGTCACTCTAGTCCGCAGCGGGCTGCGGCTTCGGTGCACGACGCGAACGGAGACCGCGGATGTAGAACGATCCGACGAGGGTGATGTACAGGGCCCAAGCGACGACCTGCAACCAGGTCATCGCCGGCATGAAGCCGACCGTCGCCTGCAGGATCGCTGCGAGCGGTCCTCCCGGCGCGATGGACGCGGACACGTCGAAGGCCCACCCGAAGGGGAAGGCCGCCCATCCGATCGCGACGCCGCCGGTGACGGGATCGATCGGAGCGGCATCCGTGAACGGCCCGGGCAGCGCGCCCGCCTCCTGCAGATCCATGAACGCGTAAGCGAGCACCCCTGCGGCGACGATGACCAGGAAGCCGCCTGTCCAGGCGAAGAAGCGACGGAGATCGAGCGTGACCGCCCCACGGGAGATCAGCCAGCCGACCACGACGGCGGTGGCGAGGCCGAGAAGGGCTCCGAGGATCGCGGTGGGCGCATCGCCGAAGGACTGCACCATCGACCACAGCAGCAGGGTGGTCTCGATCCCCTCGCGCGCGACCGACACGAATCCGATCGCGACGAGCGCCCAGAGGCCTCCCGCCGTGAGGGCACGGTCGACGCCGCCTTCGAGGGTCGCCTTCATCGTGCGACCGGCGCGCTGCATCCAGAAGATCATCCACGTGACCATGGCGACCGCGAGGAGGGAGAGCCCCCCGCCGATGAGCTCCTGGGCCGTGAACGTCAGCTCGTACGCACCGAACGTGAGAATGGCGCCGATCCCGAGCGCGAGGACGATCGCGAGTCCGACACCGGCCCACAGCTTCGGAAGAGCCTCCTGGCGACCGAGCCGCCGGAGGTAGGCGACGAGGATGCCGACGACGAGGGCGGCTTCGAGGCCCTCGCGGAGGCCGATCAGGAAAGTGGCGAGCACGGAATGAAACTCTCTGCAGAACGATGAGGTAAGGCATCCCTTACCAACGAGACTTTAGCACCGCCGTTCAGCGCTTCGATACATCCGCCTCTCGGATCGGGGCCGCGCGACGCGGAGGTAACGCGGCGCAACACTCGGCCCCGCTCCGAGCAAGCGGATCTACCCTCGGGACATGGCTGAACTCTCGCTCCCCATCCTCGACCTCTCCCAGCTCGACAACGGCCCCGAGGCGGCCGCGCGATTCCGTGACGACCTGCGCGCCGCGACGCACGATGTCGGGTTCTTCTATCTGACCGGCACCGGCATCTCGCCCGAACTCGAGGCGCGTCTGCACCAGGCCGCTCTCGACTTCTTCGCGCTGCCGGAGGCGGACAAGCTCGCGATCGAGAACGTCAACAGCCCGCATTTCCGCGGCTACACCCGTGTCGGCGGCGAGCGCACGCAGGGCAAGGTCGACTGGCGCGAGCAGATCGACATCGGACCCGAGCGCGAGCCGATCGACGGCGGCCCGGCGTTCAACCGACTGGTGGGCCCGAACCTGTGGCCGGCCGCGCAGCCCGAGTTGCAGGACGTCGTCGCCGAGTGGCACGCCACGCTGTCCGACGTCGCCCGCAAGCTCCTGCGGGCCTGGGCCCAGACGCTCGGCGCCGACGAGACCTACTTCGACGAGCACTTCGGCGAGCCGTCGACGCTCATCAAGATCGTCCGTTACCCCGGTACCGACGCCCCCGAGCCCCAGCAGGGTGTCGGCGCCCACAAGGACTCCGGTGTCCTCACCCTCCTGTGGGTGGAGCCGGGCAAGGGCGGGCTCCAGGTCGAGCGCGACGGCGCGTGGGTGGACGCACCTCCGGTGCCCGGTGCCTTCGTCGTCAACATCGGCGAGCTCCTCGAGTACGCGACCGGCGGGTACCTGAAGGCGACGAACCACCGCGTCGTGTCGCCGAAGGCGCCGAACGAGCGCATCTCGATCCCGTTCTTCTTCAACCCGGCGCTCGACAAGCGACTTCCTCTGATCGAACTGCCCGAGGAGCTGGCTGCCGAGGCGAATGGCATCACCGAGGATCCGAGCAACCCGATCCACGCGCTCTACGGTGAGAACGCCCTGAAGTCGCGCCTGCGTGCGCACCCGGACGTCGCAGCGATCCACCACGCCGACCTCGTCGGTGCTTCCGCCTGAGGCGGAACCGGAGGCGCTCGGCTACCAGTCGAGCGCTTCCGCCAGCGCGTCGAGAATCGGCTCCCTGGCCTGATCGATGTGCGCGTATGCCTGGGCGGCCGCGACCTCTCCCCGCCCGGCGAGGATCGCCTCCAGCAGCTGGCGGTGCTCGATCGCGTGCTCCTGCTCCCTCGTCGCATGCGTCAGGGTGAAGATCCACTCCATGCGGCCCAGCATCGGGGACAGGCTCCTCTCGAGGATCCGGTTGCCGGACAGCCGCACGATCTCGAGGTGGAATGCCAGGTTCGACACCCCGGCCTCCGACGTCTCCCCCGGCGCCAACGCCCGTTCGAGGAGCTGCTCCAGGCGTTCGGCGCTCGCGATGCCGGCATGCACCCTGTTCGCCGCATGTCGGGTGGCATAGGGCTCGATGCAGAGGCGCGCATCGAAGAGCTCCTCGACGTCCGGCCGGGTGATGCGGGTGACGCTCGCGCCCCGGTTGCGCGACATCACGACGAACCCTTCGCCTGCCAGACGCTGCAGCGCCTGCCGCACGGGAACCCGTGACACCTCGAAACGCTCGGAGAGGTCACGCTCCTTCAACCAGGCACCGGGAGTGAGCTCCCCGTCGATGATGGTGCGCAGCAAGCCGCGATAGACGTGCTCCGCCAGTGCGGCGCCGTCTCCGGTCGCGCGGTCAGCGCTCATCACGAAACCTCTCCTCGCCTGCGACGGCCGATGGGAAAACCGGCGGGAAGAGATCGTCGAGGGATCCCTGCAGGTGATCGCGCCCAGTGTATGCGGCACGCATCTTCTCGAACAGCACCTGCGCGTCTGCCCGCACCGCGTCGAGGTCGATGCCCTCGATCCTGCCGTCACGCATGACCACACGGCCCGCCACCATCGTGAGACAGGCGTCGCGGGCGGTACCGCCCAGGACGAGCGTGCGCAGTGGATCCTCGACCGGCCCCATCCGCACGTCGTCCAGCCGGAACGCCGTGAGGTCGGCCTGTGCCCCGACCGCGATGCGACCCAGGTCGGGCCGATGCAGGGCGTGCGCGCCGCCGAGCGTCGCCGCCTCGACGTAGCCGCGCAGATCCCCCGCCGACAGGTCCCGGTTCTGCACCTTCGCGACGGAGACACCGGCGTCGATGCCGCGAATCAGATCGGGCGGGAACGAGTCGGTGCCGAGGGCGATGTTGAGGCCTGCGCCGCGGTAGCGCGCGAACGTCTCGAGTTCCGAGCCGTAACGCGCGTTCGTGAGCGGGCAGTGCACGATCGAGACGCCGGCGTCGACGAGTCGACCGAGATCACCCCGATCCTCACCGTGCACGCGCGGATTCACATCGAGGAAGACGCCGTGCGGCACGATCAGACGCTCGTTCAGCAACCCCTGCGCCTCGATCAGATCCAGCGGCGTGCAGCCGTGCTCGTCGAGGATGTGGTCGCGCTCGAAGTCCCCCTGCAGCGCATGCAGACGGACGAGTGCGCCCCGCTGCGTCGCCGCGGCGGCCGTCTCGGCGAGCAGCGAGGGCGTCAGCGTCTCGATGCGACACGGCAGGAACACCGGCGTCAGCAGCGGGTCCTCCAGGGCATCGATCTCGTCGAAGAACCCGATCGCGTCGGCCAGGCCGGCGCGACCCTCCTCCTCGGCGAAGCGGATGCCCCGCTCCCCTGCGTCCGTGATGACGTTGACGCCGGAGCGGTACGAGGGGCCGAGGAATCCGCGCAGACCGAGGCGCCGCGAGAACGCGGCCATCGCGCGCAGATCGTCGGCTGATTCCGCCCAGGCGGAGTGCACTTCCGAGGCGATCGGCATATAGCTCGTGATCCCGTGCAGCGCGAGCTGTACGAGTCCGATCTCCCGGATGCGCGCGCGCTCGGCATCGTCGAAGACGTGCGCACGGTGCGCGAAGTACTCCTCCGACCATTGCAGACGCCGCGCCTGTGCCGCCGACCCCCAGGAATCGAGGATGAGGTGATCGATGTCGGTCAAGGCGTCGAGGTCGATGAGGCCCGGCATGAGCAGGCTCTCTCCGAGGTCGATGCGGTCGTCGACCTCGCGCGGGGCGTCGACGGTGGGACCGGCATACGCGATCACACCGTCATCGACGAGGACCGCCCCGTCGCGCAGCTCGACGTGCGAGGCGCCGTCGAAGAGCAGGACGTGGTCAGCGGTGAGCAGTGTGCGCAAGAGAGCCTCAACGATCTCGAAGTGATTTGGTATCCAAAAATCTATCCGGCTGATCGATTCCGAACAACCTGCGAGACGGAAAATCAGGATTGGCCGCGAACATTGGTACTCCGATTACCTATTTGGTATTCCAAAAGCGATTCGCTGGTATACAATTCTGAGCACCCGCTGCCCCGACCATCAAGGAAGATCGTGACGGACACTCCGACGCTCCCCCCGAAGACCGAAGTCCTGGTCACTGCCCCGCCCGCGCTCGCGACCGGTCGATCACTGCTGGGGACGGCGTGGCTGCGCATCAAGCGGAGCCCCGTGGCCCTCGTCTCGTTCGGAGTCGTGGTCGCGATCGTGCTGTTCGCGCTGCTGGCGCCGGTACTCGTCGCGATCGAGGGGCAGGACCCCTACACGACGCACACCGGACCCGATGTCCTCGACAACTTCATGACGCCGGGCCTGCCTCTCCCCGCCTACATGTATCCCTCGGTGGAGCACTGGTTGGGCGTCGAGCCCGGTCTCGGTCGCGACATCTTCGCCCGCATCGCCTACGGCGCCCAGGTGTCGCTGCTGATCGCGCTGCTCTCGACCGTCGTCTCCGTCGTCCTCGGCACCGTGCTGGGCGCGGCCGCCGGCTACTTCGGCGGCAAGGTCGACATGGTGATCAGCCGCATCATCGACCTGTTCCTGGCGTTCCCGCACCTGCTGCTGGTGCTCTCCCTCACCCCGATCCTCCAGTCACGGCTGCGCGACACCGCGCTCGGTCAAGGGAGCTTCGTGCCGATCGCCTCGCTCGTGCTGATCCTCGGCTTCTTCGGCTGGGCCTATCTCGCACGCGTCGTCCGCGGGCAGGTGCTCAGCATCCGCGAGCAGGAGTACATCGAGGCGGCGAAGTCGTACGGCGCCTCGCACCGCACGATCATCTTCCGACAGGTGATCCCGAACGTGCTCGGCGTCGTCCTCGTCTACGGAACGATGATGATCCCGGCGAACATCTCCGCCGAAGCCGCGCTCTCCTTCCTCGGCGTCGGGGTCAAGGACCCCACCCCGTCCTGGGGCCAGATGCTGAACGCCGCACAGGCGGGCAACTGGTACCTCAGCGACCCGTGGTTCCTGATCGTCCCCGGCGTCGCCCTCATCATCACCGTGCTCGCGTTCAACCTCCTCGGCGACGCCGTGCGCGATGCGCTCGACCCGAAAGCGTCGCGCAGTTGAACCTCCCGCCCCGAACACCCACCCCCACCGAAAGAGAACGAGTCATGCGACACCGCAGTCCCCTGCTCGCCGCCGCGACCGTGGCCTTGGCCCTGGTCGTGACCGGCTGCACCAGCACCACCGCTCCGAACGGACAGAACCCGCCCTCCTCGTCGAACGACCCTTATGCGGCGCATATCGTGCAGCCGGGGTTCGAGGAGCCGGGCGGCAACGTCAACGTCCTGATGTCCAGCGACTTCATGACGCTCGACCCCGGCAACAGCAACTACGTCCAGACCGCGAACGTCGGGCAGCTCTACTACCGCACGCTCACGATGGCGAAGGAGACGGCAGGACAGCCGCCGACGATCGTCGCCGATCTCGCGACCGACACCGGCACCGCGTCAGAGGACGGGTTGACCTGGACCTACACGCTCAAGGACGGGCTCACGTACGAGGACGGCACCCCGATCACCTCGGCCGACATCAAGTACGGCGTGGCCCGCACGTTCGCACGAGACGTCTACACGCAGGCTCCTCAGGAGCTCAACTCCGCTCTCGACGCGGACACCTACAAGGGCCCCTACTCCGACGGAGAGCTCACCGCCGTCGAGACTCCGGACGACAAGACCATCGTGTTCCACCTGAAGCAGCCGAATCCGGACTTCGCGTCGCTGGTCTCCCGTTCGAACACGGCCCCTGTGCCCGAGGCGAAGGACACCAAGCTCGACTACACGAGCCACCCGATGTCGTCCGGTCCCTACATGATCGACAGCTACGACCGCGGACGCGAGCTGAAGCTCGTGCGCAACCCGCACTGGGATGCGGCGACCGATGAGAACCGCACCGCGCTGCCGGACACCTTCACCTTCTCCCTCTCCACCGCGCAGGCCACGATCAGCCAGCAGCTGATCTCCGACGCCGATCCGACCGCGATCACGCTCGACTCCAACGGCGCGCTGCAGGCTTCCGACACGGCTCGCCTGACCGACACGGCGATCGCGGACCGGACCGCCTCCGGTCTCCTCGGCTGCACGGACGTGCTGAACTTCAACACCGAGACGATCACCGACCCGGAGATCCGGCACGCACTCGCCCTCGCGATGGACCGCGCGGCGATCCAGGTGCAGTACGGCGGAGCGCGCTTCGGCAAGCTCACCAACTCCTACCTGAACGATGCACAGGTCGGCTACGTCGAGGAGACGACCGATCTCGACATCGACGGTGCCCCTCAGCTCGACGCGGCCAAGAAGCTCCTGGAGGGCAAGGACGTACCGGCCACGCTGACCTACGGCTACTCGAACGCGATCGACAGGTACAAGAACCTCGGCACCGTGCTCCAGCAGAACCTCAAGGACCTCGGCATCGACCTGCAGCTGGTCCCGATCCCTGCCGCGAACTACTACACCGTGCTCGCCAGCGACGAGATGCCCGACATCGCCCGCGCCGGATGGTGCGGCGGAGCGGCATCCGGCTCCACCCGCACCACGGTGGACCCCAACATCGGCCCGAGCCTGGACGGCACGACGTTCGGCTTCAGCAACATCTCGCGCTTCTACGACGACGAGCTCTCGGCCGAGATGTACGAGCTGCGCAACACGAACGGCACCTCGGAAGAGCTCAACACGCAGTGGGCCGAGCTGTACAACGAGGCCATGGAGTCGTACCCGATCGTGCCGCTGATCCGCACGTTCACCAACAGCGTGGTGGGATCCAAGATCCACAACGCGCAGGTGGGGTACTTCTTCGGGAGCATCGATCTGTCCGCCATCGGCGTCGAGCAGTAACGACCCGAACGACACCTCCGAAAGGACGGGGCCGACCCTCGCAGGTCGGCCCCGTACGGGACAGCAATGTTCGGATTCATCGTCCGCCGAGTGACCGCCGTGGTCATCCTCCTGCTCGTCGTCAGCTTCGTCACCTTCGCCCTGTTCCAGATCGGCCCCGCCGACCCCGCCGCCGCCGCCTGCGGGCAGGAGTGCACCCCCGAGCGCATCGAGCAGGCCCGCGTCGCACTCGGCATGGACCAGCCGTTCCTCGTGCAGTACTTCGCGTACCTGAGCGGCTTCTTCGGGGACCGCCTGATCGGCGCACCCGGTGCCGAGCAGGTGTGCGCCTGGCCGTGCCTGGGCAAATCGTTCCAGACCAACGAGAACGTCACCGACGTGATCGCCCGCGCCCTCCCCTACACGATCTCGATCGCGATCGGCGCCGTCGTGCTGTGGACCGTCGCCGGCGTCGGGCTCGGGCTCCTGGCCGCTCTGCGCAAAGGCCGTGCCACCGACAAGCTGATCGTCGGCGCCGCCTCCGTCGGCGTCTCCCTGCCCGTCCCCGTCACCGGGCTCCTCCTGCTGCTGATCTTCGTGAGCACCCTGCACTGGCTGCCGTTCACGAGCAATCAGATCTCGTCGCCGTTCGGCCCTGCGGGACCGGGCGCCTGGATCGCCAACTATCTCCTCCCCTGGGTGGCGCTGGCCATCCTGTTCAGCGCCCAGTACATCCGCATCACCCGCAACAACATGATCGAGACCTTCGGCGAGGACTTCATGCGCACCGCCAGAGCGAAGGGCCTCGGCCGCCGAGAGATCACCTTCACGCACGGCGTGCGCGCCGGGATCACGCCGATCATCACCATGCTGGGTCTCGACATCGGGGCTCTCCTGGGCGGCGCTGTCCTCACCGAGCAGATCTTCTCGGTCCCGGGACTCGGATTCACGGCGGTGCGCGCCGCCACCTCCGGAGACCTCCCGGTGACCATGTCGATCACCATGCTCGCCGCCTTCTTCATCATCACGGCGAATGTCATCGTCGACCTCGTCTACGCGAGCGTCGACCCGAGAGTGAGAGTCAACTGATGAGCACCCCGATTCTCGACATCCGCGATCTGCGGGTGACCTTCCCCACCGACGACGGCCTGGTGCAGGCGGTGAACGGCATGGACCTGATCGTGCAGCGCGGCGAGACCGTGGGCATCGTCGGCGAGTCCGGCTCCGGCAAGACCGTGACCAGTCAGACGCTCATGGGTCTGATGAAGGGCACCAGCGCCAGGGTGTCCGGTCAGATCCTGTTCGAGGGGACGGACCTCGTGCCCCTCAGCGAGCACGAGATGCGCCCCTACCGCGGCCGCAAGGTCGGCATGATCTTCCAGGACCCGCTCTCGGCGATGCATCCGTTCTACACCGTCGGCCGGCAGATCGCCGAGGCCTACCGCGTGCACAACAGGGTGAGCGCGAAAGCCGCGAAGGCGCAGGCGATCGAGATGCTCAACCGCGTCGGCATCCCCGATCCGGTCTCGCGGTACGACGCCTACCCGCACGAGTTCTCCGGCGGCATGCGGCAGCGGGCCATGATCGCGATGGCGCTGATCTGCGAACCCGAACTGCTGATCGCCGACGAACCCACCACTGCCCTCGACGTCACCGTGCAAGCGCAGATCCTCGACCTGATCTCCTCACTGCAGGCGGAGACGGGCTCTGCCGTCATCTTCGTCACGCACGACCTCGGCGTCGTGGCCGAGGTGTGCCAGCGCGTGGTCGTGATGTACGGAGGTCAGTGCGTGGAGGAGGCCGACGTGCGCGAGGCGTTCTTCCAGACCGCGCACCCCTACACCAAGGGGCTCCTCGCCTCGATGCCGTCGATGGCCGACGAGACGGGGCGCCTGATCCCGATTCCCGGGTTCCCTCCGTCGCTGCTCAACCTGCCGGGCGGGTGTCTGTTCGCCGATCGCTGCCCCGTGTCGCATCTCGTCTCGGATGACCGGTGCCGCACGGAGCGCCCTGCGCTGAGCGGCAGCGGGTCGCACCGCGCCCGGTGCCATCTGTCCGAAGGCGGGATCCCCCACGCCGCCGCACTGCAGGAGGTCGTCCGATGACAACCCCGCTCCTCAGCGTCGAGAACCTGAGCAAGCACTTCGCCGTCAGCAAGGGCTTCCTGCGGGGGACCTCGCACGTCAAGGCGGTCGACGGCGTCTCCTTCGATCTGCGACGCGGATCCACTCTGGGCCTCGTCGGCGAGTCCGGATGCGGCAAGTCGACGACCGGGCGACTGCTGATGCGCCTGCTCGCCCCCACATCGGGTCGCATCCTGCTGGACGGCACCGATGTCGCGGGCCTCCGCGGTGCCGATCTGCAGGACTTCCGGCGCCGAGTGCAGATGGTGTTCCAGAATCCGGCCTCCTCGCTCAACCCCCGCCAGAGCGTGGGTGCCGCGATCGCTGCACCGTTGCAGGCGCAGGGCATCCGCCCCCGGGAGGGGATGCGCACGCGCGTGGCCGGGCTCATGGACAGGGTCGGTCTCCGCCCCGAGCACTACAACCGCTTCCCCCATGAGTTCTCCGGCGGGCAGAAGCAGCGTGTGGGGATCGCCCGTGCGCTGGCATTGGAGCCCGACATCGTCATCTGCGACGAGCCCGTGTCGGCGCTCGACGTCTCGGTGCAGGCGCAGGTCATCAACCTGCTGCAGGACATCCAGGCCGACACCGGCATCTCCTACGTCTTCATCGCGCACGACCTGTCGGTCGTGAAGCATTTCGCCGACGAGGTCGCGGTGATGTACCTCGGCCGGATCATGGAGCACGGCACGCGTGATCAGGTGTTCGGAGCTCCCGTGCACCCGTACACCCAGTCCTTGCTGTCCTCCGTGCCGTCACCGGATCCCACGGCCGACCGCAGCCACCGCATCCGTCTGACCGGCGACCTCCCCCACCCGTCGAATCCGCCGACGGGGTGCGTGTTCCGCACCCGCTGCCCGCTGCTGCCTCTGCTGACAGACGATCAGCAACAGCAGTGCGCCGAGCGGATCCCCACGGGAGCTGCGGCATGCCATCACCACACCGAGGCCGGCGATCTCGCCACGCGACTCGACTCGCTCCACGAAAGGAAAGTCCATGCTGCTCTCTGACGTCCGTCCCTGGGGCACCGCCGCCTCCGATGTCCTGATCGCCGACGGGAAGATCGCCGAGGTGCGCCCGCATGTCCCGAACAGTGCGCCGTCGCCCGGCGATGTCGACGGTCGTGGACGACTGCTGCTGCCGTCCTTCAGCGATGTGCACGTGCATCTCGACTCCACCCGGATCGGTCTCCCGTTCCGCGAGCACACCGGCGCTCCCGGCGTCTGGGGCATGATGATGAACGATCGCCGCAACTGGCGCGATGCCGAGATCGACCTGCCCACCCGGGTCGCCGGCACTCTCGAGCAGATGATCGCCCGCGGTACGACGCGTGTGCGCTCCTACGCCCAGGTCGACGTGGACTGCAAGCTGGAGAAGTTCGACGCCGTCGTCGCCGCCAAGGAGAAGTTCGCCGGCCACGCCGACGTGCAGATCATGACTTTCCCGCAGGCGGGCATCCTGCGTGAGGAGGGCACCGTCGAGTATCTCGAGGAGTCGCTCAAGCAGGGCGCCGATGTGATGGGCGGCATCGACCCGTCGCAGCTCGACCGCGACCCCGCGCGACACCTGGACATCGTGTTCGGGCTGGCGGAGAAGTATCAGGTCGAGATCGACATCCACCTGCATGAGCCCGGCGAGCTGGGGGTGTTCAGCACCGACCTCGTGATCGAGCGGACGCGCGCGCTGGGGATGCAGGGCAAGGTGACGATGTCGCACGCGTACGACCTCGGCTCCGTGAACGAGGCCACCAGCCGTCGGCTGATCGAGACCTTCGCCGAACTCGACATCGCGATGGCGACGGTCGCTCCGTCCACCAGCAACCAGCTCTCCCTGGTGCAGCTCGTCGAGGCGGGCGTGCGCATCGGACTCGGTGAGGACGGACAGCGCGACTACTGGAGCCCGTACGGGAACGCGGACATGCTCGACCGCACCTGGCAGCTCGCGTTCACGAACGGCTTCCGCCGTGATGATCACGTCGAGCTCGCCCTCGCCGTCGCCACCATGGGAGGGGCGAGCATCATGTCGCATGCGACTCCGCGTCCGCGTGGCATCGGCGACCGTCCCGGGCTCGCGCCGGGCGACCGCGCCGACCTCGTGCTCGTAAACGGAGAAACGCCGACCAGCGCCGTCATGGACCGTGGGACCGACCGCACGGTGCTCCATGACGGTCGTGTGGTTGCCGATGGCCTTCGTGTCCTCGCGCTCTGAACCGAGCAGCGCGAAGGTCCAGGAGCGGGCGATCGGGCTCGGGGCGGCACTGCTGGTCGGGCTCAATCTGCGACCGGCGATCACCTCGGTCGCGTCACTGCTCGAGCCGACGGGCGCCTGGTTCGCCCTGAACCCGGTGCAGCTCAGCATGCTCGCCACGCTGCCCGTGATCGCGTTCGGTGTCACCGCGCCGCTCGGCCCGCTGCTCGCGCGCAGACTCGGGGTCGTGCGCACCCTGGCCTGGGCGATGGGGGCGCTCGCGGCCGCGCTGGTGCTGCGCGCCATGGTCCCCGGTGGACTGCTCGTCGGCACGTTCCTGGAGGGCGCGGCGATCATGGCCGCCGGCACACTCCTGCCGCCCTATCTCAAATCACTGGGCGCGGGAGGACTGTGGATCGGTCTGAGCAGCATGTCCTTCAGCGCGGGAGCCGCCCTCGGCGCCGGGTTCACGGTTCCTCTCAGCCACACCGCGGGCGGACCGCCGATCGCCCTCGCCCTGTGGGCCCTGCCTGCGCTGCTGGCTCTGGCGGCGATGCTCAGAGTCGCGCTGCGGTCGCGAGCCCCCGTGCACTCCGGAGAGCGGATGCAGCTCACCCGTGCGACCCTGCCCACCGTCGCACTGATCACCGTCATGTTCGGACTCCAGGCCATGCTGTTCTTCGCCGTCGCCGCCTGGCTGCCCCGACTGCTCGGCGACCGCGGCGTCGATGCCGCGACGGCCGGCTGGCTCCTCGCGCTCGCGAGCATCGCGGGACTCATCCCGACGCTGCTCGCACCGATGCTCGCGCGGCGCCGCCGGGCGCTGCTGTGGTTCGGGCCGGGGCTGGGTGTCGTCATGCTGATCGCCTTCGTCTGGCTGGCCTCCGGCGACACCTCGTATGTCGCGATCACACTCGTGCTCGGCGCTGTGCAGGGAGCGACCTTCGGACTGTCGCTCAGCCTGATCGTCAGCCAGTCCGCCGACGAGGCCTCTGCGGGGATGCTCTCCGCCGTGTCCCAGGGCGTCGGCTACGCGTTCGCGGGCGCGGGGAGCCTCCTGGTCGGCGTCCTGCACGACGCCACTGGCGATTGGACCGCGGGGCTGCTGTTCATGATCGTCTCAGCGGCGGTGCTGAGCGTCGTCGTCGCTCTCGTGATCCGGCGACCGCCCGTCGATCTGCGCGCCGGCTCACGCGTGCGCGTCTGACGCCCAGCGCAACTGTCCTCCACCGAGCTCGACGATCTCCCGCAGTGCGCCGAGATGGCCGGTGAAGGCACGCTGGCCGGCATCCGTCGAGCGGATCCAGGTGCGCGGTCTGCTGCCCACGTATCCCTTCCTGGTCGACACGTACCCGGCGTCCTGCAGGTGCGCGATCGCCTTGCTGAGCACGGAATCGTTCGCCTGGAGGACTCCGGCGAGGGTCGCGAAGTCGAGCTCGACCCCGTCCCCCAACGACGCGAGGATCGAGAAGCGGATCGGCGTGGAGAAGTTGTCATCGAGGCGCGTGCGCGGGTGCCTGCCGTCCGCCCCGGAGGCGATGTCAGGCATGTCTGTCCGCCTTCGGCGACGACGGCACGAGCGCGACGAGCACGGCCAGGAGGACGAGGGCCGCAGCGACCAGCACGAAGACGAGCGGGTCCGCGTGAGCGGTCGATGAGAGCACCACGCTGACCGCCAGGGCGACCAGACCCACGGCGAGCATCAGGAACTGCGGCCACCGCCAGACCTCACCCAGGTACGCCAGGCCCCAGTCTGTTCCGCTGCCGATGCTGGCCACGACGAGGGAGATGGCGGCCAGCACGGTGACCAGCGACGTGAGCAGGGCGTCTCCGTACGCGGCGGTGACGATCATGATCCCGAGCAGGACACCGAAGGCCAAGGTCGTCCCCCGCGCGGGCCACACGAAGGGCGGGCGCTCACGGCGGGTTCCTCGAGGGGCGCCACGCGCCAGCCACAGCTGACACGCACCGATGCCGACGAGCACGAGAACTCCGAGGGCGGCAGGGGCGAGGACCACGCCGAGCGGGAGCGCGTTCTCGGTGACCAGACTCATTCCGAATGTCGCGACGATCGCCACGCAGGCGATCACGACCGCGGTGTAGTACAGCCCGCGCCAGCGCGTGAATCGCCGCTGACCCCCGAACCGCTCTGTCAGCCCGGACAGCACTTGGATCGCCATCACGAAGCCCAGGAGAAGCAACATCGAGGCCGTGGTCTCCGCGCCACGGGAGGCGACGGTCGTGCAGCCCACGAACCCCGCCAACAGGACTCCCTGAGCGATCGTGACCCAGCCCTGAGCCCGCAGGTTCACCCGGTCATCGCGGCGCTCGATCACGCGATCGACCTCATCGAGGTACAGCCGTGCGATCTCCGGCGATGGCGGATCCAGCGGCGCGGCACCTCGCATCGGTTTCTGCTCCATGACGACCCCGCATTCTGTTTCCGAGTGGAAAGCTCACTACTTTCCTAACGGAAACTCACACAGGAATCAACCCCGGACAACGACGAAGGCCGCCCCACACCTGGGACGGCCTTCTCAAGAATGTTCTGCGCGATTGTACGCAGGGTCGCGTTATCGGCGAAGCCCGAGACGTTCGATCAGCGAGCGGTAGCGCGCGATGTCGATGTCCTGGAGGTAGCCGAGCAGACGACGGCGCTGACCCACCATGAGGAACAGACCACGACGCGAGTGGTGGTCGTGCTTGTGCTCCTTGAGGTGTTCGGTGAGGTCCTTGATGCGCTGCGTCAGCATTGCGACCTGCACCTCGGGGGATCCGGTGTCACCGGGGTGCGTCGCGTACTCTTCCATGATCGCCTTCTTGGCGTCAGACTCGAGTGGCATAGATGGGATCCCCTTTCAGTTCGTTGCGCGGCGCCCGACGCCTGATACGTGGGCTCTCTTTATCCGCGGCCGATCAAACGGCAACCTGAAGAGTCTACCAGCCCAGGACACTCTCCGACGACCGCGCCCCCGCGGACCGACCACCCGCTCCTCCGATACGCTCGAGAGGTGCGACACGGCGAGATCAGAGGATGAGCGGGCGACCCGGAGTTCTCATCGATCTGAGCCCCCTCACCGAGAATCCGGCGTTCGCGCGCATGTGGATCGGCTCCACCCTCTCGGGCATCGGCGGACAGCTCACGCTCGTCACGGTCATGCTGCACGTGTTCGCGCTCACCGGCAGCACCTTCGCGGTGTCGATGATCGCCGTGGCCGGGCTCGTCCCGATGGTCCTCGCCGGCCTTTACGGCGGCATGCTCGCCGACGCCTTCGACCGCCGGCTGGTCGCTCTCATCGCCGCCACCGTGACCTTCGTGTCGACCGCGCTCCTGGCAGCCCTCACCTGGTCGGGCGGCGAGACGATCTGGTGGCTCTACGTCCTCAGCATGATCAACTCAGCGGCCAACTCGGTCGGCATGGCGACGCGCACCGCGATCGTCCCCCGCCTCATCCCCCGCGACAAGCTCGCCGCGGCATCCGCCCTCAACGGCGTCGCCTTCGGGCTCACCGTGATGGCAGGACCAGCGCTGGCCGGACTGCTGGTCGCCCTG
Source organism: Microbacterium saperdae (assembly GCF_006716345.1). Lineage (NCBI taxonomy): Bacteria > Bacillati > Actinomycetota > Actinomycetes > Micrococcales > Microbacteriaceae > Microbacterium > Microbacterium saperdae. The sequence goes on from NZ_VFOX01000001.1 coordinate 2,198,833, forward strand.
ACCGGCTACGGCTGGACCTACACGATCGATGTCGTGCTCATGCTCTCGATGTTCCTCGGGCTGTGGACGCTGCCGTCGCTGCGCCCCGAAGGCGAGGTGGTCCGCCCCGGCCTGGCGTCGCTCGTCGACGGCTGGCGGTTCCTGCGTCGGGCCGGCAACATCCGCATGCAGTACATCGTCGACATCATCGCGATGACGTTCGGACAGCCGCTGGTGCTCTTCCCCGCGCTCGGCACCGTCCTGCTCGGCGGCGGGGCACTCACGACGGGGCTGCTGACAGCCGCTGTCGCCGTCGGCACCTTCGCCTCGAGCCTGTTCTCGGGTCGCGTGGTGCAGTACCGCTGGCATGGACGGGGAATCGAGCGCGCGGTGGAGGCCTATGGCGCGGCCATCCTGCTCTTCGGGCTCGTGCTGCTGGTCAGCGCCGGGGCGAGCCCCGCGACCGAGACCGCTCCCCATATCGCCCTGATCGTCCTTGCCTGCATCGCCCTCGCGTTCTCCGGCGCCGCCGACAACGTCAGCTCGATCTATCGCAACACGATGATGCAGGCCGCCGTTCCAGACGCCATGCGCGGTCGACTGCAAGGCGTGTTCATCGTCGTGGTCGCCGGCGGCCCCCGCGTCGGAGCGCTCTACGCCGGTACTCTCGCGACGTTCACCGCGCTGTGGTTCCCCCCGCTGCTGGGCGGATTCCTGGTGATCGCGCTCGTTGCGATCCTCGCGCGCCGCAGTCCCCGATTCCGCGGCTACGACGCAGAGAACCCCGAGCCCTGAGGGGCCCGGGGTTCTCGAAGCGCAGTGGTCAGTCCTGCTGCAGCGCGCCCTGCAGGTCGAGGCTGATCGTGACGTCCTTGCCGACGAGCACGCCACCGGTCTCGAGCGCGGCGTTCCAGGTCAGGCCGAAGTCCTCGCGGTTGATGACGGTCTTCGCCGACGCACCGGCCTTGTAGTTGCCCCAGGGGTCGCTGCCGAAGCCACCGAAGTCGAGCTCGAAGCTCACCGGCTTGGTGATGCCGCGGATCGTGAGGTCACCGTCGACGAACAGGTCGCCGCCGTCGACGCGCGCGCCGGTCGAGACGAACTCCATGGTCGGGAAGTTCTCGGTGTCGAAGAAGTCGCCGGAGCGCAGGTGCGTGTCGCGCCCTTCGTCCTTGGTGTCGATCGAGGTCACGTCGACGCTCGCCTCGACCTTGGCCTCGAGCGGGTTCTCGGGGGCGATCAGGGTCGCGCTCTTCACGCCGAAGGTGCCACGCACCTTGGAGATCATCATGTGGCGGACGCTGAAGGTGACCTCGCTGTGCGAGGGGTCGAGCACCCAGGTGCCGGGGCGGTAGCCGGGGACGTCGATCGTGGTCATGGGATCTCCTTACGGGACAAGGGCCGCAGCTGCGGCATACGAGTAATCAACTCGCATTCAGGAGAATACATTCCCACGAATAGGAATCTCCTGGAGATGGATCTCAGGGAGACGCAGAGCGCGCCCTCCCCGAAAGGGAAAGGCGCGCTCCGTGGAGATCGTTCCGGTCAGCCGACAGCGACCAGGTCGATGATGAAGATCAGCGACTTGCCGGACAGGAAGTGTCCGCCGCCGGCGGGGCCGTATGCCAGGTGGGGCGGGATCACGAGCTCGCGACGGCCACCGACCTTCATGCCCGGGATGCCGTCCTGCCAGCCCTGGATCAGGCCGCGCAGCGGGAACTGGATGGTCTCGCCGCGGCCCCAGGAGGAGTCGAACTCCTCGCCGGAATCGAACTCGACACCGGCGTAGTGCACGGTGACGGTGTCGCCGGGCTTGGCCTCGGTGCCATCACCTTCGATGAGGTCGCGGACCACGAGCTCCGAGGGAGCGGGACCGGTGGGGGCGTCGAACTCAGGCTTTGTGCGATCAGTCATGACTCCATCCAACCCGAGCCTCGCCGACCGGTCAACGCGCGCGCACCTGCTCACAGCGAACAGTCCGCACCTCCGCGCGCCTCGATCACGATCGGCGGAGGTGCCCCTCAGCGGGCCATCGACAAGACACTCTTGACACTCGCGATGACCGGGTGCACCCTGTTTACAGATCAACTCAGCGCCCGGTAGACATGCAGGCATCGCCGCAGCATCGGGCGCTGAGTCTTGTCCAGAGCGGGCCGTCCGCCGCCTGATCCGGCACCGTGCACCCCGGCGCGTCAGGCTCTCGGCCCACTCGCATATCCGATCAGGCGCTCGGCGACCTCGACCGGCCGACTCAGCATCACGCAGTGGCTGCCGGCGATCTCGTCCGGGACGATCCCCAGTCGCTCCTCGGACACACGTCTCATGAAGCCGGCGGGGAAGAATCTGTCGTCGGTGCAGATCAGCACGCGGGTCAGGACCGCGGGCCAGGAGGCCGCCGGCCACACGGCCGCCATCGCGGCGGACGAGGGGTGAGCGCGCTCTCTGCTCACGGCGTCTTCCGCGAGGCCGCGCGGCACGTCATGGTAGAAGCCGACGAGGGGATCCTCGTTACCCGTGAGCCCGCCGTCCAGAGCGGCCTGCGCGCGCACCGCACGCGCGAACCCGGTGTTCGCCCACCACTGATCCGGCGACTCCCCCGGCGCAGGGATCATCCCCGCCAAGAGGACCAGGACATCGGCCGACAGTCTCTCCGCCACCAGCGGCGCCGTGAACCCGCCGAACGAGTGACCGACGACGACCACGTTCTCGCGCGCCTCGACGGCGTCCACGACCGCTGCGGCATAGTCGTCGAGCGTCAGCGCATCGTCGTCGGCCGGAAGGTCGGGGGCGACCACTCGGTGCCCGCGCGATTCCAGCTCCTTGCGCACGAGGTGCCAGGACCAGCCGACGTCCCCGCCGCCGTGGATCAGGACGAACGTCGTCATGCCGATGTCCTCTCCGCTCCCCGGCCCCGAGGAGCTGTCAGTAGGCGAGCAGCGCCGCCCTGGTCGCACGGGTCCGGATCAGCAGGGCCCTCTCGTCCTCGGCGGCCAGCGGGTCGCGACCCGTGATCGCACGTTGACGCACCGATGCCAGCGCCGTCGCGTCCTTGATGAACTCGCGCATGAGCGGACGGCGATCTCCGCGCAGCTGCGCGGCCCAGGCCAGCCCGACCTTGCGCCCGGCCGGCGTCGCGAGCATCGTGACCTCCTCCGGCGTGAACCAGCCGGCTGCGGCGTACTCGCTGAGCCGCGCCCGCGTCAGGCGCGCCTCCTCGCGACGCAACGCGACGATGCCGAGGATGAATCCGACGAAGAGCGGCACCTGCAGGGTGAAGTACAGCGCGAAGAAGTCGGCGAAGGTCGCAGATCCGTTCCACAGTCCATGCAGGAGGATCGCGCCCAGAAGTCCCACCAGCCCGGCACCGAACGCCGCACCCGCCGATGCGTGGCGGCGAGCAGCGAGACCGATCGCGAAACCGGTGAGCGCTGTGAACATCGCGTGGGCGAACGGCGAGAGCAGAGCCCGCATGACGAAGGTGACGGTCAGCTGCTCGCCTCCCCCTTCGATGAGGCTGATGGCGAAGTACTGGATGTTCTCGGTGAACGCGAAGCCTGCCCCGACAAGAGCGCCGTAGACGACCCCGTCCACCGGCCCGTCGAACGCCCGGCGTGCGACCAGGAAGATGAGGAAGACGCCGAGACCCTTCCAGAACTCCTCCACGATCGGCGCCTGGAACACGGCGGAGAGCACCTCGTCACGCGGACCGACCAGCATCGTGAGGCCGACGTCGACCAGCAGGGTGAGCCCGACAGCCGCGATCGCTCCCCACGCGATGGCGAAGAACACCAGCCGTTTCGGCTCCGGCTCCCAGCGGTCGATCATGCGGACACCGAGGAACACGATGGTGAGCGGGATGAGAGCGAGCACCAGCCCGATCACCGAGGCCATCGGGCCGAGTGCCCACGCGAAGTAGCCGATCAGCGCGATCAGCAGGAAGCCGAGCAGGCCGAAGAGCCAGATCGAGACGGTGCGCCCCTTCTTCGTCGGCACGGGCAACGCGGGGAGAGACTCGGCCGGCGACGGTGCCACCGGCGCGGGCGGCGAGTAGCTCGTGGGCTGGGCGAGCGCGGACGCGTACGTCGGCTGCTGAGCGAACTGCGGCGGCGTATAGGGCGACTGGGAGTACTGCTGCGGAGTGTACGGCGCCGGTTCCGCGGGCGGCGGCGTGTAGGGCGACGGCTGCTGAGGCTGAGGCGGTCCTCCGAAAGTCATAGCCAAAGCATATGGGCCACAAGCGATCCCCCCGCGATCTGGCGGACACCTCCAGGCTGATCGTGGCGCCCACCCGGTAGCGTAGAGGCATGCGGTTCGCTCATCTGCGCCGTGCCGATTCCCCTCGTGCGATTCTCGCCGTGGTGGAAGACGCCGACGCCATCCTCGTCTCTGACCTCCTGACCGACGCTCCTGCGACCCTGCAGCAGCTCATCGAAGGAGGAGACGACATGCTCGTCGCCCTCCGTGCGGCACTCGCGGACGGGTCCGCCCCGCGGTATCCGCTGGACGGGTGGACGTTCGATTCCGCCGTCCTCGCGCCTCCCGCGGTGCTCGCCGTCGGACTCAACTACGCCGCGCACTCCAGCGAGCTGGGCCTGAAGACCGACACCGCTCCGACCGTCTTCACGCTGTGGCCGAACTCGCTGACCGGCCACGAGCACACCACCTCCTGGCCGCGCGCACTCAGCGAGGCCGTGGACTACGAAGCCGAGCTCGGAGTGCTCATCGGCACCCCCGCCAAGGACGTCACGCACGACGAGGCCCTGTCCCATGTCTGGGGCTACACGGTCGTGAACGACATCACGGCCCGCAACGTCCAGTTCTCCGAGGCCCAGTGGTCGCGCTGCAAGTCGTTCGACGGCTTCACCCCCACCGGCCCATTCGTCGTCACGGCCGACGAGATCGCCGACCCGCAGGATCTGCACATCTGGACCGTCGTCGACGGCAACACCGTGCAGGATGCGTCGACGGATCAGATGGTCCGCTCGGTCGCCACCCTCATCACCCACCTGTCGCAGTCGTTGACGCTGCTGCCCGGCACGCTCATCTCCACCGGCAGCCCCGGTGGAGCCGGCTACTCGCGCGACCCGCAGATCTTCCTTCGGGACCGCTCCACGGTCACCGTCGGCATCGACGGCATCGGCGCGCTCACCACGCACTGCCGCATCCTGGACTGATCGGCGCGTAGACATGAGGAAGGCCCCGGCGAGATCTCGCCGGGGCCTTCCTCATGCGTGGGTCAGATCTCGATGAGATCCTCCGGAGCGATGATCGGGATCGCCGCGGTGACCGCCTCGAGTCCAGACAGCCGCGCGGGCGACAGCTGCTTCATGACCTCGTCGCGCGACATCAGCCCGGCCTCGACGACGAGGTCGGCCACGTTGCGGTTCGTCAGCAGGGCCGTCTTGGCCAGCGCCGCCGCCGCCGCGTAGCCGATGAACGGCGTCAGAGCGGTGATGACGCCGACCGAGGCACCGACCATCGCACCCAGGCGGTCGCGGTTCGCGGTGATGCCGTCGATGCAGTTGACGCGCAGCGTCCACATGGCCTGGCGCATCCAGGTGATGGACTGGAAGATCGAGTGCGCGATCACCGGCTCGAAGGCGTTGAGCTGCAGCTGCCCGCCCTCCACCGCCATCGTGACGGTCATATCGGCACCGACCACGGCGAACGCGACCTGGTTGACGACCTCGGGGATCACGGGGTTGACCTTGCCCGGCATGATGCTGGAACCGGCCTGCATGGCGGGGAGGTTGATCTCGCCGAGTCCGGCCTGAGGCCCGGAGGCGAGCAGACGCAGGTCGTTGCAGATCTTGGAGAGCTTGATCGCGTTGCGCTTGAGCGTCGAGGAGAACGACATGAACGAGCCCGTGTCACTCGTCGACTCGACGAGGTCCGTCGCGGTCGAGAGATCCAGACCCGTGATCTCACGCAGATGGTGCAGCACCGCCGGCGCGTAGTCGGCGTGGGTCGTGATGCCGGTGCCGATCGCGGTCGCGCCCATGTTGATCTCGAACATCAGCGACGCGTTCTCGGTCAGACGGCTGTGGTCCTCGCCGAGCGTGGTCGCGAATCCGTGGAACTCCTGGCCGAGCGTCATCGGCACCGCGTCCTGCAGCTGCGTGCGTCCGACCTTGAGGATGTCGTGGAACTCCCCGGCCTTGCCCAGGAACGACCGACGCAGCAGGTCGAGCTCGTCGAGCAGCGAACGCAGCGTCAGCGACAGGCCGATCTTCACGGCGGTCGGGTACACGTCATTCGTCGACTGGCTGCGGTTGGTGTGGTCGATCGGCGACAGGAAGGCGTAGTCGCCCTTCTCCCGGCCGGCCATCTCGAGCGCGATATTGGTGATGACCTCGTTCGCGTTCATGTTGGTCGACGTGCCGGCGCCGCCCTGGATGACGCCCACCGTGAACTGATCGTGGAACTCGCCGTCGATGACGCGCTGGGCCGCTCGATCGATCAGGTCGGCGCGCTCCGGGTCGAGGACACCGATCGCACGGTTCGCCCGCGCGCTCGCCTGCTTGACCATCGCAAGTGCCCTGACGAGATCCGGATACACCGAGATCGGACGCTTCGTGATCGGGAAGTTCGCATCGGCTCGAGCGGTGTGGATTCCCCAGTACGCGTCAGCGGGGATCTCCATGCTCCCGAGCGAATCGGTCTCGGTGCGGGTAAGGGAAGGCGCGGCAGAAGCCATGTCACATCCTTGTGGGTCGTGGCGGGTGAGAGAGGTGGGGGATGCGTCCAGTCTACGCCCGCTGGCCGTATCCCCCCTCGGAGCGGAGTCAGCGCGCCGGTTTGCGGGAGAACGCGTCGAGGCGCTCCTGCGGCGTGAGCCGGGCCATCCGTTGCAGCCATTCGGCGGAGAAGTACGCGCCGGTCGGTGCATCGGTCACGGGCACGACGGTGTGCGTGATGGTGTCCGGGTGCACATGGACCAGCTGGAACGCCTGCGCCGCGTCCATGCCGTTCACGTCGGGAGCGGGAAGGGCGACGTTCATCGTGTAGCAGGTCGCAGACGAGACGCTCACGGGGACGCCGGCGAACGTCCCGTGAGCGGAGTAGTGGAGGTGCCCGGCCAGGATGCCGCGCACATCCGAGTCGCGGATGACCGCCGCCAGCTCGTCCTGATGCCGCAGCTCGAGGATGTCGAACAGCGGGAGATGGCTCGGCAGCGGCGGATGGTGCATCGCCAGGAGGGTGCCGTGCGGAGCCGGTTCCGCGAGGATCGCTGCCAACCAGTCGAGCTGGGCCCGATCGAGATCGCCGTGGTGCCACCCGGGGACGCTGGTGTCGAGAGCGATCAGGCGCAGCCCGTCCAGATCCCAGACACCGGTCACCGGGTCCTCGGTGGGCGCGAGGTCGAGGAGCCCGGCGCGCAGGGCAGGGCGCTCGTCGTGGTTGCCGGCGACCCACACGACGGCGGCGCCGAGGTCGGCAGCCACCGGCTCGACAGCCGCGCGGAGGCGTCGATAGGCGTCGGGCTCCCCCAGGTCGGCCAGGTCTCCCGTGATCACGATCGCCGCGGGATGAGGATGCACTCTTCGGATCGCCTCGAGCGTGCGCGCGAAGTTCTCCTCCACGTCGTATCGGCCACCGAGACGCGCACCTTCGGCGAGGAAATGCGGATCGCTGACATGGATGAGCACGTGCGATGCGGGCTGGTGCCGGCCGAACACGTATTCCTCATCGAGGGTCGCAGACATGGCACCAGCCTAGGCGGGAGCACCCCCGGCGTGTCCGAACGAGGCCGAGAGCGTCCCGCTCACCGTCGGACTACGACGGCTGTCGTACTCCCCGTAGCATGAGGACCATGGCCAAGAATGAATCGAGACGACGGCTGATCGCGGACGCCGGACTCACGGTGCTCGCCCGAGAAGGCTCCCGCGGGCTCACGCACCGGGCCGTGGACGAGGTGGCAGGCGTACCCACCGGCACCACCTCGAACTACTTCCGCAGTCGCGAGGCTCTGGTCACCGGGCTCGTCGAGCGCATCGGCGAACGCCTCGCGCCCTCTGAAGAGGACCTCGCACGCCGCGCCGCGTCAGAACCCGGACTCGCCCTCTTCGCCGATTACCTGCGCGACATCGTGCGTCGCCTCAGCGAGGAGCGCGATGTGACCCTGGCACTCTTCGAGTTGCGTCTGGAGAGCAGCCGTCGCCCGGAGGTCGCCGCGGTCCTCGGCGCCTGGCAGCGGGCGGGCTTCGAGGGCGATGTCGCTTTCAACGCCGCAGCAGGGCTCCCCGGCGGCCGCCAGGAGATCGCGCTCTTCCACTACGCGATCGACGGCGTGCTGCTCGACCGCCTCACGACGCCCCTCGACCCCGAGACCACGACCGACGAGATCATCGATACCCTGGTCGCGGGTCTGCTGCGCTGACGCGCGGCTCGGTCTCCGGGCTCAGTGCCCGACGACGATGATCAGGATGCCGGCCACGACCGCGACGGCGCACAGCCCGAAGCAGGCATAGGCACCGACCAGGGACAGCGTCTTCTGCCCTTCGCTCAGGGGGCTCTTCTTCGCGGCTTTGGCCGCCTGCTTCGCGGCGCGGCGCAGATCCTTCTCGGTGATCACCGTGATGGCATCCGTGAACTCCGCAGGACTGACGACCGGCGATCGGCCGCTGCGCACCAGGAGACGCAGTCCGACCGCATAGAACGTGACGATGGATGCCGCACCGACGAGCGCCGCGACGAACACCAGGAGGAAGGCAGACCAGTCGATCTCGACGTTCATTTCGACTCCTCGCTGCGCGTCGTCTCGGGTTCTTCGACCTTCGCCGCGGAGGGAGCACCCTTGCCGCGCGCCTTCTTGGCGGCCTTCTGCTTGGCCTCGGCCTTCGCCTTCTCGCGTGCCAGCGCACGAGCCTTCGCCTCGGCCTTCGCGCGCTCGATGCGCTGCTGACGGCGCGTCGGCGGCGGAGTGTCTGGGAGCTCGATCGCCAGGCCGGACTCGGCGACATCGCTCATCGCGTTGGCGGAGGTCACAGCGTCACGACGCGAGCGCAGGAAGAGACCGATGATCACGACGAGTGCGAGCACGGCATCGATGAAGATGCCCCAGTTCCCCAGCCAGTTGATGAGCAGAGCCGCCAGAGCGCCCACGGCACCCGCGGCGGGAAGGGTGAGGAGCCAGCCGATCGCGATCCGACCTGCCGTGCTCCAGCGCACGCTGGACCCGCGGCGTCCGAGCCCGGATCCGATGACGGAACCGGAAGCAACCTGGGTCGTGGACAGGGCGAAGCCGAAAGCGCTCGAGGCGAGGATCGTCGCGGCCGTCGAGCTCTCCGCGGAGAATCCCTGCGCGGGCTTCACATCGGTGAGTCCCTTGCCGAGCGTGCGGATGATGCGCCATCCGCCCAGGTAGGTTCCGAGCGCGATCGTCACGGCACACGCGATGATGACCCACAGGTACGGATCGGCCTGCGTGGAGCTCTGCCATCCGACCGTGATCAGGGCCAGCGTGATGACGCCCATGGTCTTCTGCGCGTCGTTGGTGCCGTGGGCGAGAGCCACGAGCGAAGAGGTGAAGATCTGACCCCAGCGGAAGCCGTCGCGCCCATCGGGCTTGTTGTCGTACCGCCGGGTGATCGAATACGCGATCTTCGTCGCGGCGAAGGCGATGATCCCCGCGGTGACGGGAGCGATCAGCGCCGGAAGGATGATCTTCGAGAGCACCATCCCGAAGTCGATGCCGCTCGCGCCGACGCCGACCAGCGTGGCTCCGATGAGGCCGCCGAACAGCGCGTGCGAGGAGCTCGAGGGCAGACCGAGGAGCCAGGTGAGCATGTTCCAGGTGATCGCGCCGATGAGGCCGGCGAAGATCATCGGCAGGAAGATGTCCGCCTTGATCCCGTCCTCATGGATGATCCCGTGAGACACGGTCTTGGAGACCTCGGTCGACAGGAACGCGCCGACGAGATTGAGGACCGCTGCGAGGAGAACAGCTGTCTTGGGCTTCAGCGCACCCGTCGCGATCGGTGTGGCCATCGCGTTCGCGGTGTCGTGAAAGCCGTTGGTGAAGTCGAAGAAGAGTGCCAGCAGGATAACCAGCACGACGATGAGGGCTGCGGTTTCCACCGTTCGCTTTCGGTCGTTTGAGGAAGAATGAGATGTCGACGGGATCGACGTGACGAACGAAGAGTTCACCGTGGGTTTGACTTCCGTTAACCGGCCCCGATGAATCCTCCCACCCTCCCCGGCGCCGGTCAACTTCACCTGGGATAGCGTGGAGCGGTGACTGATGCCCCGATCGCCTCCCGCCGTCCGACCTCGCGCACCTTCCACGGGGACACCGTGGAAGACCCGTACGAGTGGCTCCGGGAGAAGGACTCCCCCGAGGTCATCGCCCATCTCGAGGCGGAGAACGCCCACACGGATGCCGAGACGGCGCATCTGGAGGGTCTGCGCGAGCAGCTGTTCCAGGAGATCAAGGGACGCGTGCAGGAGACCGATCTCTCCGTCCCCACACGCCGTGGCGAGTGGTGGTACTACAGCCGCACCGAGGAGGGGGCCCAGTACGGCATCCACTGCCGAGCCGCGGCGGCACCCGACGACTGGACTCCTCCCGTGCTCGAGCCCGGCGTCGCGGTCCCCGGCGAGATCGTGCTGCTCGACGGGAACGTCGAGGCGGAAGGGCACGAGTTCTTCTCCTTGGGCGCGTTCGACACGACCGATGACTCCTCCCTGCTCCTGTGGTCGACGGACTTCGAGGGCGACGAGGTCTACACCGTGCACGTGCGCGACCTGACCACCGGAGTGACACTCGACGACGAGATCCCTGGGACCGCGAGTGCCTTCTTCACGCCGGACGGCACCTCGATCATCTACACGACGCGCGACGACGCCTGGCGTCCCGACACGCTCTGGCTGCACCGTCTCGGCACGCCGGTGACCGACGACATCTCTCTCTTCCACGAGGCCGACGAGAAGTTCTGGCTCGGTGCGGGCATCACCCGCAGCCGCCGCTACCTGGTGATCGGTGTCGGATCCAGCATCACGAGCGAGGAGTATCTGGTCGACCTGACGGGAGAGATCACGGCGGAGCCCCAGCTGGTCTGGCCCCGCGAAGAGGGTGTCGAGTACTCGGTCGATCACGCCGTCGTCGCCGGAGAGGACCGACTCTTCATCCTGCACAACAGGGATGCGCTGGACTTCGAGCTCGTCTCGGTCGCCGCCGCCGCGCCGGCCGGCGATGTCCACGTGGTCGTTCCGCACGTGGCGGGTCGGCGACTGCTCGGGATGGACGCGTTCCGCGACTTCGCCACGATCGAGTACCGCAGCGAGGGCCTCGAGCGCATCGGACTTCTCGACTACTCCTCGGATGCGGTCGACGAGCTCGCGTTCGACGAGCCGCTGTACTCTGCCGGTGTCAGCGGCAACCCGGAGTGGCACTCCCCGTATCTGCGCCTCAGCTACACCTCGTTCGTGACACCCGGAACGGTCTACGACCTCGACCTCGCCACGCGGGAGCTGCTGCTGCGCAAGCGCGCCACGGTGCTCGGAGGCTACGAGCCCGGCGACTATGGCCAGCAGCGCGCATGGGCCACCGCGCCAGACGGCACCGAGGTTCCGATCTCCCTGGTCTGGAAGCGCTCGTTCGGCGCGCCCGGTGACGAGGTGCGGCCGGTGCACCTCTACGGCTACGGGTCGTACGAGCACTCGATCGACCCCGGCTTCTCGGTCGCGCGTCTCTCGGCCCTCGATCGCGGCGTGATCTTCGCCGTGGCGCACGTGCGCGGCGGCGGCGAGATGGGCCGCCAGTGGTACGAAGAGGGCAAGCTCCTCCACAAGAAGAACACCTTCACCGACTTCGTCGCGTGCGCGCAGCATCTGATCGACGACGGCGTGACCTCACCCGAGAAGTTGGTCGCCGAGGGCGGCAGCGCCGGTGGACTGCTGATGGGCGCCGTAGCCAACCTCGCCCCCGAACTGTTCGCCGGCATCCTCGCGGGCGTGCCGTTCGTCGATGCGCTCACGAGCATCCTCGACCCGTCCCTCCCGCTCACCGTCGTCGAGTGGGACGAATGGGGCGATCCCCTGCACGACCCCGACGTGTACGCCTACATGAAGTCGTACACCCCGTACGAGAACGTGCGCGACGGGGTGGAGTACCCGCGCATCCTCGCGGTGACCTCGCTGAACGACACCCGCGTCCTCTATGTCGAGCCGGCGAAGTGGGTCGCCCGACTGCGCGAAGCCGGGGCTTCCGACGTGCTGCTGAAGTGCGAGATGGTGGCCGGCCACGGCGGCGTCAGCGGTCGTTACAACTCCTGGCGTGAAAGGGCGTTCGAGCTCGCCTGGCTCCTCGACACGCTCGGCCTCGCCGACTGAGCACCACGGCAGACGACGTCCGCCCCCTCGCCGACGGCAGAGGGGGCGGACGTCTGTGTAGGGGGATCTGCGAGGATCAGCCGAAGAGCGCTGCGGCCTCGTCGTAACGGCTGCGCGGCACGGTGTTCAGCTCGCCCAGCGCCTCGGCGAAGGGCACGCGCACGATCTCGGTACCGCGGAGCGAGACCATCTTGCCCCAGGCCTCCTCGACGAGCGCATCCGCCGCGTGCAGCCCGAGACGGGTCGCGAGCACGCGGTCGAAGCCGGAAGGCGATCCGCCGCGCTGGATGTGACCGAGCACGGTCGAACGGGTCTCGATGCCGGTGATCCGCTCGATCTCCGGGGCGAGGACCTCGCTGATGCCGCCGAGGCGGGGGCGGTTGAAGGCATCCAGGCCCTTGTCGCTGAACGCCTCGTCCATCCCCGTGAGCGTGAAGCCCTCGGAGACGACGACGAGTGGCGCGCGGCCGCGGTCGTGGGCGCTGCTGACGAGCGCGGTGATCTCGTCGATCGACATCGGCACCTCGGGGATGCAGATCACGTGGGCACCGGCCGCCATGCCGGCGTGCAGAGCGATCCAGCCGACGTGGCGCCCCATGACCTCGGCCACCATGCAACGCTGGTGGGAGTCGCCGGTGGTACGCAGACGGTCCATCGCGTCGGTCGCGATGTTGACCGCGGTGTCGAAGCCGAAGGAGTAGTCGGTCGCGTGGAGGTCGTTGTCGATCGTCTTGGGGACGCCGATGACGTTGATGCCGTCCTTCGCGAGACGATCAGCGGCAGCCAGCGTGCCCTCGCCGCCGATCGCGACGATGCCGTCGATGTGGTGTCCGTAGAGAGTCTTCGCGATGTTCTCCGCGCCGCCGCGCGGTCCCTCATAGGGGTTCGTGCGGCTGGTGCCGAGGATCGTGCCGCCGACCTTCGACAGACCCTTCACCTCGTGACGGGTCAGGGGGAAGAAGTCGCCGTCGACCACGCCGCGCCATCCGTCACGGATGCCGACGAACTCGATGTCGTAGGTCGTGGTGCCCTTCAGGACGATGCCGCGGATCACCGCGTTGAGACCGGGGCAGTCGCCGCCGCTCGTCAGGATGCCGATCTTCATGCTGTTGCCTTCAGACGCTCGGGAAAAGGGGGAAGAGGCGACGCTGCCTTCGATCGACACTAGTGCCAGCGCGCGGCCGGGCGCCATTCGAGGTGCCCGAAAAGCCCTGATCTTGACACGGTGCGTTCACCGAATCGCCGATCTTCCCGAGAATCGACCTTCATGCGCCGAAATCGGCGACAAGAAGGTCGATTCTTAACCTCATTCTCAGGCGGACTCGAGTGCCTGACGGAGCAGGTGCATGAGTGCTGCCAGCTGCGCCGGCTCGCCGGCGACCTCATCGATGGCCTCGCCGTCGAGCGCACGAGCCGCGAGCCCCTGCTTCTGGTCGATCAGCTCGGCGATCTTGGTGTCGATCGTGTGCGCGGCGATGATGCGCCACGCGGTCACGGGCTCGTCCTGGCCGATGCGATGCACGCGGTCGATCGCCTGTGTCTGCTCCGCGGCCGTCCAGGAGAGCTCGGCGAGCACGACGTTGGATGCGGCCTGAAGGTTGAGGCCGACGCCGGCCGCTGTCAGCGAGCAGACCGCGATCCCCACCTCGGGGTCGCCGTTGAAGTCGTCGATGGCCTGCTGACGTGCTGCAGTGGTCTGGTCACCGCGGATCGACACCGAGCGGATGCCCACAGAGGCGAAGTGCGCCTCCGCGCGGTCCATCACGTCGATGTGCTTCGCGAAGAACACGACCTTGCCCACCGAGCGCTGCAGCTGCGCGGTGTAGTCGGCCGCGAGCTGCGCTTTGGCCTGTCCGATGCGGCGCACCATCGTGAACACGTTGTCACCGCCGGTGCCCGCCGCCTTCGACTCCTCGAGCTCGTTGTGCGCGACCATGCGGACGATGTCCTCATCGATCTCACCGGGGGCGAGACCGCGGTCTCCACGAGCCTCGATGATGCGGCGGTACTTGGCGGCCAACCGCTCCCCCAGCTCGCGCTCTGCCTGGCGGATGCTGCGGCCGAACTCGTCGTCCAGCTGCACGGGCAGATCGGCGACGAGCTTGTCGGGCAGGTCTGCGGCGACGTCCTTCTTCTTGCGACGGACGATGCCCATCGAGATCACCGCGTCGCGCGCCTCCGGATAGAACGCCTTGTCCGCCGGCGTGTAGCCGGTGGCATCGAGCTTCTCCATGAGTTCCGGACCCGGCTTCTCTCCGGTGGTCCAGCCGAGGAACCGCCAGATCGCGTCGAAGTCCTCGACGTCGTTGATCAGCGGCGTGCCGGTGAGGGCGAGCATGAGCGGATTGCCGCCGGGGGTGCGCTCGCGCACGCGGGACGCGAGCGAGAGCACGTTCTGCGAGCGCTGCGACGAGAGGTTCTTGATGAAGTGCGCCTCATCGACGACCATGCCGCGCAGGCCGATCGAGGACAGCCAGGAGAGGTGACGGTCGAGGATCTCGTAGTTCACGATGAAGATGTCGGCGAAGGCATCGATGTCATCGCCGTCACCCTGGATGACGGTCGCACGCCGTTGCGGCGTCCACCGCTCGACCTCGCGCGCCCAGTTCATCTTCACGACATTGGGGACGACGACCAGCAATGGGTAGGCGCCGGCGACGGATGCCGCGAGCAGCGACTGCGCGGTCTTGCCGAGTCCCGGCTCGTCGGCGAGGAGGAAGCTGCGGTGGCCCGCACGCACGGACTCGAGGAAGCGCGACTGGTGCACCATCACCTCGAGCCCCTTGGGCGAGAGGTGGTCGTACTCGGGCGCAGGAGGCAGCTCCATGCTGGCTGCAGACCCACCGGCGCCGGTCTCGAACGCCTTGTAGAGCGGCCCCATGAGTTCCCAGCCGTCGAGACGACGACGAGGGGTCGTGGTGGCTCGCGGAGTGAGGTCCGGCGCGAGGAAGGGGTTCGAAAGCTGGCGGGCCTCCACCGAGACCGGGGTCACCTGACGCTCGGCGATCGCCGCCGAGACCACGGGCGCCTGGACGGGCGCGACGTCGGCGATGATGAGCTCTTCCGGAGCGAGTTCGGCACCGGATTCGAGCAGCCAGTCCCGACGCATGCGCTTGGCGACCGGGGAGGTGGCCTGGTCCGCTTCGAGGAGCTGGATGAGAGAGGTATCCCGCGCCGCCGTCTTCGCCAGGATCGTCGCGACGCCGTCGAGCCGCTTGAGCAACTCGGCGCGCGCCGGGTCGCCGAGCTCGGCATCCGACTTGACCCTGGCGCGCTCTTCGCGCACCAGGAAGGCGATCACCTGGAACTTGACCCTGTTGGTCGGCCCCAGCTTGCCCCGTTGGGACTTCGCCTCGATCTCGCGCACCTTGCGCGCGAGGATCGGGATCAGCGGTGCCTCATCGTCACGACGAGACGTCTTCTTTCGCCGCGTGGCGGCGGTTGCCGTAGTCGGCATGCTCCTCCTGAGCGTGAAGGCCTGAGCATCGTCCGGATGCCGCAGCCGTTCTCGATGTCCGCGTGTGGCGTGAGCCAGGACCGTACGAACAGTAGATCTCGTCCTCTCCGATGCACGTGTGACACGTGAGGATCGGTGAGAACTACGTCCCAGTCTACGCCATCGCGATCCGCCTGCGAGGATATCGGTCCGCGAGGGCGCGGAAAGTCGGCTACGCCTCGTCCGCGAGCACGCGAGCGGCGACCGTCACATCGTCCGCCATCTGCTCGGCGAGCTTCTCCATGCCCTCGAACGCGACCATGCCCCGCAGCCGCTCGACGAACTCGACTGTCACGTCATGTCCGTAGAGATCCAAACCGGTCTCCCCCAGCACATGGGCTTCGACCTGACGCTCGAGCACATCGTCGAACGTCGGATTCGTCCCCACCGAGATCGCGGAGGGATGACGGATCCCGGTGTCGTGATCGACCAGCCAGCCCGCGTACACGCCGTCGGCCGGCACGAAGGCGTCGACGATCGACGAGAGGTTCGCGGTCGGGAAGCCGAGCTCGCGACCGCGCTTCAGTCCGTGGACCACCACCCCGCGCACATCCGGGTTGCGTCCGAGCACACGCGATGCTCCCGACACGTCGCCCTCGATCAGCAGCTCACGTATCCACGTCGACGAGACGCGCCGCGAGGACCCTGGCAGGTAGACCTCGTCGACGACGTCGACATCGAACCCGTGCCGCGGTCCGAGTTCGCGCAGCAACGCGGGGGTGCCCGCCCCGCCGCTCCCGAACCGGAAGTCCTCCCCGACCAGCACGGTCGAGACCTGCAATGCGCCCACGAGGATGTCGACGACGAAGTCCTCCGCGCTCTTGGCGGCGAGCTCTTCATCGAAGGTGAGCACCAGAGTGGCGTCGAGTCCGAGCTCGCCGAGGAGCTCGAGCTTGCGCTCGACCGTGACGACGTTCTCAGGGCACCGGTCCGGCCGCAGGATCGCAAGCGGGTTCCGATCGAAGGTGACCGCGGCCGCACGGGCACCGCTGGCGGCCGCCCTCTCGTTCAGGCGGGCGATCACGGCGCGATGCCCGGCATGCACCCCGTCGAACTTGCCGATCGCCACCGCGCTCGGTCCGAAGTCCGCCGGGATCTCGTCGGGGTCACGGAAGACGATCACGCGGAGACCTCGACGCGCGGCTGCTCGACAGCCGCAGGTCGATGCGTCCGCAACCACCAGATGCCGAAGATCGGGAGCACGAGCGGGATGAACAGGTAACCCCGGCCGAACAGGGACCACACGGTCTCATGCTGGAACAGCGCGGGCAGCACGATGCTGAGCAGGCCGACGACCAGCACCCCGGTCAGCTCGAACACGATGGCCACCCAGGCGACCGTGTACCACCCGCGGCGTCGCGCGAGAACCAGAGCGAGCGTCGCGAGGATGTAGACGACGGCGGCGAGAGCGGACAACGAGTACGCGAGCGGCGCCTCGTCGAACCGGCGGACGATCTGCACGAAGCTGCGTCCGGTCGCAGCGAGCGCCATGACGGCGTAGACGATCACGAGGACGCGACCGATTCCGGTCATCCGAGAGGAGGGGGCGGTGGGGCTCATAGCGCATTCCATCCTAGAGCCGCCAGGGGCGAGCGGATTCCGCGGCGACGCACGGTTACGCGACCTGGATGGTCCAGATGACCTGCATGCGCCACAACATCACACCGATCGCGAGCGCCGCGACCCCGAGGATCACCGTGCTCCAGCGACTGCGCTCCATCAGCGCCCACAGCACCGCGCCGATCGGCAGCAGCACCGCCGACACCAGATAGACCCAGAACTCCAGGAGATCCCCGGTCGGGGGGTTTCCGGCCAATGGGGCGACGATGGCCACGACGACCTGCACCACGAGCAGCAATTCCACCAGCGCGAGGGCACCCACGCTGAAGTCGCTCGGGCGGCGGCCGACGAGCCCTGCGACGAGGCAGAACGCTCCGGCCGCGACAGCGACGATGATCTGGACGACGGTCAACCACAGGATCATGAGGCAACCTGCGGCATGTTCATGGCGCTCTTCAGATCGGGCCCGCGCTTCTCGACGATCCCCACCAGGTCGCCGTCCGTGTCGATCGCGGCGGCGAGGGCTCCCTCGAGGCGAGCCGCCTGTCCCCCGAGCCGCTTGCCGTGACGGAGATCCCTCGCCTCGTCGGACGACACCGGGAGCGGCTGCAGGATGCGACCGGCGGCCTCGGCCGGAGTCAGTGTCGGCGCGCCTTCGAGGGCGTCGATGGTGACCGAATCCTCGACATCGAACGGCCCGACCCTGGTGCGCCGGAGCGCCGTGAGGTGGCCTCCGACGCCCAGAGCGGCGCCGAGGTCCCGCGCGAGCGCACGGATGTAGGTCCCGGAGGAGCAGTCGACGATCACGTCGAGGTCGTGGGTGCCCTGTCCCGCACGCTCCGAGACCACGTCGAAGCGCGAGACCACGACGTCGCGTGCCGCGAGCACCACGTCTTCACCGGCCCGCACACGGTCATAGGCGCGCTGCCCGTCGACCTTGATCGCCGATACGGCGCTCGGAACCTGGGAGATGTTCCCGGTGAGCGCCGCGATGCCCGCAGCGATGGCCTCGGGCGTGACGCCGGCCCACGCGTCCGGTGCAGCCTGCGCGGTGATCTCGCCGTCCGCGTCATCCGATCCTGTCGTCTGTCCGAGCCGGATGGTGGCGTGATAGGTCTTGTCAGCACCCACGACATAGGTGAGCAGCCGGGTCGCGCCCTCGATCCCGAGCACCAGCAGTCCCGTCGCCATCGGGTCGAGAGTGCCGGCATGCCCGACCTTGCGCGTTCCGAACGCACGTCGGGTGCGGGCGACGACGTCATGGCTGGTCAGTCCAGCGGGCTTGTCGACGAGAAGGATGCCGGGCGAGACCATGCATCCAGCCTACGCGGCGCACCGTCTCGACCCGCGCACCTCGTAGGCTGTCGGAGTGCCCGAGACCGTGTCCCCGATCCCGCAGGGAATGACGCTGCGTCTGGCGGAGTGGTACCGGACCGACGCGCGCGATCTGCCGTGGCGGCGACCGGCGTTTCACGAGGAGTTCGGCGCGTGGGGCGTGCTCGTCAGCGAGTTCATGCTGCAGCAGACGCCCGTCACGCGCGTCATCCCCCATCTGGAAGCGTGGCTGGCGCGCTGGCCCACCCCGACTGCGATGTCCGCGGCCACCCCCGCCGAGGTCGTGCAGCAGTGGGCGAACCTCGGCTACCCGCGGCGGGCGCTCTGGCTGCACCGGGCGGCTGTCGAAGTCGTGACCCGCCACGGGGGCATCGTCCCGCGCGACGTCGATGCCTTGCTGGCGTTGTCCGGCATCGGCGACTACACGGCTCGCGCCGTCGCGGTGTTCTCCTACGGCGACCGCCATCCGGTCGTCGACACGAACACGCGACGGGTCCTGGCGCGCGCGCTCGAGGGTCGCTCGCAGCCGGCTCCGCCCTCTCGTCGGGACCTGCCGCTGATGGAATCGCTGCTGCCCTCGTCGGCGAGGGACGCCGCCGTGATCAACGCGGCAGCGATGGAGCTCGGAGCCACGATCTGCACGGCCCGTGCGCCCCGCTGCGACGACTGCCCGATCGCGATCGACTGCGCCTGGCTCGCCGCCGGTCGGCCCGACACCGGCGACACGCGACGCCGGCAGGCCGCTTACGAAGGCTCGGATCGACAGGCCCGCGGGGCGGTGCTGCGCGCGCTCCGTGACGCCGCAGATGCCGCCGTCCCCTTGGACCTGCTGCTCACGGACTGGCCCGACGCGATCCAGCGAGACAGGGCGATCGACTCGCTGATCGCCGACGGACTCGCGGAAGCACGGGACGGACTCCTCTCCCTCCCCGGCTGACCCCCGCTCGGAGGTGCCATCCGATCAGAGGTGCCGGTTCGTACGGTGCGCGAGCACCGTCAGCTCGACGCGTGTGCGCACATCGAGCTTGGCGAACACCCGTCCGAGATGCACCTCGACCGTGCGGACCGAGATCAGGAGGGCATCCGCGATCTCGCGATTCGACGCTCCGGTGACGGCTCGCATCGCGACGCCGAGCTCGCGCGCGGTGAGCGAGGGCGTCCAGGCACGCCGGCACACCTCCAGCGGGTCGAACCCGCGAGCGCCGTCATCGTCCGCCTCATCCAGGCGAGAGATCCGCTCCTGCATGGCTCGGCTCCACGCGTTCGCGCCCGCCACGTCGAACAGGCTCGCCGCAGCGCGCAGGTGCGCCTTCGCCGTGACGCGCTCATCCCTGATCGCTGCCCGGACTCCGATCATGGCCTCCACGCGCGCGCGTTCGAACGGCGAGCGGAGCGTGCGTGCGATCCGGTGCACCTCCTCGTGCTCTGCGCGCCAGCGCCCCTCCGATGCCCCCTGCAGGCGCAGCCGGAGCGCCGCGGCGAGCTCGAGGTCCGGAGGACGCACGATCTGCGGAGAGCGATGCACCGGCTCCGCCGCCCCGAAGACCTCGTCGAGTCCCGGCACCGCGAACGTGGTCTGCGGCGCACCCATGTCGAGCCAGAGACGTGCGGCCGCTGCGGCGTCCTCGAAGTCGCCGCCGAGATAGGAGCGGATGCTGCGGTCCACCAGCAGATCGATCTTGACCGCGGGCGGCAGCGCCTCCGTGAGCGCCAGGGAGTACGGGCTGAGCTCACCCCGCACCGCGAGGTCGAGACGGCGGGCCAGGACCACACCCAGCCCCGCGAAAGGGAGCGCGATGGGAAGCTCTCGTGCCGCGGCGACCAGATGCACGCGGGCCATGCCGATGTCTCCGCGCCAGCTCAGCAGCAGCACTTCCACGAGCGCCCGATACGCCCGCACGAGCGCACTGTTCTCGAACCCGGCGACGAAGGGATCAGCCTCAGACCCCATCGAGGAGTCGCCCGTGGCGAGTATGCGGAGACCGAGGTCGATGTCACCCTCGAGCGCCGTCCGCAAGGCGCGCAGCATTCCCCCGCTCAGAGGTCCCGCACCGGCGACGTCCTCCCTGTCGACATCGCCCGCGACCAACCAGCTCAAGGCGACCGCGGGGTCGCGCAGAGCCCTCTGGGCACCGACACGGGCGCTCCCCTCCCGCACCGCATCGAGCCAGACGCGCATACGGCGACGATCGCCGCGCTCCGCGCAGAGTCCCGCGGTGAGCGCCGATGCCCTGGTCCAGGCGTGCCAGTCGGCCGGATCGTCGGACGTCGGCCGGAAGTCGCCGGGCTCCAGGTCCGGCACGGAGCCTCGCAGCGCGGACTGCGCGATGAACAGCACCGCGAGAGCCTGCAGCCGGTGGCTCTCGGCACCGTCGGGGAACAGCGCGCTCAGGTGGGTCGCCGCATCCCCCGACAGGCCCGCTCCGATCGCGGCAGCGCCGGCGACCACGCGCGCCTCATCACGAGCGTCTCCGGTGGCATGCTTCTCCGCCTCGCTCGCCAGCTGCAACGCCCTGAGCGATTGCCCGTCCTCCGACAGCGCGCGGGCGATCGGGATGAGCGCGGGCACAGAAGAAGGACGCCCGCGCAGAGATGACCTGGCCTCGTGCCAGGCTGCGTTCACCCGATCCCCTCGACGCGTGAACACGGTACCGAGCCGAAGATGCATCGCTGTGACGGCACCGGCTCCGCTGATCTCTCGCATCCAGATCGCGAGACGAGGATCCACCAGGCTGATGCGTCCGGCCCGCAGAACGAGATCTGCGCCGACAGCTCCCCCGGCGATCTCGTCTGCCGTGCGTCCATCGAGGTCGAGCAGGGGTTCCAGACGGTCATCCAGACAGAGCGAGACGGCGAGGAGGAGATCTCGATCCGCCGCCGCCCACTCTCGAGCTCCGAAGACCTCGACGATCGAGGGGACGAGTGGAAGGGGCGTCGGCAGCGAGGCCGCACCGTACCGTTGCGCGGGGGTCAGCCGCTCGGCGACCTCGCGGATCGTGGCGGACTCCGCCCCGAGCTCTGCGACCAGACGTGTCAGCACGTGAGGAGCACAGCTCACATGATGCTGCAGGAGCATGTCGAGCAGCGACTCCAGCACCGCGGGTACGATACGAACCCCGGTGTGCGCGCCCGAAACGTCGATGCCGATCCCCCTCAGCGTCGCGAGCCGTTCGACTCGCCTTGCAGAGGCTAGCAACGACCGCGGCCCCGTAGGAGAACAACCCCTAGGAGTGGTGGCTCGATTCCGCGCAGAGCGCGTGAAGGACCGGACGACCTGTTACTGGTCGTCCTCCTCGTCGTTGCGCACGTACGGGTCGGCGTCTCCGGCGTGTGATGCCGACGATGCCAACTTCGCGACCTCGGCATCACGCTGCTGCGCTTCGCGGAGGAGCGCAGAGATGTGGTCCGCGTTCTCGGGCAGCGCATCGGGGATGAACTCGAGCGTCGGCACGAGACGGGTGCTCAGCTGGCGTCCCACCTCGCTGCGCAGCATCCCGGTCGCCGAGGTCAGTGCGGCGCCACTGGCGATCCGCTCCTCCTCCGTGCCGAGGACGGTGTAGAACACCGACGCATGCTGGAGATCGCCGCTGACGCGGACGTCGGTGAGCGTCACGAAGCCGAGCCGCGGGTCACGCAGCCCCTTCTCCAGACGCTCCGCAAGGATCACGCGGATACGATCCGCCAGACGAGCCTGTCGTTCACCAGCCATTGTTCTCTCCCTCTCCACGAAATCCTCGGGCGCCCTTCCTCTCACGGGCCCGTTGCCGGGCCGGAGCGAAGGACGCCCAAGGATATTCGAGTTGACTACTAGCCTCGCGGCTTCTCGATGAGCTCGGTGGTCTCGATCTCATCGCCGATCTGGATGTCGTTGTACTTGCCCAGGCCGATACCCGCCTCGTAGTCCGTACGGACTTCGGTGACGTCGTCCTTGAAGCGGCGCAGCGACTCGATGGCGAGGCCATCGGCCAGCACGACACCGTCGCGGATGACACGAGCCTTGGCGTTTCGCGTGATCGTTCCCGAGCGCACGATGACACCGGCGATGTTGCCGAACTTGGAGGAGCGGAACACCTCGCGGATCTCGGCGACACCCGACTGGATCTCTTCGTACTCCGGCTTGAGCATTCCCTTGAGGGAGTTCTCGATCTCGTCGATCGCGTTGTAGATGACCGAGTAGAACCGGATGTCGACACCCTCACGGGAGGCGCGCTCGCGCGCCTTCGTGTCGGGGCGGACGTTGAAGCCCACGATGATCGCGTTGTCGATCGTCGCCAGGTTCACGTCGGACTCGGTGATCGCACCCACACCGCGGTGGATGATCCGCAGCTGCACCGAATCGTCGACCTCGATCTTGAGGAGCGATTCCTCGAGCGCCTCGACGGCACCGGAGACGTCACCCTTGATGATGAGGTTGAGCGACTCGACCTTGCCGTCTTCGAGAGCACGCGTGAAGTCCTCGAGCGAGATGCGCTTGCGGGCCTTGGCCAGCTGGGCGTTGCGCTCGACTGCTTCACGCTTCTCAGCGATCTGGCGGGCCATGCGGTCTTCCTCGGTGACGATGAAGACATCACCGGCACGGGGCACGGAGTTCAGACCCTGCACCTGCACCGGACGCGACGGGTAGGCCTCGAGGACCTGCTCGCCGTTCTCGTCGGCCATGGCACGCACGCGGCCGTAGGCGGTTCCGGCGACGATCGCGTCACCGATCCGGAGCGTTCCGGACTGGATCAGCACCGTGGCGACCGAACCGCGGCCCTTGTCGAGCTTCGCCTCGATGGCGACACCGCGAGCACCCTTGTTGGGGTTGGCGGTGAGGTCGAGGCCGGCATCGGCGGTGAGCAGCACGGCGTCCAGGAGGTCCTGGATGCCGGTGCCGGCACGAGCCGAGACGTCGACGAACATGACATCGCCACCGAACTCCTCGGCGACCAGGCCGTACTCGGTCAACTGCTGACGGACCTTCGAGGGGTTCGCGTCGGGCTTGTCGACCTTGTTCACCGCGACCACGATCGGCACGTTCGCCGCCTGGGCGTGGTTCAGCGCCTCGACCGTCTGCGGCATGATGCCGTCGTCGGCCGCGACCACGAGGATCGCGAGGTCGGTGACCTGCGCACCACGGGCACGCATGGCGGTGAACGCCTCGTGACCAGGGGTGTCGATGAACGTGATCGCACGCTCGATGCCCTCGTGCTCGGTCCAGACCTGGTACGCACCGATGTGCTGGGTGATGCCACCGGCTTCACCCTCGATGACGTTGGTCTGACGGATCGCATCGAGAAGACGGGTCTTACCGTGGTCGACGTGACCCATGACGGTGACGACGGGCGGACGGATCTCGAGGTCGTCCTCGCTCTCCTCCTCGAGCTCCTGCT
Source organism: Microbacterium saperdae (assembly GCF_006716345.1). Classification (NCBI taxonomy): domain Bacteria; kingdom Bacillati; phylum Actinomycetota; class Actinomycetes; order Micrococcales; family Microbacteriaceae; genus Microbacterium; species Microbacterium saperdae. Next base: position 2,222,908 of record NZ_VFOX01000001.1, read on the forward strand.
CGAGGTTGAGACCGAAGCCCTCCAGGAGCTCCTTGTCCTCGTCTTCCGGCGAGACCATCTGGATCTTGTAGCCGAGCTCGGCACCGAGGACCTCGAACGTCGCCTCATCCAGCGACTCGGTGGCCGTGGCCATCTCGCCGAGGTTGAAGAGGATCGTGACCAGGGTTCCGGGCTGCACCGTGTAACCGGTCAGCGTCTCGATCTTGTCGGCGAAGTCCGCGATGGATGCGCCGCGACGCATGCGGATGATCTCCCCGTTACCACGGGTGACGTTGACGCCACCGACGACCGGGGCGCTCCGCATCTCGAACTCTTGCCGCTTCGCCCGCCGCGACTTGCGCTGCTTGCTCTTGCCGCCGCCCTTACCGAAGGCACCAGCGGTACCTCCACCGGGACCACGACCGCGACCGCCTCCACCACCGGGACGACCGGCGAAGCCGCCGCCCGGGCGTGCGCCGGGTCCGGCGCCGGGTCCACCGGCACCGCCGGGACGACCGGGGCCGCCGGGACGCTGCTGGAACGGTGCACCACCGGGACGACCGCCCTGACCGCCGCGCGGAGCGCCGGGACGGGGAGAGCCGGGACGGGGTGCGCCCGGACGCGGGGCGCCGGGACGAGGCGCCTGCGGGCGCGGGATGTTGCCGGGTGTCGGGCTGGGACGCTGTCCCATGCCCTGCGCCGAAGCGAAGGGGTTGTTGCCGGGGCGCGGCCCCGCGGGACGCTGGCCCATACCCTGCGCGGAGGAGAACGGGTTGTTCCCCGGGCGCGGAGCTCCGGGCTTCGGTGCGCCGCCGTCGGCGGGCTTCGCCTCGGCATCGCCGGCCGGCTTGGCCGTCTCCGGTGCCGCAGGTGCGGGCGCGGCCGGGGCAACAGGTGCCTCGGCGACCGGAACAGCCTCGACGGGGGCCGGAGCCTCCGGAGCAGGCTTGGGACCCGGCTTGGGGCCGGGGGTCGGAGCGGGCTTGCCGGCGGGCTTCGCCGCAGGCTTGGCCGCCGCCGGTGCCGCATCAGCGGCAGGCTTGAGTGACGCATCGGCCTCGATCGCCGCACGCAGCTTGCGTGCTACCGGCGGTTCGATGGTCGATGACGGGCTCTTGACGAACTCGCCGAGTTCCTTGAGCTTTGCAAGTGCGATCTTGCTGTCGACGCCGAGTTCGGCGGCGATCTCATGTACGCGTGGTTTACCAGCCACAATTCTCCTGTCTGAGTTGGTCTACCCAGACAGGGCAGACCACTAGTCGCGGACGGGTCTCATTTCGAGCCGTTCACTTTGTTTCCATAGCTGTTCAGCCTTTGTTTCTTGGTGGGTTCTGTTCGAAGGTCCGTGTGTCCAGCTGAGTGGTCACACGCAGTGCTCGTCCGAAGGCGCGTCGCCGCAGAGCAGCTTCCATGCATTCGGGTGTCGGATGCACCCACGCGCCGCGCCCCGGCAGAACAGCACGCTCATCGGAGACGAGGATGTCGTTCTGGGACACCACCCTGAGCAGGGTGGAGCGGGGAGCACGCGTGCGACAACCGACGCACGTTCGTACGGGTTCCATCTTACACCTGCGTTCCGTCTCGCATCGCGCGCGCGGCGACCGCGTCGGCCGGATCCGATGCGATCAGTCGAGCACGCTGTCCGGCTGGATGTCGATCTTCGCCCCGGTGAGCTTGGCTGCCAGACGGGCGTTCTGCCCTTCCTTGCCGATCGCCAGCGACAACTGGTAGTCGGGGACGAGTGCGCGGACGGCCTTGGTGTTCGCGTCCAGGATGAAGGCGCTGGTGACCTTGGCCGGGGAGAGCGCATTCGCGACGAAGGCGGCGAGTTCGGGGTTGTGGTCGACGATGTCGATCTTCTCCCCCGCGAGCTCCTCGGTGACGGCGCGCACGCGTCGGCCGAGCTCGCCGATGCAGGCGCCCTTGGCGTTGATGGACGGGTCGTTCGCGACGACGGCGATCTTCGTACGGTGTCCGGCTTCGCGAGCGAGGGCGACGATCTCCACCAGACCGGCGGCGATCTCGGGCACCTCGAGCGCGAAGAGCTTGCGGACGAGACCGGGATGCGTGCGCGACACGGTGATCTGTGGTCCCTTGAGTCCCTTGGCGACGCTGGTGACGTAGACGCGCAGACGCGAGCCGTGCGCGTAAACCTCGCCGGGGACCTGCTCCTCGGGAGGGAGGATGGCCTCGACGGAGCCGAGGTCGACGTGGATCATGCGCGGGTTGGGACCCTGCTGGATCACGCCGGCGACGATGTCGCCCTCTTTGTCCTTGAAGTCGCCGAGCACGACGTCGTCCGCGATGTCACGCAGACGCTGGCTGATGACCTGCTTGGCCGCGAAAGCCGCGATGCGCCCGAAGTCGTCCGGCGTCGCATCCTCTTCGCCGATGATGGCGCCCTCTTCGTCGCGGACGACCTGCAGGACGGCGACGTGGCCGGTCTTGCGGTCCAGATCCACGCGCACACCCTCGGGTGTCGGCCCTTCCGGGGCGACGTGCTTCGAGTACGCCGTCATGATCGCCTGTTCGATGATCGAGACGAGTTCATCGAAGGGAATCGCCTTCTCCTTCTCGATCCCTCGCAGCAGACTCAATTCGATGTCCATGACGGCCTCCCTATTCAGCTCTCGTCGCGCCTGTGTGCACGCGCGACATCCGTACCACGATACCCTGTGCCCACCGCCGCATGTCACGGCGGGCGCCCCGAGGACGAGCATCGACGCCGCAGGAGGACCCAGTGACCGAGTTCGACACGATTGTGATCGGGGCCGGGATGTCCGGAACCACGAGTGCCCGCATGCTGGCTGATGCCGGACAGAGGGTCGTCGTACTCGAGGCCCGGGACCGGATCGGCGGCCGGATGCACTCGGATCGCTCCGCCGGATTCCCGGTCGATCGCGGCGCGTCGTGGATCCACGGGATCGACGGTTCGCCGTTGTGGGAGCTCGTGCAGGCGCTGGCCATCCCGACGTGGGAGTACACCGTCGGGAGCTTTCAGGCAGGTGGTCGACCGATCGAGAACTTCGATGGCGACGGCCGCCCCCTGGATGCCGCAGAGACAGCGCAGTGGGTCTCCGACGTCGCCGCCGCCGATGCCGCCCTCGCGGAGGAGATCGCCGCCTCCTCCCCCGGCGACACTTACCTCGATGTCACCGAACGCGCTCTCGACCGCAGCGGATTCGCCCCCGAGCGCATCGACGAGATCCGCGAGTTCTTCCGCCACCGGGTCGAGGAGCAGTGCGGTGCGTGGATCGGCGACCTCGACGCCCACGGGCTCGACGAGGACGCGATCGACGGAGACGAGGTCATCTTCCCCCGCGGATACGACGAACTCCCCCGCCGCATCGGCGCCGGTCTCGACATCCGCCTCGAACACGTCGTCACCGCGGTCAGCCGCTCCGCTAACGGGGTGACGGTATCCACCGCGCAGGGCGACTTCACGGCGGAGCGTGTCATCGTCACCGTTCCGCTGGGCGTGCTCAAGGCCGACCGCATCGCGTTCGATCCTGCTCTCCCCGACGACGTCACCGGTCCGATCGATCGCCTCGGGATGGGCGTCTTCAACAAGATCTTCCTCCAGTTCCCGGAACGCTTCTGGAACGCGGAGAGCTACGTGCTGCGGGCCCTGGGCGAAGCCGGGGAGCACTGGCACTCCTGGTATGACGTCTCCGCGGTCAGTGGGATCCCGACGCTGCTGACGTTCGCAGCCGGCCCCTTCGGACGACGCATGCAGGCCCTGCCGGACGAAGAGGTCGTCGCCGATGTGGTGACCGCGTTGCGCCGGTTGTACGGAGATGCCGTGGGGGAACCTGTCGCTCACTGGATCACGCACTGGGGCGACGATGCGTTCTCGATCGGCTCCTACTCGCATCTCGCGCTGGGGTCGTCACACCACGACCATGACGCCCTCGCCGGCCCGGTCGACGGGGTGCTGCATTTCGCCGGAGAAGCGACCTGGGGCGATGAGCCCGCCACTGTCGGCGCCGCGTACTACTCCGGGCACCGTGCCGCGGAGCGGATCCTCGGTCGCCCTGTCGACCTGGCGGCTTTCGCCGCCGGGATCACCGCGCGGGAGCAGCAGACGGCAGCTGGTTGATCGCACCGATCAGCCGGAACAGGTTCCCGACCTGACGCTGCTCCAGGTGCAGAGCGAGACGCGGCAGCTCGAGCACATCGGCGTCCGCGATCTCGGGCTGCCGCGGCTCGACGCGTCGGATCCGCCCGGATGCCAGCATCGAGGCGAACCGCTCGTTGAGGTCGTCGATCTCGGCCTCGGTCGGCGCCACGCGCAGACGCAGGACCAGCTCATCGCCGATCCATCGCAGTGAGTCGTAGTTCCACCAGAATCCGGTGATCTCATCGCGGGCGGCATCGACGGAGTCTGTGATGACGACGCGATCGAAGTCCCCCTCGGAGATGACGCCGGCCGGCGCGAGTTCCTGGTCGATGAAGCGTCGCAGCCCCTGCCAGAACGTGCCGCCGGGTTCGTCGAGCAGCACGATCGGCATCGGTTCGGCCTTGCCGGTCTGTTGGAGCGTCAGCAGCTCGAACATCTCGTCGAGCGTGCCGAACCCGCCGGGAAGACAGATGAACCCGCGCGACTCCTTGATCAGCATCAGCTTGCGGGTGAAGAAGTACTTCATCGCGACCACGTGGTCCTGCCCCGCGACCAGCCCGTTGGCCTTCTCCTCGAAGGGGAGTCGGATGGAGACGCCCAGCGAGCGCTCAGGACCTGCTCCCTCCGCGGCCGCCTGCATGATCCCCGGGCCCGCGCCCGTGACGACCATCCAACCGTCCTGCGCCAGCACCGCGGCGACATCGCGCGCCTGCAGGTACAGCGGATCGTCCTGGCGCGTGCGCGCAGAGCCGAAGACCGTCACCTTGGGCACGCCACGGAACGGGGCGAACAGACGGAACGCGTCGCGCATCTCGGCCAGTGCCGCCGAGGCGATCTTCAGGTCGAGGCGGTCGGCGCCGTCCTCTCCCAGGAGGATCGCCGTACGCAGCATCCGCATCACGAGTCTGCGATCGGAGTGGACTCCGGCCTCATCGAGGGCGGCGTTGATCTCGGCGCTGAGAGCTTCGGGCAGCGGTTCGTCGGTCATGACTCCAGCGTGGCACGAGCGGCGGAGAGGGCGGTCGTCGCAACGCCGAGGTCAGCGACCGTTCACCCGCACGACGACGGAACCAAGAACGCCGTGCCCTCCGCGAAAGGCGGGCACGGCGTTCCGGTTGTCATGACTCAGCGGCGCGAGAGCCGCTCGATCGCCTCAGCCACCGACACCGCGTCGCGGTCGCCGGACGCGCGATCCCACAGCTCGACCTGACCGTCGGCGGCACCACGGCCCACGATCACGATCTTCGGCACGCCGACCAGCTCGGCATCGCCGAACTTCACGCCGGGCGAGACCTTGGGGCGGTCGTCGTAGAGCACGTCGAGGCCGGAGGACTCGAGCTGGGCTGCCAGGTCCTGCGCCACGTCGAACGCGACCTGGTCACGGCCGGCGGCCACGACCTGCACGTCGAACGGTGCGACGGATGCCGGCCAGATCAGACCCTTGTCGTCGTTGTTCAGCTCGGCGATGATCGCCAGGATGCGTGTCACGCCGATGCCGTACGACCCCATCGTGACCGTGACGAGCTTGCCGTTCTCGTTCAGCACCTTGAGGCCGAGCGCCTCGGCGTACTTGCGACCGAGCTGGAAGACGTGTCCGATCTCCATGCCACGGGCGAGCTCGACCGGACCGGAACCGTCGGGCGCGGGATCTCCGGCACGGACATTCGCGATCTCCACGATGCCGTCGGCGAAGAAATCGCGGCCTGCGACCACGGAGTGCGCGTGCTTCTCGTCGAGATTGGCGCCGGTGATCCAACTCGATCCCTCGCTGATGCGGGGGTCGACCAGGTAGCGGATGCCCGTCGCCGATTCCTCGCCCAGGACGGCACCGGTGGGCGACCAGGGGCCGATGTAGCCCTTCACGAGCAGCGGGTTCTTCTCGAAGTCGTCGGCCGTGGCCGTCTCGACCTCGGCGGGCGCGAACGCGACCTCGGCGCGCTTCTCGTCGACCTCACGGTCTCCGGGGATGCCGACGATGACCAGCTCGCGCGAACCGTCGAGGTGCGTGAGCGCGAGAACGACGTTCTTCAGCGTGTCTGCGGCGGTGTACTCACCGTCGAGCACCGCGTTCGAATGCACGACGAGCGTCTCGATCGTGGGGGTGTTCGGCGAGTCGAAGACGACGGGCTCCGCGTCGGCGTCGAAGGCGATCGCCTCGGGCACAGCGGTCGTGAACGCCTCGACGTTCGCCGCGTAGCCGCCGGCGCTGCGCACGAAGGTGTCCTCACCGACCGGGGTGGGGTGCAGGAACTCCTCGCTGCGCGAGCCGCCCATGGCGCCGGCATCCGCCTGCACGATGACGTACTCGAGACCCAGACGCTGGAAGATGCGCTCGTATGCGTCGCGCTGCGCCTGGTAGCTGGCCTCGAGGCCCTCGTCGGAGGAGTCGAAGGAGTAGGCGTCCTTCATCGTGAACTCGCGTCCGCGGAGCAGGCCGGCACGCGGGCGTGCTTCGTCGCGGTACTTGTCCTGGATCTGGTAGATCGTCAGGGGAAGATCCTTGTACGAGGAGTACAGGTCCTTCACGAGCAGCGTGAACGCCTCTTCGTGCGTCGGAGCCAGCAGGTAGTCGCCGCCCTTGCGGTCCTGCAGACGGAACAGCAGGTCGCCGTATTCCTCCCAGCGCCCCGTGGCCTCATAGGCCTCGCGCGGCATGAGGGCCGGGAAGTGGACTTCCTGGGCGCCGGCGGCAGCCATCTCCTCGCGCACGACGGTCTCGATCTTCGACTTGACCCGAAGACCCAGTGGCAGCCAGGCGAAGATGCCTGCGGCCTGACGGCGGATGTATCCGGCGCGGATCAGGAGCTTGTGCCCGATGACCTCCGCTTCGGCGGGGTCCTCACGGAGCGTACGGAGGAAGAAGTTCGATAGACGAGTGACCACGGAGCAAGTCTACTGACCCGCGGTCACTCGTCTTCGTCGCTCGTGATCAGTTCAGCGCAGGGAGTCCGGAGGGGACCACTCCGCCCTTGTACAGGCTCGCGGCGAGCTCCTGCAGCGCCGTCAGTGCCACGCGCTGCGGGAGCGGGCCGTACGAGATGCGTGCGACGCCGATCTTCTCGTACTCGGATGCCGCGAGGGCACCGGGAACACCGATGACGCTGACGTTGCGCTCTCCGATGCCCTCGACGAGCTGGCGGGTCACGTTCGCGTCCAGAAGCCCGGGGACGAACACCGCGGTCGCACCGGCGTCGATGTAGGCGCGTCCGCGCTGGATCGCGTCCGCGATGCTCTCCTGCACCGGGCGACCGCCGGCACGCACGAACGCGTCGGTGCGGGCGTTGAGAGCGAACGGCACTCCTTCGGCCTCTGCTGCCTTCACGATCGCTGCGACGGCCGCGACCGACTCGTCGAACGGCTTGAGCCGGTCCTCGATGTTCGCGCCGACGACGCCGACGCCGATCGCGAGACGCGTGGTCTCCCCCGCGTCTCCGTAGCCGTCGTCGAGATCGGCGCTGACGGGGACACGCACGGAGGCTGCGATGCGACCGACCATGTCGATCATGAGATCACGGGGCGTGGTGCCGTCCTCGTAGCCGAACGAGGCGGCGATACCGTGCCCCGCGGTGGCGATCGCGTGGGTCTCGGGGAGAGCCGCGACGGCGCGGGCGGATACGACATCCCACACGTTCACGACACGGAGGATCTCCGGAGCGTCATAGAGTCCGACGAGGGTCTGGGCCTTGGCAGCTGCAGTGGTCATGACACCACGCTAACGCGCCACGTCCGCGAACGGGCCGTGTTGCGCGCCTAGTCTGGGAAACATGCCTCAGCGCCGATCGCACGTCGCTCCTTCCGCCGCGCAGACGGAACTCGCCTCAGCACTGGCTGCCCTGAGGGAGTCCTCGGATGCCCCTGTGGAGTTCTCCGCCGAGGTGCGTGCGGAGGCGGAGGCCTCTCGCGCCGCAGCGCCCGAGCTGGACCTCCGAGACATCCCGTTCGCCACGCTCGACCCGAAGGGATCGCGAGACCTCGACCAGGCCTTCCACCTGGAACGACGGTCGGGCGGATATACGGCGCGGTACGCGATCGCCGACGTCCCCGGGTTCATCACCCCCGGAGGCGCGGTCGATGCCGAGGCACGGCGTCGCGGTCAGACGCTGTATGCCGCGGATGGGTCGATCCCCCTGCATCCGCGGGTGCTGAGTGAGGATCGGGCCTCTCTGCTGGCAGAGGTGGATCGCCCGGCACTGGTGTGGACGTTGGCCCTCGACGAGATCGGCACGGTCTCGGACTTCCGGCTCGAAAGGGCCCTCATCCGCTCCCGCGCCCAGCTGGATTACGTGTCGACTCAAGCCGCGCTGGATCGCGGTGAGGACGGCCCCTGGACGCTCCTCCCCGAGGTGGGGGCACTGCGCATCGAGCAGGAGCGACTGCGCGGAGGAGCGAGCCTGAACCTCCCCGATGAGGAGGTCATCCGCACGGAGGACGGGGCCTACGCGATCGAACGACGTCGGCCTCTGCCGGTCGAGGAGTGGAATGCGCAACTGTCTTTGATGACCGGCATGGCCGCGGCCTCGCTGATGCTCGATGCCGGCGTGGGCATCCTGCGCACCATGCCGCAGCCGGATGAGAAGTCCTTCGACGCCTTCCGGCATCAGACCGAGGCGCTCGGACGCCCGTGGACATCAGGCGACTACGGCGAGTATCTTCGCGGCCTGGACCGCGCCGATCCACTGACGCTCCCTGTGCTCGAAGCGGCATCGATGCTGTTCCGCGGCGCGGGCTACGTGGCCTTCGACGGCGCGGCGCCGTCGGCCACGGTGCAGGCCGCGATCGGCGCCCCTTACGCCCATGCGACCGCGCCCCTGCGCCGCTTGGTGGATCGCTGGTCGCTGGCCATCTGCCTCGCGGTGTCACGCGGAGAGGCGGCACCGTCCTGGGCGCGAGACTCGCTCGCCGAGCTGCCGGCGCTCATGCAGGAATCGGGCCAGCGCGCCTCCCGATTGAACTCCGCGACGATCAATGCCGTGGAGGCCGCCCTGCTCACCCCTCTCGTCGGTTCCACGATCGAAGCGACGGTGATCGAGCTGCGTGGCGAGCGGGCCACGATCCAGATCGCGGAGCCGGCTGTGACGGCTTCCGCTCCGGTGCCCGTCGGGGCGAACCCGGGAGAGGTGGTCCGCCTCCGAGTCGCCCGCGCCGACATCAGTCGTGGCGAGGTCGAGTTCGAGATCTGATCCGGCTCGGTATGGAGCGGACGCGCACTAGCCATATGTGTTGATCAACTGATACATTTTGTATCAATGAACTAAGACATTTGGAGGAGCGATGCTCACCATCCTGCTGCTCGCCTCCGCTCCGATCGCGGTCGCCGTGATCGTGGCCATCGGCATCCGCCTGATCAATCTGCCTCCGCTCCCCCGACTCGGCGCACCGGCCTCCTGGCTCACGGTCGCGGCAGGCGGCGTTCCTGCCGTGGCGACGGCCGCGCTGGTGTGGCTCCCGTTCGCCATCCCGCCGCTCGGCTTCTTCGACCTCGATGTTCGGGCGATGGCACCGCTGCTGCTCGGCATCGCCGCCGTGGTCCTCCTCGCCGTCCCTCCGGCATCGCGGCGCCGCGGGGCGGTGGCGCAGATCTCCCGGCGGACGGTCATGTCCTTCGTCTCGCCGCGCTGGATCATCACGGCGCTGGCGGTCACGGCGATCATCACGATCCTCTCGGTCGCTGCCGGCAACGCGTCGACACTCGACGAGCAAGGACGCTTCACGACCTACACCATCTCGATCGGGACCACCGGCACCGAGATGGGCACGGGCATCTACGGCTGGCACTACTCCGTCCCCGCGCTCACGGGCGTCGCCGCCCTGCTGGTCGTGACCGCCGGAGCCTGGGCGCTCATCCCCCGCCCGGCATGGGGCGAAGACCCGCAGCAGGATGCCGCCATGCGGCGTCTCCGCGCAGCGAACATCGGCCGCGCCGCCTGCGGTGCGCTGCTCATCCACCTCTCGGTCGTGCTCCGGTCGCTGGGGGGCACCGCCTCGCTGCTCGGCAGCACGACGACCACGGAACTGGGCGCGGTCTCGGTCACCCCGCCGTTCGCGGCTCTCGGTCCGACATTGGACTGGTGCGGCGTCCTCGCCCTGGTCGCCGGCCTCACGATGTGGATCGTCATCGCGCTCACCGCGATCCCCAGCCCCGCTCGGCAGCCGGCTCCCCTCACCGCATCCGCCTCATGATCATCGCGCTCACGCCGACCGGCGGCACGCCGGCGGAACAGGTGCACAGCCAGCTCCGCGGCCTTATCACGACAGGACGACTCGCGGCGGATGAACGCCTGCCTTCGGTCCGCCAGCTCGCCTCCGATCTCGGAATCGCCCCCGGAACAGTGGCGAAGGCCTATCGCCAGCTCGAGGAGGACGGACTCGTCGTCTCACGGACCGGTGCGGGCACGCGCGTGAGCCGCGCGGCCACGGCCGTGTCACAGGAGGTCGCGGATGCGGCCCGCGCGCTGGCCGATGCCGCCAGCCGCAACGGCCTGACGGTGGCCGATGCCGAACGCGTCCTGCGCGCGATGTGGTGACTCTCCGGAGGATCAGGCCGCGGGGGTGGCCGTGGTCGTCATCACGAGGAGTTGCGGGTCGCTGAGATCGAGAGCCACGGAGATCGAGTGGAACTCGGCGAGCGAGGCGACATGCGTTCCTCCGCACAGGATGACGGCTTCCCCGTCGGGCAGCGCGCAGTGCCAGCGGCGGCGATCCACGATCGTGGGGCCTTCGGTCACGATCCGACTGGTCGCGGCCGAAGCCACCCACGCCGAGAGCTGCGCGTTGATGGTGGCCTCTCGCTCCGCCAGGGTCGCGGCGAACGTCTCGGTGTCGAACCCCGCGCGTCGCAGACTCTTGCCGAGACGGTACTCATCGACACTGCCGTCTTCGTGGATGCGGCTGGACTGGTTCGCGCGCGCCTCGAAGTCAGGGTTTCCGAGCGCATCGGCTCCGGGGTCCTTGCGCCACAGGTCGGCGACGGCGAGATCGAGCGCGAGTGAAGCCAGGTGGCACGCCGTGTGCCCCCGGCTCAGGCCGGCGCGGTGCGCGGCATCCACCTCGAGTCGCACGGCCGTGCCTGCGGCCAGCGTCGAGGGGACGTCGCCGTCCACCCGATGTCCGACGAGCCAGGTCCATCCCTCGGCGCCGCGCTTCACCGGGATGTCGGCGCCGACGGCGAAGTCGCCCTCGTCGCTGATGGCAGCCATGAGCGCCTCGGCGACCGCCACCTGCGCGCCTCCGACCACGAGAGCGCCGGAATCCCCGGGTTGATCCGGCCACGTGTGGTCAACCGGGTGGAAGGGCGTCGCATCGACCACGACGATCATCCCCTCGGAGGAGGATTCGACACGGGTGACGATGCCTTCCCCGATGACGGATCCGTCGGCGAAGGTCACGAGAGTGGCAGGCATGGAACTCGCTCAGACCGTGATGACCTGGGCGGTGCCGACCGTGGCGTCGGGACCCATCTCCGCCGCGATGCGGTTCGCCTCTTCGATCAGCGTGGCGACGATCTCGGCCTCGGGGACGGTCTTGATGACCTCGCCCTTGACGAAGATCTGCCCCTTGCCGTTGCCGGAGGCGACGCCGAGGTCGGCCTCACGAGCCTCGCCCGGGCCGTTCACCACGCATCCCATCACGGCGACGCGCAGCGGGACGGTCATGTCCTTGAGACCCTCGGTGACGTCTTCCGCGAGCGTGTAGACATCGACCTGGGCACGCCCGCACGACGGGCAGGACACGATCTCGAGCTTGCGTTCGCGCAGGTTGAGCGACTGCAGGATCTGGTGTCCGACCTTCACCTCTTCCGCGGGAGGCGCGGAGAGGGAGACGCGGATCGTGTCGCCGATGCCCTCGCCGAGCAGGATGCCGAACGCCGTAGCGCTCTTGATCGTGCCCTGGAAGGCGGGCCCCGCCTCGGTGACACCGAGGTGCAGCGGCCAGTCGCCCCGCTCGGCGAGCTGGCGGTAGGCCTTCACCATGACGATCGGGTCGTTGTGCTTGACCGAGATCTTGAAGTCGTGGAAATCGTGCTCCTCGAACAGCGACGCCTCCCAGACCGCACTCTCCACGAGGGCCTCGGCGGTGGCCTTGCCGTACTTCTCGAGAATGCGACGGTCGAGGGAGCCGGCGTTCACGCCGATGCGCAGCGAGACGCCGGCGGCTTTGGCCGCCTCGGCGATCTTGCCGACGTTGCCGTCGAACTCGCGGATGTTGCCCGGGTTCACCCGGACCGCGCCGCACCCGGCATCGATCGCGGTGTAGATGTACCGCGGCTGGAAGTGGATGTCGGCGATCACGGGGATCTGACTCTTCATCGCGATGATCTTGAGGGCGTCCGCGTCATCCTGATGCGGCACGGCGACACGGACGATCTCGCAGCCGGACGCCGTGAGCTCGGCGATCTGCTGCAGAGTGCCGTTGATGTCGGTCGTCTTCGTGGTCGTCATGGACTGCACGCTCACGGGCGCGTTACCGCCCACGAGCACCTTGCCCACCTTGATCTGGCGAGTCTTACGGCGAGGGGCGAGGACTTCGGGGATCTTCGGCATCCCAAGATTCACTGCTGGCACCCCTCCAGACTACGCCGCCCGGATGCACACAGGCTGGATGTCGGGTGCAGTCGTGCGACGTCACGCGCCCGGGAAGGCCGTGCCCCATGTGGTAGTTTCGGCCCATGCTCGCGAACCAGACCTGGTGGCCCGCCTCCTAGGCGGTGTGTTCGCGTTCCCACGAATCCAGACCGCCTCCGGGGCGGTCTTTTCGTTGAGCCGAGCCGGAGCCCTGCACAGGAGACATCGATGACCCTCTCACGACTCGCCGAGCTCAGCGCCGACCCGAGCGCTTCCTTCGTGCTGATCGCACGCGACGGCGCCGACTCCGTCGAGCTGCTCTCCGGAGAGGTCGTCGATGTCGATCTCCTCGCCGACATCCCGTTGACGATCGACGGCACGCCCCGCGAGGTCTTCGCGCTCGTCCCGTACCGCCAGGTCCGCGAGCGCGGCTTCGTGGCACAGGATGACGGCGCTCCCCTGCGCTGCATCGTCGTCGACGAGCATCTGACCCTTCCGACGCCCGCGCTGATCGACGCGCTGCCTGCCACCCCCGTGCCGCTGCAGGACGCCGGCTTCGACATCGCCGATGAGGAGTACGCCGCGATCGTCGAGAGGGTCATCGCCGACGAGATCGGCCGTGGCGAGGGCGCCAACTTCGTGATCCGACGCGACTTCACCGCGCGGATCGACGTCGATGATCGCACCGCGGCGCTGACCTGGTTCCGTGCACTGCTCACTCACGAGCGCGGCGCGTACTGGACCTTCGCGGTCTTCACGCCCGACCACATCGCGGTCGGCGCGAGCCCGGAGGCGCACGTCGTCGCACGCGGCGGCGTCGTCACCATGAACCCCATCTCGGGCACCTTCCGCCACCCTGCCGGCGGCTCGACACGCGAGACGCTCGTCGAGTTCCTCTCCTCCACCAAGGAGACCGAGGAGCTGTTCATGGTGGTCGACGAGGAACTCAAGATGATGAGCGCGGTCTGCTCGGACGGCGGACGGATCACGGGCCCGCACCTCAAGGAGATGTCGCGACTCACTCACACCGAGTACATGCTGCGTGGCCGCAGCAAGCTCGATCCGCGGGACATTCTGCGCGAGACGATGTTCGCCCCCACGGTCACCGGATCGCCCATGCAGAACGCCTGTGCCGTCATCCGTCGGCACGAGCGTCAGCCCCGCGGCTACTACTCGGGCGTGGCGGCTCTCTTCACGCCGAACGCGGACGGGGGGCACGACCTCGACGCGCCGATCCTCATCCGGACCGTCTATGTGCAGGGTGGCGCACTGCGCGTGCCGGTCGGCGCGACGTTGGTGCGTCACTCGGATCCGCTGGGTGAGGTCAGCGAGACCCATGGGAAGGCCGCCGGCGTGCTCGGCGCCATCGGCGCCATCGACCGCGACCGTGCGGCCGAGGCGCGCAGCGATGCGGATGCTCCCGCCGCCGAGGTCGCCTTGGCCGATGACCCGACGATCGCCGCGCTGCTGTCATCACGCAACTCGCGCCTCGCGGACTTCTGGTTGAACCCGCAGGGTGAGGACGCGGACGGACCGTTCCAGGGGCGCACCGCCGTCGTCGTGGATGCCGAAGACCGCTTCACCACCATGCTCGCGCATCAATTGCGCCATCTCGGGCTCGATGTCACGATCGCCCCCTGGAGCGATGTGACGGATGCCGAACTCGATGCCGCCGATCTCGTCGTCGCGGGACCGGGCCCCGGTGACCCGCGCGACACCGAGAACCCCCGGATCGCCCGGATGCGCGCCGTCGTCGCACGCCGAGCGGACGCGCACCGGCCGCTGCTCGCGGTGTGCCTGAGCCACCAGATCCTCAGCGACCGGCTCGGCATCTCCCTGACGCCTCTGGACGCCCCGCACCAGGGACTCCAGAAGTCGGTTCCGGTGTTCGGCGAAGACGCATCGATCGGTTTCTACAACACCTTCACCGCACGCGTCGCCCCCGGGACGACCGCGGTGGCGGGCGCCGAGGTTTCAGCCGACGCCGCGACAGGAGACGTGTACGCCCTCCGCGGCGATAGCTTCGCCTCGGTGCAGGGCCACCTGGAGTCGATCCTGTCGCGCGACGGCATCCGCACGCTGAAGCGTCTGGTCTCGCACGCGTTCGCCTGAGCGCCCGCTGCCTCCCGCGGCGACGATCAGCCGAGGATGTCGACCGGTCGGAACAGGTCGGCGACGATCAGCAACGCGCCCATCGCGATGAGCAGTGTCGCGACGATCACGGTGAGCGGCACCAGCTTGGTGGCGTCGACGGGAGCGGGCGGGGGGCGACGGAAGAGCTTCGCCCAGGCCCTCTTGATCCCCTCCCACAGCGCGACCACGATGTGACCTCCATCGAGCGGCAGCAGCGGGATCAGGTTGAACACGAACAGCGCGACGTTGAGGGACCCGAGCAGCCCCAGCAGCCCGAACATCCGGTTCAGCACCGGAGCTTCCGTGGCGGCGACCTCACCGGCGAGACGACCGACGCCGACGACGCTGAGCGGCCCGTTCGGGTCGCGCTCCCCGCCGGTGACGAGTGCCACTCCGACGTCCCAGAGGCGGACGGGGAGCGTGACGATCAGCGAGCCGACGCGCGCGACGGTGTCCCCCGTCATCTCCACGCCCGCAGTCAAAGGCTGCGGCACGAAACCCATCTGGGCGCCCATTCCGACATAGCCGACCTTCTTGACGACCGGTGCGCCCTGGTCATCCAGGAGGGGCTGGCCACTCGCGTCCGTGAGGGTGCGATCGGCGGCGACCGGGGTGATGCGCAGGGTTTGCTGCGCGCCGTCGCGCTCGACGACGAGGTCGAGCGTCTTCCCCGGCGCGGCCTGCACGATCGCGGTCGCTTCGGAGAACGTCGAGACCGGAGTGCCGTCGATCGACACCAGGACGTCGCCGGGCATGATGCCGGCCTCGGCCGCGGGCGTGGCGGGATCATCGGGTCCACATTCGGTCTGGGTGGAGCCCGAAGGCACGACGCACTCGCTGACGGAGGCGATCGTGGTCGTGCCCTGCTGAAGCCCGATGCCGGAGAGCATCACCGTGAAGATCACGACCGCGAGGATCAGGTTCATCAGCGGGCCGCCCAGCATCACGATCACGCGCTTCCAGACGGGGAGGCGGTAGAAGACGCGGTCCTCTGCACCTTCCGCGATCGTCTCGTCGTTCGCGGAACGCGCGTCCTGGATCAGGGCTCGGAACACGCCCTTGGCCGGCCCCGTTCCGCTGGAGGCCGGGTACATGCCCGACATCGAGATGAAACCGCCCACTGGGAGCAGCTTGAAACCGTACTCCGTCTCCCCGATACGCTTCGACCACAGGCGCGGCCCGAAGCCGATCATGTACTGGCCGACGCGCACGCCGAAGAGCTTCGCGGGGACGAGATGGCCGACCTCGTGCAGACCGATCGAAAGGCCGAGGCCGATCAGCATGAACAGGATGCCACCCACATAGAGCAGGATTTCCACCTGCTCACGCTACAGCGCCGCGTCTAGGAATCCGCCCGGCACCCGTAGTGTTGTTCCGTGACCTCTCGGCAGCTGCGACTGATGCGTGCCATCGTCGTCTCCGCCGCCGCCACACTGATCGCCGCCGTCTCGCACACGATCGGCGGTGGCGATGCTCCGCATCCGCTGCTCATCCTCGCCGTGTCGGCTCTGATCACCCCGCTGTCGGCAGTGCTGATCGGGGTGCGGCGCTCTCGGATCCGGACGGCCGCGACCGTCCTGGTCACGCAGGCGGCGTTCCACGTCGTGTTCCAGGTGCTCGGCGCGCCGACCGTCGGCGGAGTGACCGCGTCGGGTGCGTACTCGCATCATCTGGATCTCTCACAACTGGGCGCCCTGTCCTCTCTTCCGGCTCCGAGTGCCGCGATGCTGGGCGCGCACGTGGTCGCCGCAGCACTCACCCTGTTCCTGCTCTGGCACGGCGAATCGTTGCTCCAGACGGTCGCTGACTGGGTGCAGGCCCTCCTGGGCTCCGTGCCGCTCGTCACCCCGCCCGAACATCGCCGACCGTCTCGCCTCGTCTCGACGCTCGTCGCCCTCACCGACACCGCTCTCACCGCCGCCGTCTCTCGGCGCGGTCCCCCCGCTCTCCTGCGCGGCTGATCCGCCGCACGAGCGGCGTCCTCATCCCGAGGACGCCTTCCCCGCGGAAGCGTGCCCTCGGCGCGCCCGCCACCCCTGACGCAGGAGAGAAGCACATGTCCCGTTCCACCTTTTCCCCCACCCCCGCACGCTCGCACAGGTTCGCCCGCGTGGCGGCCGCCATCGCCGGAGGAGCACTGCTCGCCGTCGCCGTACCGACCATGGCGAGTGCTCATGTCACCGTCTCCCCCGACCAGCTCGTCGCCGGGGACCACGGCGTTCTGACGTTCGCGTTCTCGCACGGGTGCGAGAATTCGCCCACGACCGCCCTGCGCATCACGATGCCCGAAGGGCTCGCCTCTGTGTCGCCGACCCTCGACGGAGACTGGACGATCGACGTCGAACGCGGCGAAGACGGCCTGGTGTCCGCAGTGACCTACACCGCGCTCTCCCCGGTTCCCACCGATCTCCGCGGTGCCGTGAGCATGGGCGTCGGGCTGGATGAGGACACCCCGGACTCGCTGGCGTTCCCCGTCGAGCAGAAGTGCGTCGACGGCACCACCGAATGGACCCAGATCGCGGAGAACGGCGAGGATCCGCACAGTCTGGATGCGCCCGCTCCCGTGGTGACGGTGGCCGCGGCGACGGGGACCGGCCATGGTGATGACGCGACCCACGGTGCGGACGCCGCCGCCGAGTATCCCGCGGCCGCTGCGGAGAGCCCCTGGGGGATGATCCTCGGCGCCGGTGGCCTCGTCGCCGGCCTCGCGGCACTGGTGGTGTCCGTCCTCGCCTACCGACGCAGGTCGTGACCGTCCGGCACGTCCCCTCTCCGGTCGTGTCCGGGTGAGGGGACGTGCCGCACCGGGATCTCGGCGTCGACATGAGATCATGGATGCGACATGTCGATTGAACAACAACCGAGCCTGCCTCCCGTGCTCCGCCCCGCGAACCCGCCCCGGCGTGAGCTGTCCGAACTCGTCTCCCGATTCGCCCGCGACGTGCGCGGCGATGTGACGGGTATCACCGTCTCCGGCATCACGCTCGCCACCGCGGATCTCCGCGCCGGCGAGGCGTTCGTCGCGATCCAGGGCGTCAACCGCCATGGAGCGGATTTCGCCCCGGCAGCAGCCGAGAAGGGCGCCGTCGCGATCATCACGGATGACGCAGGTGCCGCGATCGCCCAGGACGCCGGGCTGCCGATCATCGTCGTGGACGACCCCCGCGGTGTGCTCGGCGATCTCAGCGCCTGGGTGTACGGCACAGGTTCCGACGACCCGCTGCCGTTGCTGTTCGCGACCACCGGGACGAACGGCAAGACGAGCGTCTCGCATCTGCTCGAAGGCATCCTCGACCAGATCGGTGTCGTCACCGGGCTCTCCTCGACCGCCGAGCGTCACATCGCCGGCGAGGTGATCGTCTCGCGCCTCACCACGCCGGAGGCATCCGAGTTCCACGCGCTCCTCGCTCTCATGCGCGAGCGCGCCGTCGAGGCCGTGGCTGTCGAGGTGAGCGCGCAGGCACTGTCCCGTCATCGTGTGGACGGCATGCACTTCGATGTCGCCGGATTCACGAACCTCAGTCACGACCACCTCGACGACTACGCCGACATGGAGGAGTACTTCGAGGCGAAGCTGCCCCTGTTCCGTCCGGATCTCTCCACGCGCGGCGTCATCTGCCTCGACTCGCCGTCGGGCACGATCGTGGTGGATCGCGCCGAGATCCCCGTGGTCACCGTGGGCACGCCGTCGATCGCCGCCGACCCCGCCGTCGCGGAGAGCGCGGACTGGGTCGTCGTGATCGACGAGGAACGCGCAGCCGGCACGACCTTCACCATGACCGGACCGCTCGGATCCCTCACCACGACCGTTCCCGTGATCGGGCCGCACATGGCGGCCAATGCGGCACTCGCGATCGTGATGCTGCTCGAAGGCGGGTATACCTGGGAGCGCATCGCCGAGGCTCTCGATCGCGACGGAGGCATCCGCGCCTATCTGCCCGGTCGCACGCAGCTCGTCTCGGGTGACACCGGCCCCGCGGTCTTCGTGGACTTCGGCCACTCCCCGGACGCTTTCGAGAAGACTCTCGCCGCCGTCCGCCGCGTCACCCCTGGCCGCGTGCTGATGCTGTTCGGCGCCGACGGCGACCGTGATGCCAGCAAGCGCTTCGACATGGCCCGCACGGCCGTGGAGGGAAGCGACATCCTCGTCGTCACCGACCACCACCCCCGCTTCGAAGATCCCGAGTCAATCAGGGCCACCCTCATCTCCGGCGCCCGCACGGCACGCCCCGACGCGGAGATCCACGAGTACTCACCGCCGGAGCGCGCGATCGTCGCCGCGGTCGGACTCGTCGGCGATGGCGACGCGATCCTGTGGGCAGGACCCGGACACCAGGACTACCGCGACATCCGTGGCGTGCGCACCCCGTACTCCGCGCGAGAGCTCGCGCGCCGCGCACTGCGCGCAGCGGGATGGCCGGTGCCGGATTCGCGCTGGCCCGTCCCCTACCCCGACGAGGACTGAGCCGGCCTCAGGCCCCGGCAGCGATCAGCCGGTCCGCCTTCTGGCG
The DNA here is from genome assembly GCF_006716345.1 of Microbacterium saperdae. Taxonomy (NCBI): domain Bacteria; kingdom Bacillati; phylum Actinomycetota; class Actinomycetes; order Micrococcales; family Microbacteriaceae; genus Microbacterium; species Microbacterium saperdae. The sequence continues at coordinate 2,242,212 of NZ_VFOX01000001.1, forward strand.
CGCCCAGATCTCGGCTGCGGCCAATGACTCGACCGTGAGCGCGTCGGGAGGCTCATGGGCATCCACCACGCGAGCGATCGTGTCGACGATGCCGAGGAACGAGAGCCGTCCCTCGTGGAACGCGTCGACGGCCTGTTCGTTCGCGGCGTTGTACACCGCAGGGAATGTCGCGCCGGCACGCCCGACCGCCTTCGCGAGCGCGACCGAGGGGAAGGCCTCGTTGTCCAGCGGCTCGAAGTTCCAGGACGTCGCGGTGGTCCAGTCGAGCGGTCGCCCGACGCCCCCGACGCGGTTCGGCCAGTCGAGGCCGAGTGAGATCGGCAGGCGCATGTCCGGCGGGGAGGCCTGCGCGATGGTGGACCCGTCGATGAACTCGACCATGGAGTGCACGACCGACTGCGGGTGCACGACGACGTCGATGTCCTCATAAGGGATGTCGAAGAGCAGATGCGCCTCGATGACCTCGAGGCCCTTGTTGACCAGTGTCGAGGAGTTCGTGGTGACCATGCGGCCCATGTCCCACGTCGGATGCGCCAGCGCCTCGGCAGGAGTCACCGACTCCATATCGGCCCTCGAGCGCCCGCGGAACGGGCCGCCTGACGCGGTGACGACCAGTCGCCGGACCTCCGCATGGGTGCCGCTGCGCAGCGCCTGAGCCAGCGCGGAGTGCTCGGAATCGACGGGCACGATCTGGTCCGGTGCGGCCGCCGCGAGCACCAGCTGGCCACCGACGATCAGTGACTCCTTGTTCGCCAGCGCCAATGTGCGACCGGCCTTCAGCGCTGCCAATGTGGAGCCGAGACCGATCGAACCCGTGATCGCGTTGAGCACGACGTCGGCTTCGACGTCACGAACCAGCTGCTCGGCCTCATCGGCGCCGAGCGCCGTGTTCTCGACTCCGAACTGCGTCGCCTGCTCGTCGAGCATCTGGCGGTTGCTCCCGGCAGCGAGCCCCACGAGTTCGAATCGTCGGGGATTGGCTCGGATGACGTCGAGCGCCTGTGTGCCGATGGAGCCGGTGGAACCGAGGACGATGATGCGACGCATGCCGCCAGCCTATGGCACGCCCTCGGTCCCGCCGCTGCTACTGCGAGACGGGAGTCGTGGCGAGGATGTCGACCACGAACACGAGGCTCTCCTTCTGGAGCTCGTGGCCCTCGGTCGCTCCATAGCCATCGGACGGGGGCATCACGACGATGACCTGCGAGCCGACCTTCTGGCCCTCGAGCGCGAGGCGGAAGCCTGTCACGACGCCACTGGTCTGGAACTGCGAGGGGGTCGCGTCCCGGCTCCAGCTGGAGTCGAACTCCTCGCCGTCCGACCACTTGACACCGCGGTACTGCACGACGACGAGGTCGCCGGCACCGACGGTCGCGCCGTCGCCCTGCTTGAGGATCGCGATCTCCGTCTTCGCGGGGGCGTCGCCGTCGGGGATGGTGATGGTCGGGGCACCGTCATCGTCGAGCTCAACGGTGGGGAACCCGGGAGTCGGGTCGACCGGGGTGCCGGTGGCGACCTCGGGAAGGTGCTCGATCGCTTCGGCGTAGACGACGACGTTGCTGGCGCCCTCGCCGAGAACGCTGCCGGGCAGAGCGAGCACGACCTGGGAGCCGACCGGTTCGCACTCGAGCGCTGCGACGAACAGCGACGACTGGTTCGTGTCGAGCAGGACGGGGATAAGTCCCTCTTCGCCGCGTGCGGAGGAATCCAGTACTTCACCGGAGGTCGCGTCCACGATCTGGTACTGCACCGAGACCAGGTCGCCGACGCCGATGTCGTCGCCGTCACCCGCGGCGACGATCGTGCGCTCGACACCCGCGAACGGCGCGTCGGCGGGCACGGTCACCTTCGCGTCGGCACCTTCACCGTCGACGACGACAGCGTCGGAGGTCGCGCCGGGCTGCGCGTCGAGGGCGCAGCTGCTCGACGCCGTCGGCTCGGGAGTGCTCGAGCTCTCGGGCGAGGAGGTGCCGGAGCATCCTGCCAGCAGAAGGGTCGCCGCAGCGACGGTGGACAGGACGATGAGCGGACGCTTGCGCACAGTGAGACCTCTGGATCGCGATCGGGACACTCCATCCTCCCCTATTCCCCTTTGGCCGCGCTGGGAGACGCGGCGCGATTCTTCATTCCAGCGAAGGCATGAATCCCGGAGTAACCTGCTCTGATGACCTCTGAGCAGTCCGTCGAGCCCGAATCCTCGCCTGAAGAGACTGCGAAGCCTCGTCACGCCGGATTCACGTACACGCTCGGACGCAGTCTAATCACTCCCCTCGCCCGGATCGTCTACCGGCCACGGATCGAAGGCCGGGAGAACGTTCCCCCCACCGGCCCGGTGATCTTCGCGAGCAACCATCTCTCGTTCATCGACTCGATCGCGATCCCCGTGGCGGCACCACGTCCCGTGCACTTCCTCGCGAAGTCGAGCTACTTCGAGGGCACCGGCTTCCGCGGCTGGATGAGCAAGACCTTCTTCGAGTCGATCGGGGCGATCCCCGTGCGACGGGGCGCCGGTCAGGCGGCTCTCGACGCGCTGGATCTGCAGCGCCAGCTCCTCGACGAGGGGCTGACAGTGGCTCTGTATCCCGAGGGCACCCGCTCGACGGACGGTCGACTCTACAAGGGACGCACCGGCGTCGCGTTCCTCGCGCTCCAGACCGGGGCCCCCGTCGTCCCGGTGGGTCTCGTCGGCACCGACAAGGTCATGCCCGTCGGAGCGAAGATGCCGACGCTCAAAGAGCGCATCACGGTGCGGTTCGGTGAACCGCTCGACCTCTCCCCCCACGGTCCGGCGACCAGTGGACGGGCTCGACGCCTCGCCACCGACGAGATCATGGCGGCGATCCATGGCCTCTCCGGTCAGGAGCTCGCCGGCGCGTACAACGAAGCACCGGCGCAGGGCACGATCGAGAAGATCATCCAGGCGCTCCCGCACGAGCGCCGCTGATCGAGCCGTCCGCCCGGCTCGGCGGCACGCTCACGCCTGGGCGGTGACCGTCGCCTCGTGACGCACGGGGAAGTTCATCGAATTGGCGATGAAGCACCACTCGTTCGCCTGCGCGTGGGCGCGCTCTGCAGCCTCCACCATCGACGCATCGGCGACCACCACTTCGGGACGCAGCATCACCTCGACGAAGGCGCCACCGCCTGCACCGTTCTCGCGCATGAGCCCGGTCGCCTGATCGCGATACGACACGACGACGACGCCGGCGGTGACGCACGCGTGCAGATACGAGAGCAGATGGCACTCCGAGAGCGATGCGAGCAGGAGGTCTTCCGGGTTCCACCGTGCAGAGTCGCCCCGGAACGGCTTGTCTGCCGACGCGAGCAGATCGGGCTTACCCTGCACCTCGATCGTCACATCCCGCCGATAGTCCCGATACCCGCTGGTTCCCGAGCCGGCATTGCCCGTCCAGGTGGACGTGAGTGCATAGTGGTGCTCGCCGAGGACGTGAGGTGTGGGGTGTGCAGCCATCTGCCCAGTCTGCCACCGGTGTGCGACAGCGGCACGCGCCGGCGCGGAGGGGGTCGCGGCGAGCACCGACGGTAGGCTGGTCCGGTGCTGGAGACTCTCACCGTTCAGGAATCCGTCGAACTCGCCGTCGTGGAGCGCAGCGGCTTCATCGAGTCCCGCCATGCGGGCGCGGCCGTCGTGCTGTCCGCTGACGGCGAGGTGATCGCGCGTCACGGCAACGCCGACGCGCTGATCCTTCCGCGCTCCAGTCTCAAGCCTCTGCAGGCCGTGGCCTGCATCACTGCCGGCGCCGTGCTGGAGGGCGAGCAGTTGGCACTCTCGACGGCGAGCCACGTCGGAACGGATCGTCACGCGAACACGGTGCGCGACATGCTCACCGAGGGCGGTCTCACCGAGGATCACCTCGGCTGCCCGCCCGCATGGCCGAGTGACACCGCCACCCGGGACGAGATGGTGCGAGAGCACGGCGAACCAGCTCGCGTGCGGATGAACTGCTCCGGCAAGCACGCGGCGATGCTGCGCGCCTGCGTCGCGACCGGGTGGGCGACGGACGGCTACCTCGATGCGGCGCACCCCCTTCAGGCACACATCCGCGACGTGATCGAGCGCCTGACCGGCGAGAAGGTCGCCCACACGGCCATCGACGGCTGCGGCGCCCCCGTGTACGCGTTGACCCTCACCGGGCTCACCCGCTCGATCCACCGCATCGGCACCGCATCCGACCGCTCGCCGTTCGCCCTGCACCGTGTGGCCGGATCCCTCGTGCGCGCGGTCCGCGAGAACCCGTGGACCATCGAGGGCCCCGGTCGTCCTGACACCGTCGCGATCGAGAAGCTCGGAGTGTTCACCAAGGGCGGAGCCGAAGGCGTCATGGTGATGGTCGCACCGAACGGCACGACCGTCGGCCTCAAGATGCTCGATGGTGCGTCGCGGGCGTCCACGATCGTCGCCGCGACCCTGCTCGCTCGCGCGGGTGCCGTCAGCGAGGCCGATGTCGCCGACCTGTCCGCCGCTCTTCCGCTCTTGGTGCTCGGTGGCGGTACCGAAGTGGGCGTCATCCGCCCCGGCGCCGGGCTTTGATCGTCTGATCCCACCCAGCCGGCGGAGGTCGATCACGACCCGGATCCCCCGCCCGAACGGTCGGCACGCCTCTGCCTTCGGGTGAGGTGCGCTGCCTGTTGCCCGACGCGCTGCCCGGCCATCGGAGCGAAAGCAGGGACGATCACACGTCGGGCGGGCCCCTCGGCCCGCATCGACCATGCCCTGCCGGCATGCGCGCGTGCGTACGGGGGCAGATCACGCACGCCGGTGAGCTGCCGCAGGTCCACAGGGTTCTCGGCACGGAACAGCACCTCGCCTTCCGCGCGCACACGTCTCCACTCTGCCGGATGGCGCTGCCAGGTCTCGGCGTCGGCCACCAGGAGAGCTCCGCTTCGCTCCGTGCGTCCGCCGGGCTGGACCATCATGACCTCTCGCTCGGGATACTCCGTCCGCAGACGTGCGACCACCTGCGAGGCGGCGGGACTCACGATTCCGGAGTCCGCCTGCCCTGGACTCCATCGCGGAACCGGCGGCGGCGACAGCGCCGAGTCAATGTCCTCCACCCAGGCGAACTGCACCTCCCTTTCCCCGATGCGCGCACGGCCCGCCGGACGGTCCGCGAGGAACCCCGCTGACTCTCCCCCGGCAGCCAGATGCTCCACACGACTCGACATCCTCAGAAGCGCTCGTCGAGGCATCGACTCCAGGAGACGCCCGATGCCACCGGCGGAGCGCGTCGCGGTGATCACGAAGGTCGTCTCGCGGCCGCTCCTGACGAGCGCCTCCACCCGGCGCAGCCACTCCTGCGCGTACTCCGGCGGCAGCTCGGCCGTTCTCCGATCGATGTCATCGCAGAGGACCAGTCGCGGGAGACGGGCGTGTCCCTCTGACCAGGAGCTGACAGCGTCCCACGCCGCCTCCAGATCATCCGGCATCCAGATCGCCTGCGGATCCTGTGCGGCCAGCATCCGCAGCGCCGAGGTGCGACCGGCCCCCGACGCCCCGAGGATCGCCAGACCACGATCCACCCCCGGCCGCAGCACCTCCACCGGCTGAGACTGTTGCGCGGGAACATCCGCCCGGCCGAGGACGAGCAGATCGCTGGGCGTCGCCGTGCCCGCTCGCACCTCATCGAGCGGCAGGAGTGCGGGAAGCGCCGGCTGCCAAGGGCTGGGCGGTCGTCGTGCAGAGGCCCACTCGCTGGAGACGCGGTTCACATCCGCCTCCGCCGTGCGCGCCACTCGCACGATCTGCGGCTCGAGGTCCTGCGGGCGCCGCACGAAGCCCAGGCCCCGTGATTCCGCTCCCCCGGGGAGCTCCGCCGCCTCCGCCGTACCGATCACGAGTCTGCTGTCGGCGGCGTCGGCCACGCGCAGACTGAAACGCAACGGACAGTTCGCCGCCAGGGCGTCTCGGACGACCCCCGACGCACGCTGCGTGCCCAGGATCAGATGCATGCCGAGCGCGCGGCCCCGCGCCGCGACGTCGGTGAACACCTGGCCGAGGTCGGGATGCTCCTGCAACAGGGCGGCGAACTCGTCGATCACGATCACGAGTCGCGGGATCGCGATCTCGCTGACGTCCCGCGCGCCAGCGCCGGCGAGCAGGGACTCGCGCCGACGGATCTCGGCCGTCAGACTCGTCACTCCTCGCCGCGCACCGTCCTGGTCGAGATCGGTGATCACCGCCGCCACCTGGCGGAGCGCGCGCAACGGTTCGAAGGCCGTCCCGCCTTTGAAGTCCGCGAGGACGAAGGACACGCGATCCGGCCCGTGTGCCTGGGCCATCGCCGTCACCCAGGTGACGAGCAACTCGCTCTTGCCCGTGCCAGTTGTTCCGGTGACGATCGCATGAGGACCGTCCGCGACGATGTCGAGCACGACATCCCCCTGTCCGGAGCGACCGACCGCGGCCGGCAAGCCCGGCTCCCCGCTCGGCTGCGCGAGCTCCTGCAGCGCGACGGAGGCGGGGACATCGTCGGGCGCTTCGGCGTCATCCCCGCTGTCGCGTCCGATCTGCATGATCTGATCGACCGAGAACGCCTCGAGAGCGACCTCCTGCGAACCCGACGGTGTACGAACCGTCGCACAGCGCAGTTCGGTGACGTCGATGACCGTGGTGAGCCCTTCCGGGACGTCGGAGCCGGGCGGCACCACCCACACCGCGGCATCCACGGCGATACGCGCGTCGCCGGGAGCGAGGAGACCGAGCCGGTACCCTCCGCGTCGTGCCGACCGCGCATGGGGCAAGGTCGTGAGACCATGCTCCTGGAGACGGTCACCCACGAGCACGAGCTGCGCAGGACTGAAACGAAGGCAGAGCTGCACCACGAGGGCTCGAGCGACCGCGGCGCTCTGCGGTGCAGGGCCGCGCACGCAGACACCCTGCCCCAGGGGCACCCGGAGCGGCGACCGTTCGAGGATCCCGCAGCGCCTCTGGAACTCGCGTGCCCGTTCGCCCTCCCCGCCGGTGCTGCGAATCCCACTCGGTGCCGCCCCGCGTCCGACCACCAGCGCCGTGCTGCCGTCCGGAGCGTCCGTCCCGCGCAGAGGGGGCTGCATGAGGCATCCCGCCGCGTCGGGATGGCGATGCCACTGCGCGTCGTGTTCCGCCTGCTGTCGCGTGCGGAGCTCGTTCTCGGCCGACTGCCATGCCGCGTCCGCCTCCGCTTCGTCTCTGCGCCGATCACGCCGTCGCGTGCGTGCGCCGTCCAGAACCGACGCCGCGATCATGAGCGGACCGAGCGCGGCGAAACACAGCGCGTACAGCGAGCCGGAGACCAGCCACAGCACGATGCCGGTCGCGACCGGGACGACAGCGGCCACGAACGGCAGGGGCGCACGCCGGGCAGGAGACGGCGCGGAAGGAAGCACGATCGGCGAGGGATCCATGCCCACCATTCGATCCCGGGAACCACCTCGATTCCCGGCCCTCCACAGGGATCCGGGGCTACTCGACCGTATCGGTGATGGTGGAGGACGAGTGCTCGGGATCGTCCACCTGGACGATGATGAGCGTCACGTTGTCACGACCGCCGTTCTCCAACGCAGCGGCCAGCATCGCGTCGACCGCCGGCCCCGGCGTCGCGTTCTCGCGCAGGAAGTGCTGAATGCCGTAGTCGGTGAGCTCCTTGGTGAGCCCGTCCGAGCAGATCACGAACCGATCACCTGCTCGGACGTCGATCGTGATGTAGTCCGGAGCAGTCAGCTCGCTGGCGCCGACGGCGCGGGTGATCACGTTGCTGTACGGATGCCCCTCGGCCTCTTCCGGGCTGAGCTTGCCCGCCGCGATCAGCTCCTGCACGACCGAGTGGTCGGTCGTGACCTGGATCAGCCGATCATCGCGCAGCAGGTATACGCGCGAGTCGCCGATGTTGAGCGCGACCCACTGCGGCTCCTCCACAGCAAGATCGAGGAAGACTCCGGTGAGCGTCGTGCCGGTGCCCTCGTCCGTCGTCTCGGGGTGATCGGCGATATCGCCGACGGCCCGCTCGAGCGCGGTCTCGATGGCCGGACGCGTCACCGGCCCGTCGGACACCACGGCCTGCAGACGGGAGACGGTGCTCTGGCTGGCGATCTCGCCACCCGCGTGTCCGCCCATGCCGTCGGCGACGATGAACAGGGGGAAGTCCGCGAGGAACGCATCCTGATTGTTGTCGCGACGGCGCCCCTGATCGGTGACTCCCGCCCAGGAAAGCAGCAGACGGCGCTGCGCAACCGTGACGCTGCGCGTCGTCGTCGTCGTCTCAGCCACGTGCTGCCTCCGATGGATCTGCGACCAGTCGGGCGGTCGCAGCGTACTCACACATCGTAGTGGAACTCACCCATCGCGCTCATACTCGGGCCCCCGGGTCCTCCGGGAGCGGGAACAGCCGATCGATCGTCGCACGCTCGTCGGCATCCGGCCGCCACGCCTCTCCGGCCTGCGCATTGGCCTCGATCTGAGCGGCGGATGTGGCACCGGCGATGACACTCGACACCAGCGGATTGGACAGAAGCCACCCGAAGGACGCCTGCACCATCGTGATGTCGCGATCGGCGCAGAACACGCGGAACTCCTCCAGCGCATCCCAGGGCGCGTTCTCCCAGACATGTCGCCGGCTCGACATGATCCGGCTCTCGGCGGGGCCGCCCTCACGGGTGAACTTGCCCGTGAGGAGTCCGTTGTGCAGAGGGAAGAACGGGAAGAATCCGAGATCGTAGCGCGCGACGGCGGGGAGAACCTCGCGTTCGGCGGCGCGGGCGAGCAACGAGTAGTGGTTCTGCGCGGAGATGAAACGGCCGCTCGACCGTTGGCGCGAGGTGAACTCGGCTTCGGCGATCTGCCAGCCCGTGAAGTTGGAATGGCCGTAGTAGCGGATCTTCCCCTCCCTGACCAGCTCGTCCAGCGCATCGGTCGTCTCGGCGATCGGCGTCTCGGGGTCAGGCAGATGGAGCTGGTAGAGATCGATCCAGTCCGTACGCAGTCGGCGCAAGGACTCCTCGACAGCCCGGCGTACATAGCGCCGGGAGCCGCGTCCGGCCAGGAAGTCGTAGCCCATGTCGCGTTCGTGACCGAACTTCGTGGCGAGCACGATGCGGTCGCGACGCCCCTCGAGGGCCTCACCCATGAGCGTCTCGCTCATTCCTGCTTCGGCACCGTACATGTCCGCCGTGTCGAGCAACGTGATGCCGTTGGCGATCGCCGCGTCGATGACCTCTCTGGTTCCGGAGAGCGTCTCTGTGGCGGTTCCGGCCCGGCCGAAGTTGTTGCAGCCGAGGCCGGTGGGTGACACGACGAGACCGGATGCGCCGACACGGCGCTGCGACATGACCATGCCTTCCACGTTAGCCGAGGCCGGCCGCTGTCATCCCGCGCGCAACGCAGAGAGCCCCCGACCGAAGTCGAGGGCTCTCTGTCACATCTCTCAGGCCGGAGGCTGAGTGGGGTCTGCCGGCGGCGCAGGCGGCGCGGCGGGCGGAGCCGACGGAGCGGCCGGCGGTGCTGCGGGCGGAGCCGGGGGCGTGGTGGGCGGGACCGGAGGCACGGGTGCTCCGGTTGCCGGTGCGGCAGGAGCCGCGTATCCGGGCTGGGCCGGAGGCGCATAGCCCTGCGGAGCCGGAGGTGCGTAGCCCTGCGGTGCCGGAGGTGCGTAGCCCTGCGGTGCAGCACCGTACGCCTGCGGAGCGGCCGAAGCGGACGGCTGCACCGGCACGCCCTGCCACACGGTCGCGTCGGCGAAGAAGCTGTTTCCGGCCCACGGGGCGGGAACGATGTTCGGGTTCCAGCGCGACTTGTCGAAGGCGTTGATACCGAGCCAGACGATGCCGAGGAGCACCCAGAGGATGACCCACACGGCGTCCTTCTGCAGCTTCAGGCCGATGCGCCATGCGGCAAGAGCCATCACGACCGCGAGTGCGATGCCGGTGAGGAAGTTCAGGTACGGGATGAGCGACAGCGCCATGGCGATCAGCACGACCCACGGCGAGACGTCACCGAGCTTCGCGAAGATCAGGTAGTTGTACACCGGCACCCACGCGCGCCACTTGCCCTGCACGCCGGCTTTGTCGAAGATCTTCATCAGGAAGAGCGACACGAGTACGTATCCGGCGATCGCGAAGATGAAACCGATCACGAACAGGATGCCGAGAACTGCCGCGGCACCTGTGTCGTAGTAGTAAGAATCCATGATCCCCTCCGGATCTGAACGAGCCGGCGCGATGCGCGCCGCGACACAACACTAGCGGCGAGACCCCTGACGGGCAACGGCCCACGCGGGCAGCGGCCCACGCCGGACCCGCGTCATTCGGCGACCACGAGCTCCCAGACGCCGGGCGTCTCCGCATCGCGCAGGACGACATCGTTCTTCTGGGCCCACGCGCGCAAGGACCGCAGCGACCCGATCCGGGGGCGATCCTCCGCGAGCGCACGGACGAGGAGCCCTTTGGACTTCTTGTTGAAGTGATTGAGCGCGCGTGATCCGCCGTCGTCATCCGTCACCACCCGGACGTACACCGACGGCACGGATGCGGGCACCGGCCCGAGCGCGACGTACGCCTCGCTGCGCAGGTCGAGCACGAACGACGGCGCCTCCTGCGCGATCGCGCGCTGCGTGGCCTCTGCCCAGTGCCGACGGAGCGCCGGCATCCCCGGCAGGGACGTGCCGGCAGCGAGTCGGTAGGCCGGAATCTCGTCCAGCGCCCCGAGCGGGCCGAGAGGCGCACTGTGGATCCAGACGTGCGCGCCCAGCCAGCGTCGCGACGCGGTCGACAGAGTGGCCGCATCCAAGGCGTCGAAGAGCACGCCGGTGTAGCGATCGACCGCAGGCATGGTCGCCGCATCCCGCAGCATCCGATTGTGCGCGATGTCGCCCAGCTGCCGGGCGCTCAGCTTCAGCACGGACCGTGCGGCCTCTTCGTCTCCGGCGAGATCGATCAGCGCGTCCACGACGGCGGATCTCTCGTCGTGCAGGCCGGGCAGCGCCAGACCCCTCAGGTCCAGAGGAGTGCCGGTACCACCAGGACGCTTGGTCTCCGAGGGCGGGAGCAGGATCTTCATGATGCCTCGATGCAGACAGACGCGTCCGCCTCGGGACCCGGTGAAGGGAACCCGAGGCGGACGCGTCGAGGTGAACTACTCAGGCGATGAGGGCCGCGTTGCCGGCAACGATCGTCAGGGTGTCGCCTTCCATGGAGAGGAAGCCGTCCTGCGCGTTGGCGAGCACCTTCGTGCCGTCCGTCTGGGTGATCCGGACCTGGCCCTCGGCGAGGATGGCCAGCACCGGCTCGTGGCCGGTCATGAAGCCGATCTCACCCTCGACGGTCTTGGCGACCACGAGGCTCGCCTCTCCCGTCCAGACCTCCGCATCCGCGGAGACGAGGCTGACGTGCAGCGCCATGGTCAGCCGTTCTCCTTCTGGATCTTCGCCCACTGCTCTTCGACGTCGGAGATGCCACCGACGTTGAAGAAGGCCTGCTCGGCGACGTGGTCGAAGTCACCGCGGGTGATCGCATCGAACGACTCGATGGTCTCCTTGAGCGGGACGGTCGAACCCTCGACACCGGTGAACTTCTTCGCCATGTAGGTGTTCTGCGAGAGGAACTGCTGGATGCGACGCGCACGCGACACGACGATCTTGTCCTCTTCCGAGAGCTCGTCGACACCGAGGATGGCGATGATCTCCTGCAGTTCCTTGTTCTTCTGGAGGATCTGCTTGACGGTCGTGGCGACGCGGTAGTGGTCCTCGCCCAAGTACCGGGGGTCCATGATCCGCGACGTGGAGGTCAGCGGGTCGATGGCCGGGTATAGACCCTTCGACGCGATCTCACGAGAGAGCTCGGTCGTGGCGTCGAGGTGGGCGAAGGTGGTCGCCGGAGCCGGGTCGGTGTAGTCGTCGGCGGGCACGTAGATCGCCTGCAGCGAGGTGATCGAGTGGCCACGGGTCGACGTGATGCGCTCCTGGAGGAGACCCATCTCATCGGCGAGGTTGGGCTGATAGCCCACCGCGGACGGCATGCGGCCGAGAAGCGTGGAGACCTCGGAACCGGCCTGCGTGAAGCGGAAGATGTTGTCGATGAAGAGCAGCACGTCCTGCTTCTGCACGTCACGGAAGTACTCCGCCATCGTCAGAGCCGACAGGGCGACGCGCAGACGCGTTCCCGGCGGCTCGTCCATCTGGCCGAACACGAGGGCCGTCTTGTCGAAGACACCCGCCTCTTCCATCTCGTGGATCAGGTCGTTGCCCTCACGGGTACGCTCGCCGACACCGGCGAACACCGACACACCACCGTGGTCCTGCGCGACGCGCTGGATCATCTCCTGGATGAGGACGGTCTTTCCGACACCGGCTCCACCGAACAGACCGATCTTTCCACCGAGCACGTACGGCGTCAGAAGGTCGATCGACTTGATGCCGGTCTCGAACATGGTGGTCTTCGACTCGAGCTGGTCGAAGTTCGGAGCCTTGCGGTGGATCGGCCAGCGCTCGGTGACCTCGATGGTCTCGCCGGGCTCGAGGTTCAGCACCTCGCCGATCACGTTGAAGACCTTGCCCTTGGTGACGTCGCCGACGGGGACCGAGATGGCCTCACCGGTGTCGCGCACTTCCTGGCCGCGGACGATGCCGTCGGTCGGCTTCAGGGCGATGGCGCGAACGAGGTCGTCGCCGAGGTGCTGAGCGACCTCGAGCGTGATCTCGACGGAAGAGTCGCCGATCACGATCGTCGTCTTCAGCGCGTTGTAGATGTCGGGGATCGAGTCGTGCGGGAACTCGATGTCGACAACCGGACCGTTGACGCGTGCGACGCGCCCGACGACCGCGGTCGCCGGCTGGTCAGCCGTAGCGGTGGGGGTCATTTTCGTCTCTCTCCTGATGGTCTATTTGCTCGACGAGAGCGCGTCGGCGCCGCCGACGATCTCTGCGATCTGCTGCGTGATCTCCGCCTGGCGCGCGTTGTTGCGCAGACGGGTGTAGTCGGTGATGAGCTTGTCGGCGTTGTCGCTGGCCGACTTCATCGCCTTCTGCGTCGCGGCCTGCTTGGCGGCGGACGACTGCAGGAGTGCGTTGAAGACGCGGCTCTGGATGTACACCGGCAGGATCGCGTCCAGCACGGTCTCGGCATCCGGCTCGAACTCGTACAGCGGGTAGATGGTGTTCCCCGCCTCCGACTCGTCGGCTTCCGAGATCTCCAGCGGGAGCAGACGCACGGATTCCGGCGACTGCGTCATCATGCTGACGAAACGGTTGTACACGAGGTGGATCTCGTCCACGCCGCCCTCGACGCCACCGCGGGAGAAGTCCTCGAGAAGCTTCTGCGAGATCTCCTCCGCCGTGTGGAACGACGGGGTGTCGGTGTCGCCGGTCCACTCCGCTGCCGCCGCGATGCGACGGAACTGGAAGTAGCCGACGGCCTTGCGACCGACGAGGTAGAACACCGGCTCCTTGCCCTGCCCCCGCAGGAGCTCCGCCACCTCGAGACCCTCACGGAGGATCTGCGAGTTGAAGGCTCCGGCGAGACCGCGGTCCGAGGAGAAGATCACGACCGCAGAGCGGTGGATCGTCTCGGGCTCACGGGTGAGCGGATGATCGACGTTCGAGTGCGTCGCGACGGCAGACACGGCCCTCGTCACGGCTCGCGCGAAGGGGCTGGACGCTTTGACGCGTGCCATCGCCTTCTGGATGCGCGAAGCCGCGATGAGTTCCATCGCCTTCGTGATCTTCTTGGTCGTCTGAGCAGAAGAGATCTTCTGCTTGTAGACCCTGAGTTGAGCGCCCATGAATTCAGTTCCTCACGCGATTACGCGCGACGGCCCTTGACGATCTTCTCCTGGTTGACGTCGTCCGCCTCCGCAGCCGCGTGCTCCTCGTGGCCCGGAGCGCCGATGCTGGCGCCCTTGCCACCCTGGAACTCCAGGATGAAAGCGTCGGTGTGCTTCTCGAGCTCTGCGACCGTGTCGTCATCGAGGACGTTGGTCTCGCGCAGGGTGTCGAGCACCTGGGTGTTGCGACGCAGGTAGTCCAGCAGCTCGCGCTCGAAGCGCAGCACGTCGGAGACCTCGATCGTGTCGAGCTTGCCCTTCGTACCGGCCCAGATCGAGACGACCTGCTCCTCGACGGGGTACGGCGAGTACTGAGGCTGCTTGAGCAGCTCGGTGAGACGCGCACCACGGGAGAGCTGACGACGCGATGCCTGGTCGAGGTCGGACGCGAACATCGCGAAGGCCTCGAGCGAGCGGTACTGAGCCAGCTCGAGCTTCAACGTACCCGAGACCTTCTTGATCGACTTGACCTGAGCGTCACCACCGACTCGCGAGACCGAGATACCCACGTCGACCGCCGGACGCTGGTTGGCGTTGAAGAGGTCGGACTGCAGGAAGATCTGGCCGTCGGTGATCGAGATGACGTTGGTCGGGATGTAGGCCGAGACGTCGTTGGCCTTGGTCTCGATGATCGGGAGACCCGTCATGGAACCGGCACCGAGCTCGTCGGACAGCTTCGCGCAACGCTCCAGCAGACGGGAGTGCAGGTAGAAGACGTCACCCGGGTAGGCCTCGCGGCCCGGCGGACGACGCAGGAGGAGCGACACGGCGCGGTAGGCCTCAGCCTGCTTCGACAGGTCGTCGAAGATGATGAGGACGTGCTTGCCGCCGTACATCCAGTGCTGGCCGATGGCCGAACCGGTGTAGGGAGCCAGGTACTTGAAGCCGGCAGGGTCGGATGCCGGAGCGGCCACGATCGTGGTGTACTCCAGGGCGCCGGCCTCTTCGAGCGCGCCCTTCACCGAAGCGATGGTCGAACCCTTCTGACCGATGGCGACGTAGATGCAGCGGACCTGCTTGTTGACGTCGCCGGACTCCCAGTTGTCCTTCTGGTTGATGATCGTGTCGATCGCGATCGCCGTCTTACCGGTCTGGCGGTCACCGATGATCAGCTGACGCTGGCCACGGCCGACCGGGATCATCGCGTCGATGGCCTTGATGCCGGTCTGCATCGGCTCGTGGACCGACTTGCGCTGCATGACGCCGGGCGCCTGCAGCTCGAGCTCGCGGCTTCCCTCGGTCGCGATCGAGCCGAGGCCGTCGATCGGGTTGCCGAGCGGGTCGACGACGCGGCCCAGGTAGCCATCGCCGACGGGAACCGAGAGGACCTCACCCGTGCGGGTGACTTCCTGGCCGGCCTCGACGCCGGTGAAGTCGCCGAGGACGACGACACCGATCTGGTTCTGGTCGAGGCTCAAGGCGAGGCCCTTGGTGCCGTCGCCGAAGGTCACGAGCTCGTTGGCCATGACGCCGGGCAGGCCCTCGACATGCGCGATTCCATCCGCGGCGTCGATGACGGTGCCGACCTCGGTCGCCGCGGCCCCAGTGGGCTCGTAGGCGGCGGCGAAGTCCTTCAGCGCGTCACGGATGACGTCGGGGCTGATCGATAGTTCTGCCATTGTCTTCCCTTTGTATCTGGGTGCGCGGTTCCCCGCGCGAAGTCGTGTTAGCCCGCGAGCTTCTGGCGAAGGTCTGCGAGTCGAGCGGAGATGCTGCCGTCGATGACGTCATCGGCGATCTGCACGCGCAGGCCTCCGAGAACGGCAGGGTCGATGACGACGTTGAGCGAGACCTTGCCGTCGTAGCGGCGCGAGAGTGCGTCGCTGAGACGAGTGCGCTGAGCTTCGTTCAGCTCGGACGCCGTGTGGACCGTGGCGACGACCCGACCGTTCTGGCTCGAGACGATGCGCATGGCGCGGCTCAGCAGCTGGCGGATGCGACGATCGCGCGGCTGGCGCACGAGCGAGGACACGATCAGCGCCGCGGGGGCGCTGACGGAACCGGCGAGCAGGCGCTCGACGAGCTCGACCTTGGCCGCTGATCCCCCGAGGCGGGTGCCCAGGGCGAGTTCGAGCTCCGAGTTCGCCGCGATGACCCGGGAGAAGCCGAAGAGCTCCGCCTCGATGTCGGCGCCGCTGTCGGAGATCGCCGCCGCACGGATCGCGAGCTCCTCGATACCGTCGACGAGCTCGTCCGCGTCGGACCAACGCTCGGAGACGACGGCCTTGAGCACGTCCCGCGTGTTCTGCGAGAACCCGCCGAAGACCGAGGCGACGACGTTCTGCCGTGCCTCGGCCGGAGCCGAGGCGTCAGCAAGCGCGCCGCTCAGATGCGACGATTCGCCCACGGCATGCGCCGCGGCGAAGAGCTCCCGCGAGGTGTCGAGGGTCACGCCGGATGCCGCGGCAAGCGCCTGAACGGATGCCGCAAGCGCCTGAGTGGTCGCGCTGCCCATTACTGGGCCGCCTTCTCGGATGCTTCGAGGTCGGCGAGGAAGCGGTCCACCACAGCCGTCGCACGTGCGTCATCGGACAGCGTCTCCCCGACCACGCCACCGGCGAGGTCGATGGCGAGCGTTCCGACCTCGCTGCGGAGCGACACGAGAGCGGTCTGACGCTCGGCCTCGATCTGCGTGTGCGCGGTGGCGGTGATGCGGGCAGCTTCGCTGCTCGCTGCTTCCTTGGCCTCGGCGACGATCTTCTTGCCATCCTCACGGGCGGCCTCACGGATCTCACCGGCTTCGGTGCGTGCCTCAGCCAGCTGACGCGTGTACTCCTCGAGCGCGGCCTCGGCCTGCTTCTGAGCCTCGTCAGCCTTGGCGATGTTCCCCTCGATGGCGGCGGACCGCTCGTCGAGCATCTTCGTCAGCTTGGGAAGGGCGACCTTCCACACGACGATGAGAATGATGAGGAACCACAGGCCAGACCAGATGATGTCGTACCACGCGGGGAGAAGCGGGTTGTTGACCGCCTCACCCTCAGCCGCGAGGTTCGTGACAAGAGCGTTGAGCATCCTGTCTCCTTCTGAAGTCGGTGTGGATTACGGGAAGGGGATGAATCCGACGGCGATGCCGACGAATGCAAGCGCCTCGGTGAAGGCGATACCGATCCACATGAGGACCTGAAGACGACCGGCCAGCTCGGGCTGACGGGCGACGCCCTCGATGGTCTTGCCGACGACGATGCCCACACCGATGGCCGGACCGATTGCAGCGAGGCCGTAGCCGACCGATGCGAGGTGACCGTTGATGTCTGCGAGAACCGTAGTTGCGTCCACGGGGTTTTTCCTTTCGTTGGGTGGGTGGCTTTCGCCGACCCGCTCAGTGCTCTTCTGCGACCGCGAGCTGGATGTAGACCGCGGTGAGGACGGTGAAGACGTATGCCTGGAGAACCGTGACCAGGATCTCGAACAGCGTGAATGCGCCGCCGAAGGCCAGGGTTCCGATGCCGAGTGCCGCCCATCCTCCACCTGCGGTGAAGAAGAAGAACTGGGTGGCTGCGAAGCACAGCACCAGGATCATGTGTCCGACCACGAGGTTCATCAGGAGTCGCAGGGTCAGCGTGACCGGACGGATGATGAAGGTCGAGATCAGCTCGATCGGCGTGACGATGATGTACACCGGCCACGGCACTCCCGAGGGGAACAGTGCGTTCTTGAAGAAGTTCTTGGGGCTCTTCTTGATGCCGGCGTAGATGAAGGTCACGTAGCTGACGAGAGCCAGCGTGAGCGGGACCGCGATGATGGCGGTTCCCGGCATGTTCAGGAACGGGATGATCCCGGTGACGTTCATGAAGAGGACCATGAAGAAGATGGTCGTCAGGATCGGCAGGAAGCGGTCGCCGTCCTTGCGTCCGAGCAGGTCGTGCGCGATGTTGGTGCGGACGAATCCGAGACCCATCTCGACGAGGCTCTGGCCGCGACCGGGGATCATCTTCATGCGGCGCGTGCCGAGCCAGAGGATCAGGACCACGACGATGACCGAGAGCAGCTGGATCAGGTGGATCCGGTTGATCGGGATCACCCCGAACACGTTGAAGAGGGTATCCGGGAAGAATTCGTCGATCGACGGACCGTGGAACTCACCATCAGAGGCGAGTCGTGGGGTCAGGGTCGCAGCAAGATTAAACAGCGCGGGCTCCAGCTTCGGGGCACCGGTCAGAACCGGGGCGACGATGGTCGGTGTGCTTCACTGCGCAAGCGCTCGCGGGAGAGCGGCGGGCACATGTCAACACTATCAGAGTCAGATGGTCCGCGAGTCCGCCGGGCCCTCGTCCACAGGCTTCTCCGGCACGATGTGGTGCCGTCCCGGTGCGCGGTCCTCCGGCACCTCGGTGGGCAGGGACACGCCGGGGGCACGGTCCTCCGGAACCTCGGTGGGGAGCGAGGCGTCGCTGACGTTGGGCAGTCGCATCTTCGTGAGCACGAGCACGTCGATCACGAGCGACATGATGACGCCGGCGACGATCGAGAGGAAGAACACCATGGGGTGGATCCACGGCTGACCGCTCAGCACGATCATCACGACCACGAAGACGCCGAGCTTGAGGAGCCAGCCTCCGAGCACGATCGCGAAGAACAGCTGCACGTACAGCGGGTCGCCGAACCAGCGGTTCGCGATCAGGATGCTGATGCCGGTGATGGCGAGGAAGAGCATGGCGAGCAGCACGCCGAGCAGCCCGCTCACGAGCCCCTCCGCTCCGCCGACCAGGAAGCCGACACCGCCGGCCACCACCGCGAGGATCACGGTCGCGATCGCGGACCAGATCAGGGTGCGCCGCAGGATGGGATTGCTGGACACGGGGTTCGGGCTCATCAGGACTCCAGGGATGTCGGGTCGGGCTCGGGTGCCGTCGCCGGCTTCTTACGACGGGAGGGCATGAGGGTGATCAGCAGACAGGCCACGATGCCCACCACGCCGAAGCCGACGCCGGGAAGGTACTGGCCGGGCCAGTCCTCGCGTGCGCCGACGTACATGAGCAGCACCGCGAGCGAGATCACGGCCGACCATGCGTAGAAGATGAGGACCGCGTCGCGGTCACGGTGCCCGAGGTCGAGCATCCGGTGGTGCAGGTGCTTCCGGTCAGGCGAGAACGGCGAACGCCCGGCGCTCATCCGCCGCAGCACCGCCAATCCGAAGTCCAGCAGTGGAAGCAGCACGACGAGCAGCGGCAGCAGGATCGGCAGGAACGCACCGACCAGCTGCGAGCGTCCCAGACGCTCCGGGTCGAGCGAGGACGGGTCCATCTGCCCGGTGATCGAGATCGCGGACGTCGCCATCAGCAGACCGATGACGAGTGCGCCGGAGTCGCCCATGAAGAGCTTAGCGGGGCTCCAGTTCAGCGGCAGGAATCCGATGCAGGCTCCGATCAGCACCGCGGCGATGAACGTCGAGAGATTGAAGTAGCTGGACGCGCCGGAGTCGCGCGTGAAGATGTACGAGTAGGCGAAGAAGACGCCGTTCGAGATGAGGCACACGCCCGCGACGAGCCCGTCCAGTCCGTCGATGAAGTTGACGGCGTTCATCACGATCACGATCGCGAACATGGTGATGGTGATGCTCAGCCAGCTCGAGACGACGATCAGGTCCCCGAAGGGCAGGGACAGGATCTGCAACCCGCCGCCGACCGTGATGACGCCGGCCGCCAGGAACTGGGCTCCGAGCTTGATCATCCAGTCGATGTCCCAGAGGTCGTCCACGACCCCGATGACGGCGATCAGCAGCGAGGCGGCGAGGATCGACCAGATGGTCTGCGGCGGCGTCCAGATGCTCTGGAAGAACGGGTTCATCGCGGAGAACCCGAACGCGGCGACGATGCCGAGGAAGATCGCGACGCCGCCGAGACGCGGAGTCGGCGTCGTGTGCACGTCGCGCTCGCGGATGCCCGGGTAGAGCTTGTACCGCAGGCTCAGTCGCCAGACCGCCCAGGTCAGCGCGAACGTGATCGCGGCAGTGATGAGGATCGTGAAGAGATACTGCTTCACGAATCCCCGTCCTGGTGCTCCTCCTGCGCGGCATCCACCGGCTGCTCCTCCTGCTGCTCCGGTTCGAGCAGGTCGCCGAGCACTTCGTGCAGTTGCTCACGGCTGACCGCGCCGTCCCGCAGGATCCGGACGAGGGCGTCTCCATCGTCCGCGCCGCGGCGCACGAGCGATGTCGCGTCCACGATCGTCGACGCGATGCCGTCCTTGCTGAGACCGTCAGCCAGGTAGACCGCGACGCTGTCGCCCAGCATCTTCTCGGCGTCGAGGGCGGAGATCGCGGCGTCGTGACCGGTGAGGTTCGCGCTCGACACCGCGAGCGGCCCCGTCTCGGCGAGCAGTTCGAGAGCCACTCGCCCTTGGGGCATGCGCACGGCCACGGTCCCGAGGGTCTCCCCCAGGTCCCACACCAGCGACGGCTGCGCGGGAAGCACGATGGTCAGTCCCCCCGGCCAGAACGCGTCGACGAGGCGCTGCACCGGCTCGGGGACGGACTCCGCGAGAGCGGCGAGCGTGTCGACCGAACCGATCAGCACGGGCGGCGGCTGGTTGCGCCCTCTCCCCTTCGCGTCGAGCAGACGCTGCACCGCGGTGGGCGAGAACGCGTCGGCGGCGACGCCGTAGACGGTGTCGGTGGGCATGACGATGAGTTCGCCGCGGCCGATGGCCTGGCGTGCGTGCCGCATTCCGGCGAGCAGCTGCGCTTCGTCGTGGCAGTCGAAGATGGAGGACATGACGGTTCGATTCTATCCGGGGACGACGGGGCTGATGCTCGGAGTGCCGTGATCAGGCGCGCACGGCCGTGGTGGCACGATCGCGGAGGGTCAGATCGCGGTGCGTGGCAGCCGCACGCCACCCTTCCGCGACGAGGATCTCTCGGATCGACGCCCCCTGCAGCTCCCCGTGCTCGATCACCAGCAGGCCGCCGGGACGGAGCAGTTCCGCCGCCCTCGTGCTCAGCACCCGCACGAGGTCGAGACCGTCGGCCCCGCCGTACAGCGCCATCGCCGGGTCGAACAGCCGGACCTCCGGATCGCGCGGGATCGCCTCATCCGGCACGTACGGCGGGTTGGAGATCACCACGGATGCGGTGCCGTCGAGCTCGGGGAACGCCTCCGCCATGTGCGCGAGGACCAGGGTGAGGTTCTCGACTCCGCTCGTGTTGCGGCTCGCCCAGACGTGCGCCTCGGGTGACAGCTCGGCGGCGAAGATCCTCGCGTGAGGCACCTCTGTCGCCATCGCCAGCGCGATCGCGCCGCTCCCCGTTCCGAGGTCGATCCCGATCGGGGCGGGCTCCGGCGCGTTCAACAGCGCATCGATCGCGAACTGCACGACCGTCTCCGTCTCGGGGCGCGGGACGAACACCCCGGGCCCGACCTGCAGTTCGAGATGCCGGAACGGCGCCGTCCCGGTGATGTGCTGGAGCGGCTCCCGCACGGATCGGCGCACCACGAGCGCGTCGATCCGCTCGGCGTCCGCTGGGGCCACCTCGTCACCGCGGATCAGGGCGGCCTGCACCTCTCCTCTGCGGAGGCCGAGCACGTGACCGGCGAGGAGTTCGGCGTCGACCAGCGGATCGGGGACGCCGGCGTCGGCGAGACGCTGCGCCGCGCCGCGCACGAGGGCGGCGAGAGTGTTCACGGACATGGCTTCCAGCGTAGAGCGCCGGAGGGTGTCACAATGCCGACCCCTGATCCGACCTCGAATAGGCTGGTGCCGCACTGACCCGCATCAGGAAGGCTCTCCCATGCCCGGCATCCATTCCGACATCACGACCGCATTCGGCAACACTCCGCTCGTCCGGCTGAACAATGTGACGGAAGGCCTGGGGGCGACTGTGCTCGCCAAGCTCGAGTACTACAACCCCGCATCGAGCGTGAAGGATCGCATCGGCATCGCGATGATCAACGCGGCCGAGGCGTCCGGCGAGCTGAAGCCCGGCGGCACGATCGTGGAGTCCACGAGCGGCAACACGGGCATCGCCCTGGCCATGGTGGGGGCGGCCCGCGGCTACAAGGTCATCCTGACCATGCCGGCATCCATGTCGAAGGAGCGGCGGGTGCTGCTCAAGGCGTTCGGCGCCGAGATCGTCCTGACCGACCCCACCAAGGGCATGAGCGGCGCGATCGAGGTCACGAAGCAGATCGTCGCCGACACCCCCGGCGCCATCTGGATCCGGCAGTTCGAGAACGCCGCGAACCCGCAGATCCACCGGGAGACCACCGCACCGGAGATCCTGCGCGACACCGACGGAGACGTCGACATCTTCGTCGCCGGCGTCGGTACCGGTGGCACCGTGACCGGCACCGGTCAGGCGCTGAAGGCAGCGAAGCCCGATGTGCAGGTCATCGCCGTCGAGCCGAAGGACTCCCCCGTCCTGAGCGAGGGCCACCCCGGCCCTCACAAGATCCAGGGCATCGGACCCAACTTCGTCCCGGCCATTCTCGACCGCGACGTGCTCGACGAGGTCATCCCCGTCGAGTTCGCGGATTCGCTGCGCGTCGCCCGTGAGCTCGCAGCGAAAGAGGGCCTGCTCGTCGGCATGTCCGCGGGCGCCGCCGTCTGGGCAGCGCTGCAGGTCGCCGCACGACCCGAGAACGCCGGCAAGACCATCGTCGTCATCATCCCCGACACCGGAGAGCGCTACCTCTCGACCGCGCTGTTCGAAGACCTGCGCGAGGAGTGACGGAGCTGAACGGCATGATCGGCCGAATGCGCGAAGACATCGTGGCGGCGAAGCTGCGCGACCCCGCCGCACGCAGCACCGTGGAGGTGGCCCTGCTCTATCCCGGACTGCACGCCATCTGGGCGCACCGCGTCTCCCACGCGCTCTGGCGGCGGGGATTCCGGCTGCCGGCCAGGGCTGGGTCGCAGATCTCGCGCTGGCTCACCGGCATCGAGATCCACCCGGGAGCGCAGATCGGCCGGCGGTTCTTCATCGATCACGGCATGGGCGTCGTGATCGGCGAGACCGCCGAGATCGGTGACGACGTCATGCTGTACCACGGTGTGACGCTCGGTGGCCGCACACGTGAATCGGGCAAGCGGCACCCGACGCTGGGAGACGGCGTCGCGGTGGGTGCGGGTGCGAAGATCCTCGGCCCAATCACGATCGGCGCCGGCTCCGTGGTGGGCGCGAACGCGGTCGTCACACGGGATGCTCCGGATGACAGCATCCTGATCGGGATTCCCGCGAAGCCCCGCCACCGCCTCGTCGGCGAGGACACGCGCGCGCTGCTCACCGCACCCGACTACTCGATCTGACGCCGAGAGGTCGTCTCAGCGACGACCGCGCGCTTCCTTCACCTTGCGCTTGACGAAGATCATCGGCAGCAGCACGCTGCCCAGTGCCGTCACGAGCCAGACGATCACGGAGCCGAGGATCCACCCGGCAGCGTCGGTGATGCGCAGGCCGCCGATCGGCAGCAGCACGACGATCACCAGAGCGATGAGGGTGGAGAAGATCCCGATCCCGCCCAGCAGCACCGGCGCGTAACGATCGGCGATCTTGGTGATCCAGGGCGAGAGGATGCTCTGCAGCAGCGCGAAGATCAGGATGCAGACCACGAAGCCCCACCATTTCGACCAGACGATCTCGAATCCGTCGAGGACGAGGTCGGCGACGATGAGTCCGATGGCAGCCGACAGGAGGTAGATGCCTGTGCGGAAGAGAAGTGTGATCACGCGCTGAGCCTATCGCTCCGCGCGAGCCCCCGTCAGGAGTCGGAGCCGACGGCAGCCAGGCGCGCTTCCTCGTCAGCCGAGATCGCCGAGGCGATGAGAGGCTCGAGAGCGCCGTCCATGACCTGGTCGAGGTTGTACGCCTTGAACCCCGTGCGGTGATCCGCGATGCGGTTCTCCGGGAAGTTGTAGGTGCGGATGCGCTCGGAACGGTCCATGCCGCGGATCTGCGACTTGCGGGCATCGGATGCCGCCGCGTCGAGCTCCTCCTGCTGCTTGGCGAGGAGCCGCGCACGCAGCACGCGCATTCCGGCCTCACGGTTCTGCAGCTGCGACTTCTCGTTCTGCATCGACACCACGATCCCGCTGGGCAGGTGGGTGATGCGCACGGCGGAGTCGGTCGTGTTGACCGACTGCCCGCCCGGACCGGACGAGCGGAACACGTCGATCTTGAGGTCGTTCTGGTTGATGGCGATCTCGTCGGGCTCGTCGACCTCGGGGAACACCAGGACGCCGGTGGTCGAGGTGTGGATACGCCCCTGGGACTCGGTCGCCGGCACCCGCTGCACGCGATGCACACCGCCTTCGTACTTCAGATGCGCCCAGACACCCTGCGCCGGGTCGGAGGACGACCCCTTGATCGCGACCTGCACGTCCTTGTAGCCACCGAGATCGGACTCGTTGCGTTCGAGGAGCTCGGTCTTCCAACCCTTCGACGCGGCGTACTGGATGTACATGCGCAGCAGGTCGGCGGCGAACAGCGCCGACTCGGCGCCGCCCTCCCCCGCCTTGATCTCCATGATCACGTCGCGCGCGTCATCGGGGTCTCGAGGGATCAGCAGTCGACGCAGCTTCTCCTGCGCGGCCTGCAGCCCCTCTTCGAGCACGGGGACCTCGGCGGCGAACGCCTCGTCCTCACGGGCGAACTCGCGCGCGGCGTCGAGGTCGTCGGATGCGGCGACCCACGCCTCGTGCGCCGCGACGATTCGTGACAACTCGGCGTAGCGGCGGTTGACGCGCTTCGCCCGCGCGGCGTCGGCGTGCACCGCCGGGTCGGAGAGTTCCTCCTGCACCCGGCGATGCTCGTCGATCAACGCCTGGACGGACTCGAACACAGCGGCTCCGCTCAGCGGATGTTGTTGTCGTGCCCGTGAGCGCCGGACGGCAGCGTCGGGATCGACTTCTGCATCTGCACGAGGAACTCGACGTTGGAGTTGGTCTCCTTGAGCTTGCCGAGTACGACCTCGAGGGCCTGCTGCTGGTCGAGGCCGGCGAGGGCGCGACGCAGCTTCCACGTGATCTTGACCTCGTCGGCCGAGAGCAGCATCTCTTCGCGGCGGGTGCTCGACGCGTTGACGTCGACCGCCGGGAAGATGCGCTTGTCGGCGAGCGAGCGCGAGAGACGCAGTTCGCTGTTGCCGGTGCCCTTGAACTCCTCGAAGATGACCTCGTCCATCTTGGAACCGGTCTCGACGAGCGCGGTCGCGAGGATGGTGAGCGAGCCACCGTTCTCGATGTTGCGCGCGGCACCGAAGAAGCGCTTGGGCGGGTACAGTGCGGAGGCGTCGACGCCACCGGTCAGCACACGGCCGGACGCGGGGGCGGCGAGGTTGTACGCGCGGCCGAGGCGGGTGATCGAGTCGAGCAGCACGACGACGTCGCGGCCGAGCTCGACCAGACGCTTGGCACGCTCGATCGCGAGCTCGGCGACCGTGGTGTGGTCCTCAGCGGGGCGGTCGAAGGTCGAGGCGATGACCTCGCCCTTCACCGTGCGCTCCATGTCGGTGACCTCTTCGGGGCGCTCGTCGACGAGCACGACCATGAGGTGGACCTCGGGGTTGTTCTGCGCGATCGCGTTCGCGATCTGCTGCAGCACGATCGTCTTGCCGGCCTTGGGCGGCGCGACGATGAGTCCGCGCTGGCCCTTGCCGATCGGGGCGACCAGGTCGATGATGCGCTGCGTGAGCTTCTCGGGCGCCGTCTCCAGACGCAGACGCTCCTGCGGGTAGAGAGGAGTGAGCTTGCCGAACTCGACGCGGGTCGCGGCGTCGTCGATCGACAGACCGTTGATCGAGTCGACCTTGACCAGGGCGTTGTACTTCTGGCGCCCGGGCTGGTCACCCTCGCGCGGCTGCTTGATCGAGCCGACGATCGCATCGCCCTTGCGCAGGTTGTACTTCTTGACCTGTCCGAGCGAGACGTAGACGTCGCTGGGGCCGGCGAGGTAGCCGGTGGTGCGCACGAACGCGTAGTTGTCGAGCACGTCGAGGATGCCGGCGATCGGGATCAGGACGTCGTCCTCGCCGATCTCGGTGTCGAACTCGTCGGTCGGGGCACCGCTGCGGCGCTTGTTGCGCTGACGGTTGCGACCGTTTCCGGCCTGGTCGTCGTCAGCGGCCGGCTGCGCCTGCTGCTGGTCCTGCGCGGTGCCGCTCTGGCCACGGCCACGGTTGCGGCTGCGGTTGCGGTTGCGGCTGCGGCCGCCCTGCTCATCACCTTCGCCGGAGTCGGATGCGCCGTCGGAGGTGGGCTGCGCGTCAGCGGGCGCCGACTCGGCGGGCTGCTCGGCCGCGGGGGCCTCTGCGGCGGGCTTCTGCGCGCCGCGGCGGCCACGGCCGCTGGTCTTGGGGGCGGCCTCGGCCGGAGCCTCGGTCGTGGTGCTCTCGGCCGGCTTCTCGGCGGCAGGAGCCTCAGCCGGAGCGGCGGGCGCCTCGGCGGCAGCGGCAGGCGCCTCGGAGGCGTCGGCCTTCTTGGCGCGGCTGCGGCGCGGCGCCTTCGCCTTCGGAGCCGCCTCGGCAGCGTCGCCGTCGGCCGCGGGAGCGGCTGCGGGTGCGTCTGCGGCGGGCGCCGACTCCGCCTGTGCGGCGGCAGCCTTCTCGGCCTTCGCAGCCGCGGTGGCGCTGGTGGCGCGGCGGGGCGCACGCTTGCGCGCCGGAGCGGCCTCCGTGGCCGCATCGGCGTTCACGGCAGCAGCCGGCGCATCGGCGACCGGTGCGGACTGGTCGTTCTGGGTCTCGGAGAAATTCTCCACGAGTACTCCCTCATGTGTCATGGGAAAAGAGCGTTGTACGCGCACAACGGGTGCTGCGCGCGATCGCACGGGCTGACGCTCGGCGTCAGCCGGCCTGGGCACGTGTGCCAAGGGGTTCGCGTGCGGGTCTTGCAGAGTTGCAATGGGGCCAGATTCACGAAGCTTCGTGGAAGCCCTCCGCTCGATCCCCCACTGTACCACCACGGACGTCGACGGCGAGCAGCAGCGCCTCCCACGGGGTGTCGGTCACTTCGTCGGCCAGTTCGACCGCGTCCTGACGGCTGCCGGGGCCGTCCGCGAGCACCAGCACGCTGGGTCCCGCCCCGGAGACGACCGCCGCGAATCCGGCACCGCGCAGAGCCTGGACCAGGCGCTGCGTCTCGGGCATCGCCTCGGCACGGTAGTCCTGATGCAGCCGGTCGGCAGTCGCGTCCAGCAGCAGCTCCGGACTCTGCATCAGCGCCGCGATGAGCAGCGCCGAGCGCGAGACGTTGAACACGGCATCCGCTGTGGACACCTGGGGCGGCTGCAGCGAACGGGCCTGCGAGGTCGACATCGTGTACGCCGGCACGAGCACGAGCGGCGACACCCCGCGGTGAACCAGGAGCTTCTTGTGCTGCGGGCCGCGCTCGCCCATCCACGCGATGGTGAGACCGCCGAACAGCGCCGGAGCGACGTTGTCGGGGTGGCCTTCGATCTCGGTCGCCAGCCGCAGCAGGTCACCGTCGCCGATCTCGACGTCTCCCGCCAGCAGCCCCTTGGCCGCCAGCACGCCGGCGGCCACTGCGGCACCGGAGGAACCGAGCCCGCGGCCGTGCGGGACACCGTTCTCCGCGACGATGCGCAGGCCCGGCAGGGGGCGTCCGGCGTCCGCGTAGACGTGTGCGATCGTGCGGACGATGAGATTGGTCTCGTCGCGCGGGATCTCCGCGGCACCCGACCCGGAGACCTCGACCTCGAGGGTGCCGGCCGGGAGCTCGGTGATCTGCAGCGTGTCGTAGACGCTGAGCGCCAGACCCAGGGTGTCGAAGCCGGGTCCGAGGTTCGCGCTGGTGGCGGGGACGCGCACCTCGACGGTGCGGCCCTGCGCCATCGTCACTCGCCTTCCACGCGCAGCACGGAGACCACGCGCTCGACCACGGAGCTGCCGGCCAGCGCATCGACGGTCGCGCTGAGCGCGCTCTCGGCAGCGCGGTGCGTGCCGATGATCAGACGTGCCGTCGGCTCCGCCTCGCCCTCGACGGTCTGCACGACGGTCGCGACGGAGACTCCCCCGTCGCTGAGGATGCCGGCGACGGTGGCGAGCACACCGGGTGCGTCCGCGACTTCGAGCGTGATCTGGTAGCGGGTGGTGACGTGCCCGATCGGGACGATCGGCATGTTGGCCCTGGTCGACTCCCCCACCCCGACACCGCCGGCGATGTGGCGACGCGCGGCGGACACGACATCGCCGAGCACAGCGGAGGCGGTCTGCACTCCCCCGGCACCTGCGCCGTAGAACATGAGCGATCCCGCGGCCTCGGCCTCGACGAACACGGCGTTGTTCGCGCCGTGCACGGAGGCGAGCGGGTGCGACTGCGGCACGAGTGCCGGGTAGACGCGCACCGAGATGGACTCGTCGCCGTTGGCCTCGATGCGCTCGCAGACCGCGAGCAGCTTGATGACGAAGCCTGCGGAGCGAGCCTCTTCGATCATCGAGGCCGTGATGGAGGAGATGCCCTCGCGGTGCACGGCGTCGAGCGGCACAGCGGTGTGGAAGGCCAGGCTCGCGAGGATCGCTGCCTTCTGCGCCGCGTCGTAGCCCTCGACATCCGCGGTGGGGTCCGCTTCGGCGTACCCCAGACGCTGAGCGTCCGCGAGCACGTCCGCGAAGTCCGCACCCTCGGTGTCCATCCGGTCGAGGATGTAGTTCGTGGTGCCGTTGACGATCCCCATGATCCGAACCACGCGGTCGCCAGCGAGCGAGTCGCGCAGCGGACGGATGATCGGGATCGCGCCGGCAGCGGCGGCCTCGTAGTACACGGACGCCCCGACACGGTCGGCTGCTTCGAAGAGCTCGGGCCCGTGGGTGGCGAGAAGGGCCTTGTTGGCCGTCACCACGTCGGCGCCCGAGCCGATCGCCTGCAGGATGTTCGTGCGGGCAGGCTCGATACCGCCGATCAGCTCGATCACGATGTCGGCCCCGAGGATCAGGGACTCGGCGTCGGTGGTGAACAGCTCCTGGGGCAGGTCGACGTCGCGAGGCGCGTCGAGGTTGCGCACGGCGATGCCTGCCAGCTCCAGGGAGGCTCCGGCGCGATCGGCGAGCTCGTCTCCGTGGCGCAGCAGGAGTGCTGCGACCTGGGAGCCGACAGCCCCGGCGCCGAGAAGCGCCACACGAAGTCGTCGGTACTCTGTCATCTTGCTCCTTCTGAGGTGGACGGACGCGATCGGTCGGACTCGCGTCCGCCGTCGATGCCCGCGTCCCGCGCGAGCAGATCGTCGATGGTCTCGCCTCGAACGATCACTCGGGACTTCCCGTCGCGCACGGCGATCACGGGAGGACGCGGAACATGGTTGTAGTTGCTCGCCAGGGAGACGCAATAGGCGCCCGTGGCGGGAACGGCGAGCAGGTCACCCGGGACGAGATCGCCCGGGAGGTATTCGTGGTCGACGACGATGTCGCCGGATTCGCAGTGCTTGCCGACGACGCGGCTGAGCTGCGGAGAGCCATCACCGACACGCGAGGCCAGACGCGCGGAGAACTGCGCGCCGTACAGGGCGGGGCGGGCGTTGTCGCTCATGCCCCCGTCGACGCTGATGTAGCGACGGACGGCACCCGACTCGACGGTGACGTCCTTGGTGGTGCCGACTTCGTACAGCGTGACCCCGGCGGTGCCGACGATCGCCCTGCCCGGTTCGAACGAGAGCGCCGGGATCGCGATCCCCCTGGCGTCGCACCCCTGCGCGACGGCGGCGACGATCTCGGCCGCGAGCTCCTCGATCGGGGTCGGGTCATCGACCCGCGTGTAGGCGATGCCGAAGCCGCCTCCGAGGTTGAGCTGCGGAACGGGGCCGCCTTCGAGAAGCGTGGCGTGCAGTTCCAGGACGCGGGATGCCGATTCCCGGAACCCGGCGACGCCGAAGATCTGGGAGCCGATGTGGCAGTGGAGTCCGGCGAAGTCCAGCCCGGGGATCTCACGGATCCGCGCGACGGCCTTCTCCGCCTCCGGCAGTGGGAATCCGAACTTCTGGTCCTCGTGGGCCGTGGCGAGGAAGTCGTGCGTCTCTGCGTGGACGCCGCTGATCACACGGACGAAGACCCGCTGGACGGCGCCGGTACGCGCGGTGATGGCCGACAGCCGTTCGATCTCGATCTCGCTGTCGACGATGATCGAGCCCACGCCGACGTCGACGGCTCGCTGCAGTTCCGCAGTGGACTTGTTGTTGCCGTGGAAGCCGATCGCGGCGGGGGCGACGCCCGCGGCGAGCGCGACCTCGAGTTCCCCGCCCGTGCACACGTCGACACGGAGGCCTTCGTCGACGACCCACCGGGCGATCGTGGTGCACAGGAACGCCTTGCCCGCGTAGTACACCTGTGCGGTGGTCCCGTGCTCGGCGGCCGCCCGGTCGAAGGCGCTGCGGAATGCCCGCGCGCGCGTGCGCACCTCGTCCTCGTCGATGACGAGGAGGGGCGTGCCGTAGGTCTGGACGAGAGCGGTCGCGCTGAGGCCGGCGAGCACGAGCGCGCCATCGACATCGCGGATGGCGGAGGCCGGCCAGACGCCGTCGGCGAGGTCGTTCGCGTCATCGGGCTCGACGAGCCATTCCGGGGCGAGCGAGTCGGCAGGGGAAAGCAATGAGCACCAATCGTGGGACGGATCTCGGGCTGAACGCGCACTTCGAGGTTGACCCGATTCTAGGGCACCGTCCCCCGCCCCTCCGTCATGGTGACGCGCGGCGTCAAGCCCCTGTGGCGGTTCCGCGCAGGCTCATAGGGTGGAGTGGTGGTGAACTCAGAATCGCGATCCGAACCTCCCGCCCGTCCCGGCCTCGTCGAGCGCATCACCGGCCCGATCATCGCCTGGGCGCTCGCTCGTCGCCTCGTGCGCGCCGCCCTGCTCTACTCGGAGCGCCGCGGACCGATGTTGGCCGACAGCGTCACCTACCGCGCGCTGTTCAGCGTCTTCGCCGGGGTGCTGCTGGGCTTCTCGATCGCGGCACTGTGGCTGGCCGGGAACCCGGTGGCCTGGCAGGCGATCATCGATGCCGTGCAGTCCGTCGTGCCTGGACTCATCGGCGAGGAGGGCGTGATCAAGACGGAGGATCTCAAGGCACCGGCCACCCTGTCGATCGCCGGAGTGATCTCGCTCGTCGCCCTCCTCGGTTCCGCTCTGGGGGCGATCGGCTCACTGCGCACGGCCGTGCGGATCCTCGCCGGGACCGCGCACGATGACATCCTCTGGATCTGGGTGCTGTTGCGCAACCTCGGCCTGGCGCTCGCAATCGGTCTCTCGTTCGTCGCCGCGGCCTTCCTCACGTTCGCCGGGCAGCTGGGAGTCACCTGGCTCAGCGGACTGCTCGGTCTGCCCGAGAATTCGCCTCTCGTGCTCTGGGGTGTGCGCCTGCTGTCGCTCCTGGTGGTCTTCGCGCTCGACGCCGCTCTCATCGCCGGGATCTTCCGCGTGCTGTCCGGTGTGCGCGCGTCGGCACGTTCGCTCTGGGTCGGCGCCCTGTTCGGTGCCGTCGGGCTGCTCGTGCTCCAGGAGCTCTCGGGGCTGTTCATCGGAGGTGCGACGAGCAATCCGCTCCTCGCCTCGTTCGCGTCGCTGCTCGCTCTGCTGATCTGGCTGAACTTCTCGGCGCAGGTGATGCTGATCGCGTGCGCCTATGTGGTGACCGCCGAGGAGGAGACGAAGGACCGCGTGCACGCCCGATTCGGTGCCACGACGTTCCCGCAGCGCCGCCTCCAGCGCGCGGAGGTCGACGTCCGCGTCGCGACCGCCGAGCTGCGCGCGGCGCAGCGGGCACTGTCGGGCGAGAAGCCGGACGCCTGAATCGCCTCTCGCCGACCCCGTTGTGACCGATCCAGGTATTCTGGTCACAACGGAGGGACGCGCATGGCGGAGCACCGCAGGCACATCGCACTGTCGATGGGCATGATCTCTTACGTCGAGTGGACCCCCGTGGTTGAGACCGGATCCCCCGTGCTCCTCCTGCACGGCGGCGGAACCGACAGCGCGACGCTCTCGTGGGGCGAACTCGCGCCGGCGCTGACAGCCGCCGGCCACCGAGTCGTCGCCCCGGACCATCCGGGGTTCGGTCGGAGCCCTCGCCTGCACGACCCGCTCACTCAAGAGAGACTCGCCGAGTACCTGGCGGAGTTCATCGATGCCCTCGCACTCGACGACTATGTCATCGCCGGGCTCTCGATGGGCGGCGGCCTCACCATCAGCCATCTGCTCACCCAGCCGAGACGAGCCCGTGGCGCCGTTCTCCTCGGAACGTATGGGGTGATGCCCCGCGTGACCGACGGACGCTTCAGCGCACTCACGCACTACCTGACCTTCCTCCTGTTGCGCACGGGTCTGCTGAGCGCGGTGACCGCGGCGTACTCCCGCAGTCCCGCCTCGATGGAACGAGGGCTGAAGGACATCGTGCGCACGGAGAGGGCGCGCACACCCGCTCTCCTCGCCGCGGTGATGGCCGAGGCGAAGACGGGAACAGGGCTGGCCGCCTTCGGCGAGTGGCAACGGGATCAGGTGCTCTGGAATCGCTTGCGCTCGGTCTACATCGACCGTCTGCCGACGATCACCGTCCCTGTGCTGCTCGTGCATGGCGAACAGGATCGTGGCGTCCCTCTTGCACGCGTCGAGAGCGCCGCCGCCGCCATCCCGCACGCCACGCTGACGGTCGTACCCGGTGCGGGGCACTGGGTTCAGCGCGATCGGCCGGACATCGTCATCCCCGCCGTCCTCGGCCTTCTGAGGAGGATCGACCGTGCCACGCCCCCTGGTTCCGAATCGACGTGACCGCATCCTCGATGCCGCCGAGGCCCTGATCCTCGCCCACGGGTTCGATGCGGTGAGCGTCGCCACGATCGCGGCGCAGAGCGGAATCGGGAAGGGCGCCGTGTACCTCGAGTTCGCCGGCAAGCGCGAGATCCTCGATGACCTGCTGCGCCGAGCGGTCAACCAGGTGAGGATCCGCGTGCAGGAGGAGGTCGGCGACGATGCTCGCCTGAGCACCGCGTATCGGGCTGCGGCCCGTGCGGTGATCTCCGATCGACTGATGACAGCCGCCTTCCTCGACGACCAGGGCGTGCTCGGGCGACATGTGGATACCGTCTCCGACGCGCGCTACCGTGTGCGGCACCGCGCTGTGGTCGAGTGGCTGCACGTGCTGCAGCGGCAAGGTCGCATCGCCGAGGAGGTCACGCCGGAGCACCTGGCGCTCGCGCTGTCGAGCGCCACCATCGGGCTGCTCTCTGCGGCTCGACTCCTCGGTCCGATCGGATCGCGGGAGCTGGAAGGCGCGATCGACGCACTGGGCGCGATGGCCGCGACATTCGAGAGAGGCTGACCATGCACGTATCGACATCCGGTGATGCGCGGAGCACGCCCCTGCTGCTCCTGCATGGAGGCGGCGTCGCCGGATGGATGTGGGAACCGACGCGTCGGCATCTCGCCGATGGACGCCGTCTCCTCATCCCCGATCTCCCCGGCCACGGACGCAGCTCCGACCAGGACTACGTCTCCCACGACGAGACGGTCGCCCAGCTGGTGACCGTCCTCGAGCGCGAGGAGCGTCCGGCAGCGGTCGCAGGCTTCTCGCTGGGCGCGCAGCTCGCCGTGCTGTTGGCCGCGCGGCGGCCCGATCTCGTGGATCGCGTGGCTGTCGTCAGCGCCCAGGCCGTGCCGCTCCGTGCACCCGGACCAATGCTCGCCCTGCTCCGCGCCACCGCCGGCCTCGCGAAGATGGAGTGGTTCGCGAAGCTGCAGGCCTCAGCGCTGTTCGTGCCGGAAGACCTGCTGCCCCTCTACGTGCAGACGTCAGCGGGCATCTCGCGCGAGACCCTGCTGCACGCCGTGGGCGACAACATCGCCTTCCGTGTGCCGGACGGGTGGAGCGGGTTCCCCGGCCCCGCGCTCATCCTCGCCGGCGCACGCGAGAAGCCCCTCATGAAGAAATCGGCCGCGCTCCTGCACTCGGAGGTCCCGCACAGCATCCTGGAGCTCGTCGAGGGCTGCGGTCATGGCATCCCCCTGCAGCAGCCCGCATGGTTCGCGCGCCGGATCGAGACCTGGCTCGGCTGACCGGCCGGACAGCCGCTCCGCTTCTCAGGACGTCGGGCAGACGCCTTTCTCCAGCAGCGTCTCGTCCGTGACGATCGCTCCGTTCACATCGATGTCGATGACCGCCTCGCTGCCGACGATCTCCAGACCCGTCAACGTCAGACCGGCGGGCAGCTGGTCGGCGATGCAGATCTGCTGCGTCTGGGTGAGGTTCTCCCCGAGCGAACCCAGCGTCGACCCGACCTGGCCGGCATCGATGACCAGGCCTCCCACGCTCAGCTCGACCGGAGTGAGTTCGAGGTCGCCGTCCGCCGCACCGGGCGTCACGGTCAGCGCGACCGGGATGTCGATGCCGAGGACGGACACCGTGCCGGACACCGTGGCGTTCGGAGCCTCGAACGCGACCGTGTCGACCGGGAGATCGGTGTCGGCGAGGAGCGCGGTGAACTGGGTCTGATCGATGCGGATCGTGCCGGATGCGCCGCCGAGGTCACCGCCGCGCAGCGGGATGCCCGTGGCCGTCACATCCGCGGCACCCGTGATCCCTTCCAGAGTCACGGAATCCGTGGACAGGTGCAGGCTGTCGAGCGTTCCGCCGATCAACTGCGGCAACAGGATGCCGTCCGCCTCGACGTCGAGCTGCTGATCGGCAGGCAGGTCCAGTTCGTCGATCACGAGCGAGCGGACGACGCCGGGCAGCACCGCACGCGCGATGAACTCCGCGGCCACCACCAACAGGCCGAGCACCACCACCACGATGAGCAGGACCCAGGGCCAGCGGCGCCGCTTCGCGCGCACCGATGACTCCGGTGCCTCCGTGATCTGCCCCGGGATGACGAGCGTCTCGTGCTCGGCGGCGGCGTCCGGGTACGGGAGGGTGTGGTTGTCGTCGCTCATGCTGACATCCTGCCCTACCGCGCCTGGTCGCCCCGGCGCGTCACATGCGTTCGGGTGCCGACACGCCCAGCAGATCGAGCCCGTTGCGGAAGACCTGACCCGCGGCGTCGTTCAGCCAGAGACGCGTGCGGTGCACGCTCTCGATCGGGTCGTCGCCCTGCGGGATGACACGGCAGTTGTCGTACCAGCGGTGGTACAGCCCGGCCAGCTCCTCCAGGTAGCGGGCGACCCGATGCGGCTCGCGCACCTCCGCGGCGAACGCCACGATGCGGGGGAACTCCTGCAGCGCGCCGAGCAGCGCGGCCTCGGACTCGTGCGTGAGCGTCTCGGGGGCGAACTCGGAGCGTTCGACGCCCGAGTCACCGGCGTTGCGGGCCACGTTGTGCGTGCGCGCGTGGGCGTACTGCACGTAGAAGACCGGGTTGTCGTTGGTGCGCTTCTGCAGCAGCTCGGGGTCGAGATCGAGCGGCGAGTCGGCCGGCGAACGCTCCAACGAGTAGCGCAGCGCATCGGTGCCCAGCCAGTCGAGCAGGTCGTCCATCTCGATGATGTTGCCTGCGCGCTTGCTGAGGCGTGCGCCGTTGATCGACACCATCTGACCGATCAGCACCTGGATGTTCTTCTCCGGGTCCTCTCCTGCGGCTCCCGCGACGGCCTTGAGACGATGCACGTAGCCGTGGTGGTCGGCGCCCAGCAGGTAGATCTTGTTCTGGAAGCCCCGGTCGCCCTTGTTGAGGTAGTAGGCCGCGTCGGCGGCGAAGTAGGTGTACTCGCCGTTCGAGCGGCGGATGACGCGATCCTTGTCGTCGCCGAAGTCGGTGGTGCGCACCCACACCGCGCCGTCCAGGTCGAAGACGTGGCCCTGCTCGCGCAGACGGTCGACGGCCTGGTCGATCAGGCTCGTGCCCGAGGCGTCCTTCTCGTGCAGCGTGCGCTCCGAGAACCAGACGTCGAAGGGCACGTTGAAGCGGTCGAGCGAGTGCTTGATCTCGGCCAGCTGGTACTCGTACGCCTGGTCGCGGGCGACGACGAGCTGTTCGTCATCGGGGAGGTCGAGCAGGTCGGGGTGCGCGGCGAGCACGCGCTGCGCGAGCGTGGTGACGTACTCCCCCGGGTATCCGCCTTCCGGCGTCGGCTCCCCCTTGGCAGCGGCCAGCACCGAGCTCGCGAAACGCTCCATCTGCGCGCCGGCATCGTTGATGTAGTACTCGCGGACGGCATGGGCGCCGCTGGCGAGCAGCAGCCGGACGATCGAGTCGCCGAGCGCCGCCCACCGGGTGTGGGCGATGTGCAGCGGGCCCGTGGGGTTCGCCGAGACGAACTCCAGGTTCACGGTCACACCCTGCTGGGAGTCGTTCGTGCCGTAGGCGGCACCGGCATCGACGATCGTCTTCGCGAGCGCGCCGGCAGCAGCCGCGTCGAGACGGATGTTGATGAACCCGGGGCCGGCGACCTCGGCGCTCGCGACACCGTCGACCGCGGCGAGCCCGTCGGCGATCTGCTGCGCGAGCTCACGCGGGTTCGTGCCGAACTGCTTGGCCAGACGCATGGCGATGTTCGATGCCCAATCGCCGTGGTCGCGGTTGCGCGGACGCTCGAAGACGAGGTCGGCGGCGGTGAGTCCGAGCGGCTCGCCCGGGCGTCGCTCGTCTGCGAGGGGCGTCAGGACGGCGAGGAGGGCGTGGGCGAGCGTTTCAGGGTTCATAGGCTCCCCAGTTTACGGCGCGTCGCGGGCCGGAATTTGCGCCCGCGGATTCCTGATCTACTCTCATCCCATGAAGGCCCGTGTCACCCGCCACCCCCTGCGATCCGCCGGGGTCGCCGTCGCCCTGCTCCTGGTGGTCGCGGCAGTCGCTCTCGGCATGTGGCGACCGTGGGCTCCGCTGCCCTCTGCCGCCCCGATCGGCGCGGCAGCACAGGGTGAGGGAGCGGCACCGGCGGCCATCGCCCCGGCGCCTCTCGTCCTCCCCGAGCACCCCACCGTCCTGGTGTTCGGCGACTCCTGGACCTACGGGTCCGCGGCGACAGTCCCGACCGAGGGATATGCCTATCGACTGGCCGGCCTCCTCGACGGCCAGACCATCGTCGACGGCGTGCGCGGCAGCGGATACCTCAAGCCCGGACTCGACGGTCCCGCCTTCGGAGAGCGCATCGCCGCGCTCGACCCGACGCTGACTCCGGACCTCATCATCATCCAGGGATCGATCAACGATCGCGCCCAGGGCGAGGCCGGCTACCGCGAGGCCGTCACCGCCGCCTGGGACGCGCTGTCGGCGAAGTACCCCGAGGCGACGATCGTCGTGCTCGGTCCGGCGCCGCACGAGCTCCCGGTGGGGGCCGCCACGGGGCGCATCGACACCGACCTGGGCGAGCTCGCCGCCGCACGGGGCTGGTGGTACATCTCCCCCATCGCGCAGGACTGGATCACCGAACAGAACTACCTCGACGTGATCGACGTGGATCTCGGACGTCAGCATCCCTCCACCGCCGGCCACCGCTACCTGGCCGAAAGGGTCGCCGCCGCGCTGACCGAGCTGACCGGCGCGCCGGTCAGCGAGGCCGGCGGGTCGGAGACCACCCCCGAGCAGTGATATTGTCGATCGGTACGCCTCCGTAGCTCAGTGGATAGAGCGCCGGTTTCCGGTACCGTAGGTCGCAGGTTCGACTCCTGTCGGGGGCACAACATAAACGTATAAGAAAGGCCGCCTGATTCCAGGCGGCCTTTCTCGTATCTGGGCGCTGCCTGTGGCGTGAGCACCTCGCCTCACATCCACTTCTGTCGCTTGAAGATGACGTACAGAACGACCGCGAACGCAACCATGCCGCCGACGGCGAGCGGATAGCCGAATGCCCAGTGGAGCTCAGGCATGTTGTCGAAGTTCATCCCATAGATCGCGCCGATGAGCGTCGGAGCGAAGAGGATCGCTGCCCAGCCGGAGATCTTCTTCATGTCTTCGTTCTGCCGCTGAGCGACCAGGGTGCCATTGACCGTGAGAATCTGCGAGAGGGAATCACGGAGCTCGCTGACCTGCGTCTCGACGCGGCTCAGGTGGTCGGCGACGTCCTGCAGATACGACTGCAGCGGCTCTGGGATGTCGTAGCGACGGAACCCCTTCCGGAGTGCCGCGAGCACCTCGGCGAGACCGGAGGTGGCTTGCTGAAGGTCGATGACCTCCTGACTCAGGCGGTAGATGCGTTCGGTGACCGTCGCATCGCCGCGAAACACCTGGCGTTCGATCTGTTCGCGGTCTATGGCGAGACCGCGAAGTACGGGCGCGTAGCCGTCGACGATGGCGTCGAGGAGGCGGTAGACGATGGCTTCGGGGCCGTGGTGCAACAGCTGCTCGTCGTCAAGCAGGGTGCGATCGCCGCGGTCGGCGGCGCCGGATGCGTCGTCGGCGTCGAGACCGTCGATCCACCGGCCGTCCTGGCAGAAGACCGCGACAGCCTGTGGGCGCACGAGGATGTGAAACTCGGCGAAGTCGACGTCTTCCTTCGCGTCGATGTACCACGCGGACCGGACGACGAGGAAGAGGGTGTCGTCGTAGCGTTCCAGCTTCGGACGCTGCCTGGCATGGAGGAGGTCCTCGACAAGCAGCGGGTGCAGGTTCCAGGTGTTGGCGAGCTCGGCGACATCCTCCGGCGTCGGCTTCGGGTAAAGCAGGAGTGCGGTGCGGTGTTCGTCCTCGTCAGTGAACGTCTGCGCGCTGAGCACCGTGGTGTCGCGCGGCGCACGGACGAGGTGGCCATCATCGACGTAACGCGTGCGTCGGGTCGTCCCCTCGGTGGGCGACGGCACGCCAGGTGTGCGGCGGCGGAACACCCCGCCGCGGGGACGATTTGTGCCGTCACTCGTCGACTGTGTCATGTCGTGTCCTCTCGCTCTGTTCGGAGTATGCCGCAGATATCGACGCGGTTCAGTCGTGGCGCGGCGCGAGCACGTCTTGGAGAGCCGGTGCGACGACCCGGACGAGGTCGTCGATGTCGGCGTCGACAAGGGTTGGTACGCCGATGATGCGGCGAGCGGTGATGATGCCCACCAGCATGGCGGACGCCACGCCGGTACGGAGCGCAGCATCCCTATCGTCGCTGCCTCGCGTGCCCTCTCGCAGGCGGGATTGAATGAAGTCGCGGAGCTGGTCGCTGGCGTGCTGGTTCACGATGGCGCCGCGGAGCATCGCCATGAGCGGCTCGGATTCCTCTTCGGACCCTTCCCAGGCGTGCAGGTACGCTCGGACGACCCGCTCGCCGAGGTGGTCGTCCGGTCCTTCGAACGCGATGTTGAAGCGTTCGAGTGCGGATGCCGGCACGGCCATTACGGCAGCGAACAGCTCGTCCTTCGAGCGGAAGAACTGCATCACCTGCGAGGCATCGACACCGGCGTCGGCCGCGACGCGTCGAATCGTAGTCCCGGCAAAGCCGTCGGAGGCGAAGCGGGCTCGGGCGGCCTCTAGGACGGCCACTCGAGTGTTGCCGGGGCCCGGTCGCCGGCCTGGGCGCCGAACTGTCGCTGATTCCGTCTGAGTGCTCACACCTTGAATCTACGCCCCACTCGATATTTTCTCAACAGTTGTTGAGTTTTAGGCGATCTGAGCGTACGCTCGCAGCGACCCGGGATCCTGGGCCGTCTCCCACGTGATGAAGGAACCGCCATGTCCACCGAACAGAAGATCTTCACGCCGTCCTCCTCGCTCCCGGCAGGCCGCACCGGGCTCCTCACGAATTTCGCTCCCGGAACCCGCACGCTGGAAGCCGGTTTCCAGGTCGCACCTCCGTTTCGCCCGCTCCCGGTGGACATGATCTTCGAGAAGGACGTCGCGGTAGAGCTTCGCGACGGTGTGACGATCTATGTCGATGTTTTCCGCCCCGTCGGCGCAGAGAAGGTCCCGGTGATCCTGGGGTGGAGCCCGTACGGCAAAGCACAGGGCACCTCGCTGAGCGTCATGGGCGTTTTCGGGCTCGTCGGACTCTCCAACTCCACCGTCTCCGGTCTCGAGAAGTTCGAGGGACCTGACCCCGCCTACTGGTGCGCCCGGGGATACGCGGTCTGCAACCCCGACATCCGCGGCGTCGTCGACTCTGAGGGCGACAGCGTGCTCTGGGACCGCCAGGACGGGCGCGACGCCTACGACCTCATCGAGTGGCTCGCTGAGCAGGACTGGTGCAGCGGCAAGGTCGGAATGACCGGCACTTCCTACCTGGCCGTCTCCCAGTGGTTCACCGCCGCGGAGCAGCCGCCCCACCTCGCCGCCATCAACCCGTGGGAAGGCGTCAGCGACGTGTACCGCGATCTGGTGCTGCGTGGCGGCATGCCCGACACCGGTTTCGCTCGCCAGCTGCAGGAAGGGAGCTTCTTCGGCAAGAACCTCAAGGAGGACATCCTCGCCGAAGTCGAGGCGCACCCCCTGTTCGACGAGCTCTGGACCGAGAAGGTCCCCGAGTTCGACGAGATCACCGTGCCCGCGTACATCGTCGCGAGCTACTCCAACACCCTTCACACGGCGGGCACGTTCCGCGCCTGGCGGCGCATCGCCTCTGAAGCGAAGTGGCTGCGCATTCACAACGGCCAGGAGTGGCCCGACTACTACGACCAGGGCAACGTCGAAGACCTCCGTCGCTTCTTCGACCACTACCTGAAGGGCATCGACAATGGATGGGAGACGACGCCGCGAGTGCGGTACTCCGTCCTCGACCTCGCCGGAGGAGACAAGGTCAACGTGTCTGCAGACGAGTTTCCCCCGGCCGAGGCGATCTCGACGAAACTCTACCTCGACGGACGCACCCGCCGCCTAGTCCCGGATGCTCCCGCAGAGGCTGCTGTCGTCACATACGACGTCGACAAGAATCCGAACGCCGCATCCTTCCTGCTCCGGTTCGACTCGGCGACGGAACTCGTCGGATACCCGAAGGCCCACTTGTTCGTCGAAGCCCGTGGCGCCGACGACATGGATCTCTTCGTGCTCATCCAGAAGCTCGACGCCTACGGCACGCCTCTGCAGCAGTTCACCGTACCCAACCAGTCCGCGATGGCCCACGACCTCACCGACCACGGCGCGACCATCCTCAAGTACAAGGGATCCGACGGACGGCTCCGCGTCTCCGCTCGCCACCTGGACAAGAACCTCACGACCGACGATGTGCCGGCACACTCTTTCGACCGCGTTGAGAAGCTCACCCCCGGCGAGATCGCCGAGATCGAGATCGACCTGCTCCCGCTCGGCCTCGCCTTCGCGGCAGGCGAGCAGCTCCGATTCATCGTCAGCGCCCGCAACCTGCTGGGAACCCTGATGCCAGGCATCGAGGAGTATGTCCCCGCCAACGAGGGCACACACATCATCCACACGGGCGCCGACCATGCCTCCTACCTCCAAGTGCCCATGCAGAACGGCTGAAGGGCACAGTCCGTCTGACTAACCGTCGCTGCCCCCGAACAGGGCGGTGTCAGGCGAGTAGAGGATTACGTGCGCGTCCACGAAGGATCGACCTTAATGAGTGGCGCCAGATCCCCCGGAATCACGCGGCAAGACACCTTCCGCGTACAACCCACAACGAGAAAGCGGGACCGTCCATCAGGACGGTCCCGCTTCTGTTCTCCGGCCCTCTCTCCGACGCCCGGTTACTGGTGCCGCATCGCGGCCTCGAGCCAGGCCTCCGGGTCCACGAGGTGGTTGTGGTCATCGAGCCCGAGGTCGATCTGCGCCCAGTGGATCGTTCCCGAAAACGCACCCCCCTTGGTCGTGTACCCCTCGTACGCGGGCATCCCGGTGTCGCAGCCGACGTCGAGGCCCTCGTCGAACGAGAAGTACATCGGGTGCGTGCGCACGACCTCTGCGGTGCCGACCTGATCACCGTCGACGAAGAGGGTGACCGTTCCTCCTCGACCGATGCCTCCGCCCGCATACGCGAACTCGGATCGCACCTGATGGACGCCGGGCGTCAGCGGGTCGGCGGAGAGCGCCGTGCTGCGGAGGAGCCCGCAGTAGTTGTAGTGGAAGCCCACCTTTCCGCCTTCACCGAAGAATGACCAGCCGCCGGTACGACCGCCCTGGGCGAGGATGGCGCCCTCCAGCGTCCCGTCGTCGGGCACGATGATCTCCGCCGTCGCCGACCAGGACCGGTTCTTCACATTGATCGCGACGTTCTCGTTGAGCCTCGTCATACCCGGATACAGCCGCAGCGTCTCCCCCTGCACGATCGTCGGGCGACCGGCGAACTCGGGATTCATCCGCTGGGCGGCGCGGTCGTCGAGCGGGATGACGTTGTAGCGCGTGGCCTCGATCAGGAAGAGCTGCTGCAACTCGGCCAGCTTCTCCGGCTGCTCCTTCGAGAGGTCGTTCGACTGCGTCCAGTCGACCGTGGTGTCGTAGAGCTCCCACACGTCCTCGGAGAAGTCCGGCGCAGCGCTGACGACGTCCCAGGGAGTGCGGTGACGGGTCTGCGCCGTCCATCCGCGGTGATAGATCCCGCGATTGCCCATGATCTCGAAGTACTGCGTGTGATGGCGCTCCGCAGCCGTCGCATCGTTGAACGAATAGGCGAAGGACGTCCCGTGCATCGGCACCTGCGTCACGCCGTTCACCGTGTGCGGCTGGGCCAGACCCGCGAGTTCGAGGATCGTCGGTGCGACATCGATGACGTGGTGCCACTGATCGCGCACCTCTCCCCTGCCGGTGATCTGTGCCGGCCAGTGGACGATGGTGCCGTTGCGCGTGCCGCCGTAGTGACTGGCGACCTGCTTCGTCCACTGGTAGGGCGTGCACATCGCATGCGCCCACCCGACCGCGTAGTGGTTGTAGGCCTCGGGGCCGCCCACCTTGTCGAGGTTCTCCTGCCAGAACTCCACGGTCTCGTACTCCGCGCCGCCGTTCGCGGCCGTCGAGAGCATGAACGCCCCCTCCAGCCCGCCCTCGGCGGACGCCCCGTTGTCTCCGATGATGAACAGCACGAGGGTGTCGTCCAGGAGATCCAGCTGCTCGATCGCGTCGATCACGCGCCCCGTGTGATGGTCGGCGTATTCGAGGAAGGCGCCGTAGACCTCCATCTGGTGTGCCAGGATGGGCCGCCGCTCCTCAGGGACCTCATCCCATGAGGGGATCCCCTGACTGCGCTCGGTGAGCACGGCATCCGCCGGGATGACGCCGAGCGCCTTCTGCCGCTCGAAGGTCTCCGCACGCAGCGCGTCCCATCCCTGGTCGTACCTGCCCTTGTGCTTCGCGATCCACTCCTTCGGGACATGGTGCGGAGCATGCGTCGCACCCGGTGCGAAGTAGATGAAGAACGGCTTGTCGGGGGTGAGCGACTTCTGCTGATTGATGTAGTCGATGGCCCGATCGGCCAGGTCGGGCATCAGGTGATAGTCCGGGTCGTCGGGTGCCTCCACGAAGCCGACGCCGTCGATGAGCGCGGGCGTCCACTGATTCGTCTCGCCGCCGATGAAACCGTAGAACTTCTCGAATCCGCTGAACGCCGGCCAGTGGTCGAACGGTCCGGTCGGACCGGACTCCCACACCGGCACCTCGTGGCACTTGCCGAACTGGGCGGTGTTGTAGCCGGCCTGTCGCAGGATCTCCGGCAGCGGAACACACGAGTTCGGACGTGTCGAACGGTACCCCGGTGATGGCGTGGCCGTCTCGGTGATCTGTCCCATGCCGACCTGGTGATGGTTGCGGCCGGACAGCATGGCCGCCCGTGTGGGAGAGCAGATCGCGGTGGTGTGGAACCGGCTGTACCGCAGTCCTCCGCCGGCGAGGCGTTCGGCCGTCGGCATCGGCACCGGTCCCCCGAACGCGCTCGATGCGCCGAATCCGACGTCGTCGAGGAGCACGAGCAGCACGTTCGGGGCCTGCTTCGGCGGGCGCTTCATCTCGATGGGCGGGAGCTTCTCCTCCATCTTCTTCGCGTCCATCACCATCGGACCGGTGTAGGTCTGGTCCGGGATCGGCAACACGCTGCCGGGGAGTTCCGTGGTCATCTGCGTTCCCTTTCGATCGTGGTGCTGCGCGAAGAACCGCCGCGGTCACGCAGCTCCCCTCGTACTCCTGCTACCAGTCCTATCGAGTGCCGCACGCTCGCGGTGACGGCACTCACCCGTCTCGGGTGACTCGCCCCGAGCGCTGACGATTCCAGGGGCTAGCTTGTGGAAGTCGGCGTCCGGCATGCACGGACCCAGATGCACCGCGGAGCCGACCCGAGCGAGCAGTGAGGGCGTGGTCCGATGACCGATCTGGTGCTGTCTCTTCTTCCGCTGGTACTCGGAATCGTGATGAGCCCCCTCGCGATCATGGCTCTCGTCGCGGTCCTCGTCTCGCGGCGTGCGCGCGTGAACGGCGTGATGTTCTTCGTGGGATGGACAGCCGGCGTGTTCATCGGC
This sequence comes from Microbacterium saperdae, assembly GCF_006716345.1. Classification (NCBI taxonomy): domain Bacteria; kingdom Bacillati; phylum Actinomycetota; class Actinomycetes; order Micrococcales; family Microbacteriaceae; genus Microbacterium; species Microbacterium saperdae. Next base: position 2,286,254 of record NZ_VFOX01000001.1, read on the forward strand.
CTGGGCGCGAGCTTCGCGCTGCTGGGGCTGCTCCAGGTCCATGAACGGCAGGAGCCGCCGCTCTGGGTGCCTCTGCTGCGCCTGCTGCTGGGCGTCCTGCTTCTGCTGGGTGCCGTGTGGATCTACCGCCGCGGAAGGGCGCATCGGCTGGCGATGGCCCAGGCATCCACACCCGGCGAGGTCACCGCGGCCGCGCCGCAGCTTCCCGGATGGTTGAAGTCGGTCGAGAGTTTCACTCCCGGACGATCTCTGGCCCTCGGAGCGGGGATCTTCCTGCTGAACCCTGTCGATCTCTCGTGCGCGGTCCTGGCGGCGCTCGACGTCCGCCTCGCCGGGCTCGACACCGTGCCCAGCGTCGTCGTGCTCGTGGTCTTCGGGGCGATCGGAGTGCTGCCGATCGGCATCCCCGTGCTCCTGGTGCTCGTCAAGGGCGAGGAAGCTGCTCCCACACTCACGCGCATCCGCACCTGGATCGCCGGGAACACGAGTGTTCTCAACGCCGCCCTGGTGCTCGTGATCGCGGTGCTCCAGCTGCAGAAGGCGATCTCCGCCCTGCTCGCCTACTGACCTCATCCGTTCTCGGCAGGCGAGCGCATGCGGCGGCGCGCTACTGCTTCAACATCGCCACCGCGAGCCGGTGCTCGTCGTCGATGAGATGGGAGTGATCGTCGTCACCGAGGTCGATGCGCACCCACTCGATGTCACCCGAGAACGCGTTCCCCGTCGGTCCGTAGTCCGGGGAGACGGGCGAGGCGAGATCAGCGCCGACGTCGACCGTCTCGTCGAACGTGAACTGGAACGGGATGGTCCTCTTCACCCGCCCCTCGCCGATGACGGAGCCGTCGGCCGACAGCGTCACTGTGCCGCCCTTCGCCAGCCCACCGCCGTCATAGGCGAAGTGCGCGCGGAGCTCCGTCGCATCCGCGGGTATCTGCGTCGAGGAGCGCACGATGTCGACGTCGATGCCCAGCAGGTTGTACGCGAAGGCGAGCATTCCGTCGACCGCATAGAACGACCAACCGCCATAGGCACCGCCCTGCGCGAGCAGCACGCCTGAGGCCTCACCGTCAGGGATGCGGACCTGCGCAGTGACCGTCCAGGACTTGTTCTTGATATTGATCGACGTGTTCTCGCTGAGACGCTTCATCCCCGGATAGAACTTCTGCGAGTCGCTGACCACGAGCTGCGGACGCCCGGCGATGTCGGGATTCATCCTCTCGGCGGAGCGGATGTCGAGGGGCAGCACGTTGAAGCGCGCCGCCTGGATGAGGAAGAGCCTCTGCAGATGCGCGAGTCTCTCCGGCTCTTCCGCGGCGAGATCGTGAGACTGCGTCCAGTCCTTCTCGACGTCGTACAGTTCCCACACGTCGTCGTCCAGCCCGTGGGACGATCCCGCCCACGGGTCTTTGTGCTTCGCGACCGCCGTCCACCCCTTGTGGTAGATCGCGCGGTTGCCGAGCATCTCGAAGTACTGCGTCTCATGCTGCTCGTCCGCCTGTGCGTTCTCCGCGGCGAAACTGTAGTTCATCGCGGTCCCCTCGTACGGGCGCTGCGTCACGCCGTTCACGAGGGATGGTTCGGGGATCCCCGCAGCCTCGAGCACGGTGGGTGCGACATCGATGACGTGGCTGAACTGGTGACGGACGCCACCCTTCTCGACACCGCCATGAGGCCAGCTCACGATCGTCCCGTTGCGGGTGCCTCCCCAATGGCTGGCGACCTGCTTGGTCCACTGGTACGGCGTGTCCATCGCATGCGCCCATCCCACCGCGTAGTGGTTGTACGACCGTGGGGTGCCGATGTCGTCGATGTGATCGGCCACGTACTGCTCGGTCTCCAGGTCGTTCATGTGGTTGATGGTGAAGCCCTCGTTCGTCGTTCCGTGCATCGACCCCTCGGCGCTGGCACCGTTGTCGCCGATGATCACATAGACGAGCGTGTCATCGAGGATGCCGAGCTCCTCGTAAGCGTCGAGGAGCCTCCCCACGTGATGATCTGCGTACTCCAGGAAGCCCGCGTATACCTCCATCTGACGGGCCAGTGCCGGTTTGATCAGATCGCTCATCTCGTCCCACGCGGGGATGCCGGCGCTTCGTTCGGTCAACACGGCGTCAGCCGGTATCACTCCGAGTTCGAGCTGGCGGGCGAAGGTCTCCTTGCGGATCTCATCCCATCCCTGATCGAACCGGCCCTTGTACCTGTCTGCCCATTCCTCCGGCACGTGGTGCGGGGCGTGGGTCGCCCCGGGGGCGAAATAGGTGAAGGACGGCACGTCCGGCGCGAGCGACTTCTGCTCGCGGGTCCACGCGATCGCGCGGTCGGTCATGTCGCCCATGAAGTGGTAGCCCTCTTCGGGCGTTCCCCACGGTTCGACGGGAGTGGTGTTCTCATAGATCGCCGGATACCACTGGTTGGTCTCGCCGCCGATGAAGCCGTAGAAGTACTCGAACCCGTTGCCCGGGGTGGGCCATCCCGAGAACGGCCCGATCGCGCTCGCCTGCCACACGGGAACCTCGTGGCACTTGCCGAACTGCGCGGTGTTGTAACCGTTGAGCTTCAGGGTCTCCGCGAGCGGCGCACAGCTGTTCGGTCGCACCGAGCTGTACCCCGGCGCCGAGGTGGCGATCTCTGTGATGCCTCCCATCCCGACCGTGTGGTGGTTCCGCCCGCTGAGCAGGGCGGCACGCGTCGGCGAGCACAACGCGGTGGTGTGGAAGCGCGTATACTTCAGCCCGGCAGCGGCGACGCGTTCGAAGTTCGGCGTATGCACCGGTCCCCCGAACGCGCTCGATGCCCCGAAACCGGTGTCGTCGATGAGGACCACGAGCACGTTCGGAGAGCCTGCGGGCGGACGCACCGGCTCGATCGGAGGGAATCGGGTGTCCGGGTCGGTCGCGTCGTACGTGACCGTCCCGGTGTAGGCCAGATCTGGGATCGGAAGAACGGAACGCTGCACATCGGTCATCGCTACTCCTCGGGGTCACGACGGGCTGCGGAGCCCGCCTCCTGGCGCCCCAGCGTAAGGTCCTGCCTCCTCAGCCGGCGGAGGGCATCGCCCGCAACGGGTGACCCGCCTTCTCACCCCGGCAGCGGCGATGTCAGCATGAGAGGGCCGTTCGAGGTGTGGCTCTCACCGGCGCCGGATGCCCCGAGTCGCGTCCGGGACGACGCCGCCTGACCGAGACGCGAGGAGCCGGATGACCGACACCGCTGCACCACGCTCGCGGCCACCGGCGGCCTGGCGCACGCGCTGGTGGTTGCCGACCCTCGTCGGATATCGCCGCGCGTGGTTGTCGTCGGACATCATCGCCGGTCTCGCCGCCGGAGCCGTCGTCGTACCGCAGGCGATGGCCTATGCGACGATCGCGAACCTCCCGGTGCAGGTCGGCCTCTACACGTGCATCATCCCGATGCTGGTGTACGCCCTGCTCGGCGGGTCCCGCGCCATGAGCGTGTCGACTACCTCCACGGTCGCGACGCTGACGGCCACCACTCTCGTCACGGCGACCACCGCGTCGGGGTCGGACGACCCGATCGGCACCGTGATGGCACTGGCCATGCTGGTCGGCACGCTCCTGATCATCGCGCGGCTGCTGCGTCTGGGGTCGCTCGTCGAGAACATCAGCGCGGCGACGGTCCTGGGCGTGAAGATCGGGGTCGGTGGCACGGTCGCGGTCGGCCAGCTCCCCAAGCTGCTCGGTGAGACCTCGAACGTGTCCGGCGAAGGGTTCTTCCGGTCCCTCCTCGCCGCGCTCGCGGCGTTCGACAGCATCAACTGGCCGACCGCGGCCCTGTCTGCCGCTTCGATCGTGATCATGCTGCTGTTCGCGCGGTTCGCGCCGAAGATCCCCGGCACGCTGGTGGTCGTGGTGATGGGGATCGTGCTCGTGTGGCTCTGGAACCTCGACGACGCCGGGGTCGCGCTGATCAATCCGGTGCCGTCGGGGCTGCCGACGCCGGGCCTGCCGAATCTGACCGATCTGGGGGCGCTCATCCCCGGGGCGCTCGCGATAGCCGTCATGGTGTTCCTCGAGACGGCCGCGGTCGCGCGCGGAATCCGTCGCCCCACGGAGCCGGCCATCGACGCCGATCAGGAGCTCATCGCCGTGGGCGTCGCGAATCTCGCCGGCACGTTCTTCAGCGCGCTCCCCGCCGCCGGGGGATTCTCGCAGAGCGCTGTGAACCAGAACGCCGGGGCGCGCACGCAGCTCGCGACTCTGGTGACCGTCGCCCTCGCGGTGCTGGTCGCCCTGTTCCTCGGCCCCGTCGTCTCGCTGCTCCCCCAGGCCACCTTGGCAGCCATGGTGCTCGTCGCCGTGGCCGGTCTGATCGACATCCCCCTGCTGATTCGGTGGGCGCGCATCAGCGCGATCGACTTCTGGGTGGCGCTCATGGTCGCCGTCATCGGCCTCACCGGGGGTCTGCTCGCGGCGGTCGCCGCCGGTGTCGCCGTCACCCTCATCCTGGTTCTGCGGGAGCTCAACATCCCGCGACTCGAAGTCGTCGGCGAACGCGATGGCCGAGTCGCCATCCGCACCCTCCGCGGCCTCTACACGGCGAACGCGCTGGCGAACGAGCGGGCGATCATCCAGCTGGCGACCACCCGCCCCGAGCCGGTGCGCTCCGTGGTGCTGGATGCGCGGAGGCTCGAGACCGTCACGATCACCGTGCTCGACACTCTCGCCGATCTCGATCGTGAGCTCGCGGCCCACGGCATCGCCCTGCACATCGCCGCGCTTCCCGAGAAGGCGACCGCGATCGCGACGAAGACCGAGTGGTATCAGGGCCTGATCGCCGCAGGCCGGGTGCACGCCCACGTCGCCGAGGGCCTTGCCGCACCACTCTGACCGGTGGCGATCACCGCGCGCAGCGGAAGCCGATGTGCGTCATGGCGGTGTCCTCCGCCTGCGCGGAGCGTGCGGCCGGGCGGTAGCGCAGACAGTACTCCGGAGCACACAGGTGAGAGCCGCCCTTGAGCACCCGCCGAGGGATGCGCGACCCCGGCTCGGCGGAGAGCAGGCTCGGACGCGGTCCGGCATCGACGCCGACGGCGCCCGGCGGGACGTGCCGATGCGTCCAGTAGTCATCCGTCCACTCCCACACGTTGCCGATCATGTCGTGCAGGCCGTAGCCGTTCTCCGGGAACGAGCCGACCGGCGCCGTCCCCACCCATCCCGCAGCACCGGCGTTCCGATAGGGGAACTCGCCCTGCCAGGTGTCGGCCATCACGGCACCGTCCGGTCGGACGTCCGATCCCCATGCGAAGCGCGCACCCACGAGACCACCACGGGCTGCCCATTCCCACTCCGCCTCAGAGGGAAGCCTCTTCCCACTCCACTCGGCGTAGGCGGCGGCGTCCGGATACGCGATGTGCACGACCGGGTGATCCCCGCGATCGACCACGGCGTCCTCGGCACCGAACGGCCGACGCCAGTGCGCCCCGGGCTCCCATCTCCACCACTGCCGCCAGTCGCGCAGATCGACCGGACCGCTCGTGGGTGTGAACACCATCGCGCCGGGCACGAGATCCGCCGGATCCGCACCGGGGAAGTCAGCCGCGTTCAACGCGCGTTCCGCGATCGTGACGTAACCGGTCGCCGCGACGAAGGCGGCATAGGCCGCGTTCGTCACCGGATGCGCGTCGAGCTCGAAGGGAGCCACCGCGCGCTCGTGGACCGGCCCCTCCTCCGGATAGAACTCGTCGGAGCCCATCAGCAACGTCCCGCCGGGGATGCGGATCATCGCCGCCCCGACGCCGATCCCCGCAGGTCCGCACGCGATTCCGTCATCGTCGCTCCTCGTCGGCTAGCCGAAGCTCGCCACGCCCTTGCCGATGATCACGACGCCGAGCACGAGCAGCAGAACCGTCATGATGACGGCGTTCTCGGCCTGCAGCCAGTCGCGCAGTCTGCTCAACGGTTGGCGAAGCGCGTCGGAGGCGAGCAGGAATCCGAGCACCGGCACCAGGACGGTGGACGCTGCCAGCACCGTGAAGATGATGATCACGAGAGTCACGTCGCCGCCGGCGAGACCGGCGGCACCCAAGGTCACGCCCGCGCTGGCGCCCAGGAGCAGGTTCTTGGGATTCGCCCCCGAGAGCAGGAGCCCGAGGCCCAGGGTCGCCACGAATGACATCCCGTCGATCTGCTGCATCCATGTGGGCATCGCCGGTTGCGCATCGCCGCGCGGACGACCGCGCCACTGCCGCACGGCCAGCAGGATCAGCAGAGCGCCCAGCACCAGCTGGATCACCCCGAGAACCGGCTTCGACGTGTCCTCCGCAGCGGTGGGGATCACAGCGGACAGCAACGTGAAGACCGTCACCACGAGGGCGATTCCGCCGATCCACCCGATCAGGAATCCCACGCTGGTCGATCGCGCGCGTGGCGACATCAGCATCAGGATGCCCGCCACGATGGGGAGCGGGCTGATCGCGATGCCGAGTGCGAGCGGCAGCAGCTGTCCGATGACCTGTCCCATATGCTTCTCCCCCGTCGTCCGCGCTAGCTCAGCAGCTTCTGCTTCGCGGCGGCGAACTCGGCGTCGGACAGCACGCCGGAGTCCTTCAGCGACGCGAGCTGCTGCAACTTGGAGATCATGTCGTCCGCACCGGACGACGGTGCGGCCGCGGCCGGCGCGTACTGCGCCGCCGCGTTCTGCGCGGCGGCGTCGATCTGCGCCTGCTGCTGCGCGGCGGCGTACTGCTCCTGCTCATAGTCACCCTGTGCGCGCTGCTCGCGATGCCGCATCGCGACGCCCTGCACGGCGGTCGCGGTCCCGGCCACCACCGCGGTTCTCGCCGCGAGGCCGATCAGCCCTGGGCGGCCGAATCTCCTGAATGGCATGTCATTCACCTTCCTGGTCGAGGATGTCCATCATGGCGTTCACCACAGGGGCGGGCACGCGCTCGCTGCGCAGCACCTGCCCGCCCGCTGCGGCGAGGTTCTGAGCGAGTTCCCGCGCGAAGGAGAGCTCGAGGACGACGATGGCCGCGGACTGCCCCGGCGGGATCGCCTCGGCGAGCGCTTCCATGTCCTCGTCGCCGGCGATACCCGCGGCGATGGGACTGATATCGCCCAGGCCGAGGGAATCGTCTTCCGAGTCCAACTCGAGGATGCTCAGCTCCCCCGTGTCGGACTTCGTCAGCACGACGAAGTCGAGCAGAAGCACGACGCCGGTGTTGATCAGATCGGTCAGCGCGCGGAACGTCGCCGGGTCGGGCCTGTCGCCCTCGAACCCGACCAGATAGAACTCTGCCGGTCCGAATCGGAAGTCATTCATGAAGCTGCCCTTCTTCTGCGTGGGATGACGGTGAGGGAACGTGGGCGCTCGAGGCGCTCAGCGCTGCGACCGCGGCGCGATTGGTCGCGAACACGCGTTGGTCGGTCAGCACTCCGAGCCGCTCGAGCCGGGGCCGAGCTCGCGTTCTGAGCCGGCTGAACGCCAGAGAGACGCCATGATCGTCGAGCCACTCGACGAGGCCGGCGAAAGACTCGGCGGCGGTGACGTCGGCATCGGTGACCGCCTCCATGTCGATCACGACGTGCTGCACCGCGTCGGCACCCGGGGCGGTGACAGCGGTGCGGATCGCCTGCCCGAAGACGTCGCCGTTCGCGAAGAACAGCGGCGCGGCCATGCGCACCACCACGATGCCCGGTGCCGTCGTCGAACCCGCCGCCCCTTCCTCGAGCAGCGAGTCTCCTGGCTCTCCGTCGGCCGCGAGCACATCGATCGCGGGATTGGCCGCACGCTTCGCGAGGTTGATGAGAGCGAGCACGAACGCGACGATGATCCCGGGGATCGATCCCACGAACAGCGTGACGAGGAAGCACACCGCACCGACGAAGAACTCGAACCGGTCCAGCTTCCACAGGGACGCGAGCTCACGGAATCCGAGCAGCGGCAGGATCGCCACGCCGACGATGGCCCCGATCGCCGGAGACGGGATGTCCTCGAGGAGCGCGGTGCCGAAGAGGAGCAGCAGCAGCGTGCCGACGGCCAGGACGAGAGACGGGAGCTGCGTGCGCGAACCCGACTGGTCCATCGCCGCGGTGCGGCTGGTCGACGACCCCACGGCGAAGCTGCCCTGCGCGCCGGCGGCGATGTTCGCGACGCCGAAGGCCAGGAGGTCGCGATTGGGTTCTGTGCGATAGTGGCGCTTCTCACCGTACGAGCGCGAGACCAGCAGCCCCTCTGCGGTCGTCACCAGGGTGAGGGCCATCGCCGACGGGATCAGCAGGAGCCAGGTCTGCCAGTCGATGACCGGCCACGTGAGCGAGGGGGCTCCGGCAGGGACGGCCCCGAGCACGGCGACTCCGGCAGCGCCCAGGTCGGCCAGCACGACGACCAGGGTGGCGACGACGAGCACGAGCAACGCCCACGGGATCATGCCGAAGAACCGTTTGCCGAGCATCAGCACGACGACGGACGCCGCCGCGATCAGCACCGACCAGCCGTTCATCGAGCCGAGCCCGCCGAGAAGGTCGCCCACCTTCTCGACGAACTCGCCCCCCGAATCGATCTTCACTCCGAGCATCTTGGCGATCTGTGACACCAGGATGTCGAGTGCGAGTCCTCCGACGAACCCGATCAGGATCGGCTTCGACAGGAAGTTCGCGAGAAAACCGAGCTTGAAGACCGCCAGCAGGATGAACATGACGCCACAGATGATCGCCTGCGCGAGAGCGAGCACGGCGTAGTCCGCGGAGCCGGCGACGGCCAGCCCTCCGATCGACGATGCGACGAGCGCCGCCGCGGCGGCATCCGGCGACGCGACGAGCTGACGGGACGAGACCACCAGTGCGTAGAGCACCGTGGGAACGACGAGCGCGTAGAGCCCGGCGGTCGCGGGGAGCCCGGCGATCTGCGCGTAGCCGATGTTGAGAGGGATCGCGATCGCGAGGAGTGTGACGCCCGCGAGGAGCTCGCGCACGACGTTGGCCCGCGTGAGCCCCGCCAGCGGCTTCTGCACCACATCACCTCCGCGCTGTCGCCACTGGTGCGGGCGATATGGCACTCATGCTCGCACCGGGTCTGCAGCGGAGCCGGGTCTTCTCACCCCAAGCGGGTGAGTACGAGGATGAGGCGGACCGGGACGAATGCCGGTCAGCGGGGCTCGCCCGCTCCGGGTGAGGTGGTCGCGCTGCGCTCGAGAGGCGCTGTCAGGATCGCGGTACGCAATACTTCAACGAAAGGAGTCGATCGTGTCGATATGGGACAGCTTCTGGTCCATCATCTGGTGGTTCTTCTGGGCGTTCGTGTTCATCTCGTACCTCATGGTGCTCTTCAACATCGTCGCGGATCTGTTCCGCGACCACGCCCTCAACGGCTGGCTGAAAGCGATCTGGATCATCTTCCTGGTCTTCGTACCGTTCCTGACGGCCCTCGTCTACCTGATCGCCCGCGGTCGGGGAATGGGTGAGAGGAGCGCCGCCGCGTATCGCGACCAGCAGCACGCGGCGGATTCCTACATCCGCAGCGTCGCATCGAGCAGTCCGAGCGATGAGATCGACAAGGCGTCGAAGCTCCTGGCAGCCGGGACGATCACGAACGAGGAGTTCGCGTCGATCAAGTCCCGGGCTCTGAGCTGACACGCTGTTGAGGTGGTCGATGTGACGCTGCGCGCGCTCGGCGATGTCGAGTTCTTCGTCGTACGGTTGGACACCGACCACCTCAGCCCGCATGCGCTGGAGGCGCTGCTGCGGCAGGTGGAAGCCGGGGCCGTGCGCATCCTCGACCTCCTCCTCATCCGCCGACCGGCGCTTCAGGAGTTCAGTCTCAGTGAGGTGGACGCCGACGAGTTCGCGCTCGCCGGGCTCGGCCTCCAGACGCCGGGGATCGTGTGCGAGGATGACGTCCGCCACTTCGCCGCGGCGCTGCCCGTCGGCTCTTCCGCCATGCTCGTCCTGGTGGAGCCCACCTGGGCTGAGCAGTTCTCCGCGGATCTGACCTTCCACGGTGAGGCGATCATGGCGACCCAGCTCATCCCGGCGGCCATCGCGAACGCCGTCCTCGACGCGACGATCACGACGTCCTGACCCACGCGTCAGCCGGCGGTCGCCACGTCTCACACGGTCGTCTGCACCGCATCCCGTCGTGACGAGACTCCGAGCTTGCGGTAGATCGACCGCTGGTGCGTCTTCACGGTGTTGATCGACAGTTGGAGCACCTTCGCGATCTCGGGCAGGGTCCGGGCGGTCTGCAACTGCTGATACACGTCGTGTTCCCGCTCCGACAGCGAATCGACGAGCGAGCCGGAAACCTCTACCGCGAGACAGCTCCCGATGAAGTCCTCGAACTGCGTCCCGAAATGCACGTGCTCGTGCAGAAGCTTGCGCACCGCGATCTCTCGCGGACCGAACGGCAGGCGGATGTTCTCCGCCGAGGCGACCGCGAGCACGGTCTCGCAGAGTTCATGCGCCGCCTCGTGGTGACCGGCGTGACGACGGAGCACGGCCGCGGTCGTCATCGTCGCCACCTTCACGTAGGACACGTCGGCGAATGTGCGCAGCCCGCGGAGCATCTCGAGCGCGGTCGCATACTCCCCCGCGCGTCGGAAGACTCCGGCGAGCGCCACGCAGACGATCGGGAGGTCCTGGCACTGCACGTTCCTCTTCGCCAGCTGCAGCGCCCGGTCCGACCGTCCGACCGCTTCTTCGAGAAGGCTGATCGCCGACTCGCGGAACGTCGGCCATGAGATCCCGTGCTCGACCTCGAGCGGGATCTCCTGCACCCCGATGGCGGCACGACGGCAGGCGGCGACGTCCCCCGTCTCTGCGGCCGCGTAGGCGATCATCATGCGGGCGATGCTCGTGAAGGATCTGTCTGCCCGTCCGTTCAGGAGCACGGTGCCGAAGATGCTGATCGCATCATCCACTTCGCCGGACCAGTACGCGACGTACCCCGCGGCCGCCGCGGCGCTTCCTCCGGCGTACGTGCTCCATGGCAGACGCACGTCGTCGGCGTCATCCACCTCGGCGAGCGACACCCGCGCCGCACGGAGCTGGCCGGCCCAAGTCTGCCCGAACGCGAGATGTCCGAACGCGCGCTTCGAGAGTTCTTCGTCGCCGGAGCTCTGGGCCTCCCGCGCAGCGGCGGCGAAGTACTCCACAGGGATCGTCGGGTCGCCGCGATAGCGGATCTCGGTCCAGCCCATCAGGTAGTTGATCGCGGCGCGATCGCTCAGTGCCGTCGAATCCGCGTGCAGCAGCATCCTGCGCACATCGGCGCTGGCTTCGGCCAGTTGATCGCGTTCGTCCGCGATGAACAGACGAGCGAGCTGCAGGACCGCAGGAGCGCGCGTGGGATCGACCTGGTCGATCAGGCCGCGGGCGCGGTGGAAGAGTTGCCTTGCGACGTGGTGATCGCCGAGCACGTCGCTCGCACCGGCCCTGACCAGCAGCACCTCGGCATCGTCGGGATGGCGTCGCAGCATGTCGGTCGCCGTGCGCTCGACCTCGGCGGCCGATGAGCCGACGACGAGGCCCACCCAGTGGTTCAGGAGCGTGAATCGCGCGCGGCCGTAGTCCCCGGCACTGAGCGAGTGCGTGATCGCCGCGATGGGGTCGGAGTCCTCCAGATGAGCGGCCGCCCGACGATGGCATGCGGCGGCGCGTTGGGGATCAGAGCGGAGGATGTCCGAGCACTGACGGGCGAACGCCGCGTGCCAGCGATACACCGGGCAGTGCGGGCCTTCGAACTTGTCGAGGAACAGCCCGAGCATGACGCAGGTGTCGAGCAGTTCGGGTGCGTGCGGATCCCCGGTCACGGCAGTCGCCAGGTCACCGGTGATCTCCAGGCAGACGCTCGCATCCAAGACGAACCGCGCGATGTCGGCGGGGAGCGCATCCAGGACATGCTCGCGCACGTAGTCCCCCAGGAACGCGGAGGCGATCGCCGCATCCGAGTCGGGTCGTCTCCCCCCGATCATCATCAATCGCACGGCGATCGGCCACCCCCGCGTCTCCTCCAGGATGGAGTCGGCCGCGAGACCGTGAGCCTCCCCCTCTTGGAGCTGTCCCACCTCGGGAGCGGTGAAGCTGAGCACATCCGCGCCCACGAAAGAACCCGGGCTCATGAGTCGCTGGCGCGACGATGTCACCTCGAGCAGAGTGGTGCCGACCAGCACGATCCGCAGCTGGTCGGGCGCCTGCTCCGCGAGCATGCCCAGCAGACCGCGCCGCCAGTCCTCACCGGCACGATGGGCGTCGTCGACGACGAGGTGAATGGTGCTCTTCACGTCGCCGAAGACGCGGCAGATCTCCTGATAGGCATGAGCGGGGTCGTCCAGGTCGCGCGGGAACGGCGGCATGCGCCCCGCTCGATCGGCGGAGACGTTCAGCGCGTCGATGACTCCCTGCGCGAGACGCGAGGGGTCGGAGTCGTACGAGTTCAGTGCGAGCCAGGCGACCTCGTCCTCGTCCGACGCCCATTCCGCCACGGCCAGGGTCTTCCCGAAACCGCTCGGCGCGCTGATCACCGTCACCGGGTTGAGCTCGACGGCTCGCGTGATCGCTGACGTGACCCGCGTCCGGCGGATCACATCAGGTCGCCTCGATGGCGCCCGGAACCGCACTTCAGGTCCCGGTCTGGTCAAGCGTCTGGGGCGCGCCATGCGCTCAAGATACTGATATATCGATCGATTCTCAATGGCACTCCGCGCGGCCCGATCCGCCCTGCTCGGCGGGCGCGAGCATCACCGTGAGGTCGTCACCGCGATGTCGCGCGTGAGCGCGTCAGCGGTGCGGATGAACAGGATGATCCAGGTGAAGACCAGCGTTCCGGCGACGAGTTCGACGGCAGTGAGCGTGTAGTAGCCGACCGCGAAGAGCACCGACAGCACCAGGATCGCGAGGATGAAGACGTAGCCCAGGAGCAGGAACGTACGAGACACCCCGGGGACCCACGAGCGCAGCGCGATCACCAGCACCGCGAAGGTCACCACCATCCCCGATGCCACGCCCGTATGCAGCGCGAAGTACTGATCCACGGGGAAGACGCCGACCAGTCCGAGGAAGATCCCGACGACCACGAGGCAGGTGCGCACACCGGTGACGCCGCGCGGATTCGGCGTCGGTATCCCCTGCGTCGCGGTGCGCGCGAGTGTCGTCACGAGGATCCCCGCCACGATCAGCGTGAGATTGAACGTGCGCGCAGAGAGGTCGTCTGTCATCCCCAGTGCGCTCAGGTTGTCCTTCCACCACAGCGGGTCGCTCGCGGTGAGCATGCTCGCCACCACACCGAACACGAGGAAGACGGCCAGGATGACGGCCAACAGCTGCAGATCCATGTGCGTCGCGGAGAAGTACACGACGTAGGCGGTGACTCCGGCAGCGGCCGCGGACAGCAGCAGGACCGGAACAGGGAAGACGACCGCACCGGTGAAGCCCTGCTCCAGGATCGTCGCCACCAGCGTCCATCCCAGCAGCGCGATCACCGCGTGCGCGAAGGCCACCGCCCCTGTGTCGATGACCTCGAGCACCGAGGTGCGCCTCGAACGACTCCGGTCGGCGACGACGATACGGCCGAGCACGAAGACGACGATCGCGGTGGCGGCGGAGGCGATCGCCGCGAACTGCCCGACCGACCCGGCGCCCGCGATGGGCGCCGAACCCAGCCCGAAGGCGGGCAGCGCGACGAGACCGACCACGACGAACGCGGTGATGGAGATCTGCAGTCCGATCGCCTCTCGCGCGCGCTCCCGAGGGCCGCCCGCCGAGCGTGCGACATCGAGGAGGTCAGGACTCATCGGGTTCTTCATTCCCTCAGTGTCGAGCCTCACTCGCGGATCCGCTATCCCGATTCATCCCCTCCGGGCGATGTCGGACGCACGATCAGAGCTTGATGGGAAACGTCAGCAGGGTGACGATTCCGACGATCGCCATCACACCGCTCAGCGCGAGGAAGATGCGTCGCCCCCACTCGCGAGTCTGGTGCTGCGAGATCGCTGCGAAGAAGAGCACGAGTGCGAACAGCACGGTCAGCAGCGAATAGTCGTCACCGCGCTGGTTGTTGGCGAGAGCCTCATCGAACTGCGCATCCGCCCTTGCACTCGACTTCTCAGCCTCGACCGTTCCCGGCGGCACGTAGTCCGGCATCGCGAACGGTCCCCTGGCGCTGCGCCCCTCCGTGTTCCAGGCATCGAACGCGACGGCGAACTCATCCGTGAAGCGTTCCTCTATGAATCGGACGAGCTCATCATTCCCCTCCTCATCGGCGAGGACCCATTGCGTGTAGATCGTCAGGTCGTACTGGCGCGCCGCCTGAGCCGTGGCCTCCGCCGACGCCGCCTGCACGCGGGCGCTCGACGCCCGGCTGAAGGCGATCGACATCTCGCCGCCCCACTTCGATGCCTCGAATCCGCACCAGGCGGTGAGCACGGCGGTGATCGAGAGCACGACGACCGTCACGACTTCGAGCACACGAGTCCTGCGTTCAATGGGTTGCTCGAGTGGTTCGCTCATCCGCCCATTCTCAGAGGACGAGGTTTCGGCCCGCCCCCGCACCTCACCCGCATGGGATGACCCGCACTTTCGAATGCGCAGATCAGAGGGCACGCTCGTCACGAGAACCATCGAGATCGACGGGAGTCAGACATGGAACGCGTGCCAACTCGAACACCTCGGCGCAGAGGTCCGGCGTCCGTGCCCCCGCGGCGCGCGGATCACGGAGGTCTGTGATGCCCGGAGGCAAGCCCAACATCCTGGTCATCTGGGGAGATGACATCGGCATCTCGAATCTCAGCTGCTACAGCGACGGCCTGATGGGGTACCGGACGCCGAACATCGATCGCATCGCCGAGGAGGGCATGCGCTTCACCGACTCCTACGGCGAGCAGAGCTGCACCGCCGGTCGCGCGTCGTTCATCACGGGTCAGAGCGTGTTCCGCACCGGCCTGAGCAAGGTCGGCATGGCGGGCGCCGACATCGGACTCCGCGCCGAGGACGTGACGATCGCCGAGGTCCTCAAGCCCCACGGGTACGCGACGGGCCAGTTCGGTAAGAACCACCTCGGTGACAAGAACGAATTCCTGCCCACCGTGCACGGTTTCGACGAGTTCTTCGGCAACCTGTACCACCTGAACGCCGAAGAGGAGCCGGAGGCGGCGAACTGGCCCTCTCCCGAGGAGTTCCCCGGCTTCAACGACCGCGCTCGACCACGCGGGGTGCTGCACAGCTGGGCGACGGATGAATACGACGACACGGTCGACGGCCGCTACGGCCCCCGGGGCAAGCAGCGCATCGAGGACACGGGGCCGCTCACGCGCAAGCGGATGGAGACGATCGACGAGGTGTTCGCCGAGGCTGCGCAGGACTTCATCGGCCGCGCGGTGGAGAGCGAGACACCGTTCTTCGCATGGGTGAACACGACGCACATGCACTTCCGCACGCACCCCAAGCCCGAGAGCATCGGCCAGGCCGGGCGCTGGCAGTCGGAGTATCACGACACGATGATCGATCACGACAGGGTCGTCGGGAGCCTGCTCGACCAGCTCGACGAACTCGGCATCGCTGACGACACGATCGTGATCTACTCCACCGACAACGGCCCGCACATGAACACGTGGCCCGATGGCGGCATGACCCCCTTCCGCAGCGAGAAGAACACGAACTGGGAGGGCGCATTCCGCATTCCCGAGCTCATCCGCTGGCCCGGCCACATCGAGGCGGGGAGCATCTCGAATGAGATCGTCCAGCACCACGACTGGCTGCCGACCTTCCTCGCCGCGGTCGGAGACACGACGACGGTCGACGAGCTGAAGAAGGGCAAGCAGATCGGGGACACCACGTACAAGGTGCACATCGACGGCTACAACCTTCTGCCGTACCTGACCGGAGCGGTGGACAAGAGCCCGCGCAAGGGGCTCATCTACTTCTCGGACGACGGCGACGTACTCGCACTGCGCTTCGACAACTGGAAGGTCGTCTTCATGGAGCAGCGGGTGCAGGGCACACTGCAGGTGTGGATGGAGCCGTTCGTCGCCCTGCGTGTGCCGAAGCTGTTCAATCTGCGCACGGATCCTTACGAACGGGCGGATCAGACCTCGAACACCTACTTCGACTGGCTGTTCGAGAACGACTTCCTGATCCTCGCCGCGACCAGCCTGGTATCGCAGTTCCTGGACACTTTCGAGGAGTTCCCTCCGCGGCAGAAGGCGGCCACGTTCAGCATCGATCAGGCCGTCGCGAAGCTCGAGGCCTTCCTCGCAGGAGGCGATTGAGCTGGCTACGGGCGTCTCGAACCTCTCCGCCGTCGATCGCCTCGTGCGGCTCGACGGCGGGGAGTTCGGCATGGGCTCTGATCAGCACTACCCGGAAGAGGCACCGGCGCACCGGGTACGGGTCGATGGGTTCCGGCTCGGTGCGGCTGCCGTCACCAATCGCGAGTATGCGGCGTTCGTGCGGGCATCCGGCTACCGCACGGTCGCGGAGCGCCCTCTCGATCCCGCTGACTTCCCCGATGCCCCCGCCGAGAACCTGCTGCCTGGGTCGATGGTGTTCACGGGTACCCCCGGCCCCGTCGACCTCCGTCATCTGAGCCAGTGGTGGGCATGGACGCCGGGCGCGAACTGGCGCCGTCCCTTCGGGGCGGGCTCGACCATCGGAGACGCCGCCGAGCATCCGGTCGTGCACATCGCCCATGAGGATGCGGTCGCATACGCCGAGTGGGCGGATGCGCGCCTGCCGACCGAGGCGGAGTGGGAGTTCGCGGCACGCGGTGGACTCGACGGTGCGCGGTTCACGTGGGGCGACGAGCCCGAGAGCGGAGACGATCGGCGCGCGAACTACTGGCACGGAGATTTCCCCTGGCGCGCGGAGCGGGGCTATGGATCAACGGCGCCGGTCGGCTCCTTCCCCCCGAACGCCTACGGACTCTTCGACATGGCCGGCAACGTCTGGGAGTGGACATCGGACTGGTATCAGGACTACGGCGACGCGGGGGGATGCTGTGCCCCGTCGAATCCCCGAGGCGGAACCCGGGAGGGGAGCCTGGAGCCGTCCGGACGTTTCCCGGTGCCGCGGAAGACCGTGAAGGGCGGGTCTTTCCTGTGCGCCGACAGCTACTGCCGCCGCTACCGACCGGCTGCACGTCGCGGGCAGATGATCGATACCGGTATGAGCCACATCGGATTCCGGATCGCGCGCAGCATATGACAACCGCAGCAAGAAGAGGAGATGTCGGGATGAGTGAGCACTTGCAGTCATGGCGTGAGGGCGCCGCCCGCACGGCGATCGTCGGCTTCGTGGAATCGGTCACCACCGGTCACGACGCCGTGCCGAGCGAGCAACGCATCGCGGTGTTCGACAACGACGGCACGCTGTGGACGGAGAAGCCGATGCCCACGCAGCTGCACTACATCGTCGAACAGTGGGCGGCGGCCGCGCGTGCGGATCCGGCCCTGGCCGCGCAGCAGCCGTACAAGGCAGCAGTGGACCGCGACTTCGCCTGGCTGGGAGGAGCGATCGACAAGCACTACGCCGGTGATGACTCCGACCTCCACACCCTCATCGGCGCGCTCGTGCGCACGACCGTGAACCTCAGCGTCGACGACTACCAGGCAGCCGTCGAGGCGTTCTACCGGGACGCGAGGCATCTGACGCTCGCACGGGCCTATCCCACAGTCGTCTACCAGCCGATGGTGGAGCTGCTCCGCTATCTCGAGGCGAACGGCTTCACCTGCTACATCGTGTCGGGCGGCGATCGAGACTTCATGCGACCGATGACGGTCGACGCCTACGGCATCCCCCCGGAGCGCGTGATCGGCTCAGCAGTCGGACTTCACTACGACACCACGACGAACGACGTGCGCTATGGCGAGCACTTCGACTTCTTCGACGACGGTCCCGAGAAGCCGCTCCGGATCTGGACGAGGATCGGACGGCGTCCGCTCCTGGCGGCAGGCAATTCCAACGGCGACATCCCGATGCTCCGTTACGTGCAGAAGCACCCGCGGTCGCTCAGTCTCGTCGTGCACCACGACGACGACACCGGCCGCGGCGACGCCCCCTACGACAAAGGCGCGGAGACGGTGCTGGGCGAGGCCGGGACGTCAGGATTCACGCGGGTGAGCGTGAAGGACGATTGGGCATCGGTCTTCGCGCCGTGACCCGCTCCCCCTCACCGCGCGTCTTCACCCGCCGTCTCGGCCTCTTCGTCCTCCCCGCTCGCCTCATCGTCTGACGCGCGCGCCCGTCCGGCGGTCGCGCCGAGAGAGATCGTCGAGAGCAGGCCCAGCGCCAGGAAGCCCGCGGCCGTCCAGGCGGCGTAGCGGGTGCCGTCCGAGAAGGCGGCCTTCGCATCGGCGGCGATATCGGCCGTGTCCGGTTTGGCTTCCAGCCCCGAGATCGCCGCTCCGGCGCTGTCGACCACAGCGGAGACGACCTGATCTCGCTGAGCGGCGGGAAGTCCGCGCTCGTCGAGCGAGGAGGACAGGATCCCAGCGGTACTCGTGAAGAGCACCGTGCCGAGGATGGCGACACCGAGCGCTGCTCCGAGCTGGCGCGAAGTCGACTGGGTGCCGGATGCGGCGCCGCTGTCGGCGACGGGGACGTCGGCCAGCACGACGCCGGTGAGCTGCGCGGTGGCGAGCCCCACGCCGAGGCCGTAGATGAACAGGAACGGGATGATCGGAACCCACGACGCTTCGGGCGCGATCAGGAAGCCGATCCCGGCGACACCGATGATCTCGGCGATGAGGCCGGCGCGGACGATCCACACCGGCGCGATCCTGCCGCTGGTCGCGCCGGCGGCGCCGCTGGCGACGAAGGATCCCCCGGCGAGGGCGAGCAGCAGCAGTCCGGTCTGCAGGGCGTCGAAGCCGAGCACGAACTGGAGCCAGAGGGGCAGCGCGAGGATGATGCCGAACTCCCCCAGCGCGACGACGCCGGCCGCGATGTTGCCGTTGCGGAACGAGCGGATCGAGAAGAGCCGCAGCGCGAGCAATGTCGACTTCCCCCGGCGTTGGCGCCCCACGCCCCAGGCGATGAAGGCGATGAGCCCGGCGATCGCCAGGGCGAAGGCGATGGGGATGGGCGACAGATCCCACGGCCAAGTCCAGTCGCCGATCTGCGGTCGCTGGTCGACGAGCCACCATCCGTAGGTGCGTCCCTCGATGAGCCCGAACACCAGGCTTCCCATGGTCACGATCGAGAGCAGCGCACCGACTCCATCGATTCTGTCGGTGCGGTCGCTGCGGGACTCGGCGACGGTCAGGAGCACGCCGATCACGACGAGGATGCCGAGTGGGATGTTGATGCCGAATGCCCACCGCCACGAGAAGTCGGTGGTCAGCCACCCGCCGAGCAGCGGGCCCACCGCGGCCATGCCGCCGATCGTCGATCCCCAGACGGCGAAGGCGATCCCTCGCTCCCGTCCACGGAACGTCGCGTTGATGATCGAGAGGGTGGTCGGGAGGATCATCGCTCCGCCGACGCCCTGCAGCAGGCGAGCGAGGATGAGCAGGCCTCCGTCCGCCGCGAGGGCGGCGAGCACCGACGCCGCCGCGAAGACGATGACGCCCGTGACCATCACTCGACGACGCCCGAACCGGTCGGCGAGGCTGCCGAAGACCAGCAGCAGCGCGGCGAACACGAGCGTGTACGCCTCTTGAACCCATTGCACCTCGGTCGACGTGATGCCCAGGTCATCCACGATGGCGGGTATCGCGACGTTGACGATGGTCGAGTCGACGATGATCAGGGAGACCGCGATGCTGATGAAGACCAGCCCCACCCACCGCAACCGAAGATAGCGATCCATGTTCGCTAGCTTAGCTAGGTAATAGCTTGGTTGCCATACCTGGGCGGTCCTGACGCGACACTCCCCCGGTAGGCGCCCCTTGTACAGTGAGCGCGTGGACTCCGTGACCGAAACGCTCTCGCCGAGACGCCCCGTGGTCGTCACCATCGTCGTGATCCTGGTGGTGCTGAGCGGTGTGTCGAACGCCCTTCTCGGCATCGTCGTGCTCCTGAGCCGCTACCGGGTCCCCGACGCGGAGGTGCTCTCCGTCTCGCTCATCGGCGCCGCCGTGATCCTGTTCGGCCTGCTCACGATCGCCGTCGCCGCCGCGGTCGGCCGAGGCAGCCGGCTGGCCCGACTGCTCCTCACGATCTATCTCGCGATCCAGCTCGTGCTGCACGCCGTGACGGCCGCCACGACCGACTGGGATTGGGCGGTCTTCGCGCAGGCCGTGGTCGAAGTCCTCCTGCTGGCGGCACTGTGGGCGTCGCCGGGCTCACGCCACTTCGCGGAGCGCTGAGCGCGCGAGCACGCGCCGATGCACCAGCCGGACGATCTCGATCGCCAGGATGGTGAGCACGGTGACGAGCGCGATCAGATACGCGGCTTCCTCACCCGGATCGGTCAACTGGAAGAACTCGGTTGACAGCGGAACGGTGAATATGGTCGCCAGTGCGACGAACATCGCGCCCACCACCAGGACCTTGTAGCGGTTGAGCGGGCGCGCGAGCACCGCGAGCACCCAGATCCCGACGATCGCGAGGATGATCGTGGACCCCGTCCGCAGTTGCGGTTCGCTCACGCCGAGAGCCATCGCGGCACGCGTGTAGACCGTCAGCGCGATCGCGATCAGCAGTCCGGCAGGAATCGCGAAGGTCAGTGAGCGGCGGAGGAACCCCGGCACATAGCGCTGCGTGTTGGGCATCAGAGCGAGGAAGAACGCAGGGATGCCGATCGTGAGTCCATCGGTGATCGACAGCTGTCTGGGCAGGAACGGGAACTCCAGCACCATGATCCCGAAGAGCACGGCGAGCGTCGTGGCGTAGATCGTCTTGGTGAGGAACAGCATCGACACGCGCTCGATGTTCGCGATGACCTGGCGGCCCTCCGCGACCACGTCCGGGAGGTGCGAGAACTGGCCGTCCAGCAGCACCAGGCGTGCGACGGCCTTCGTCGCGGGAGAGCCGGAGTTCATCGCGATGCCGATGTCGGCCGTCTTGATCGCGAGCGCGTCGTTCACACCGTCACCGGTCATCGCGACGGTGTGCCCCCTGGCCTGCAGCGCGACCACCATCCTCTTCTTCTGCTCCGGCGTCACCCGGCCGAAGACCGTGTGCGCCTCCAGGACGTCGCTCAGCGCCGCGTCATCGTCGGGGAGCTCTCGCGCGTCATACCCGTCACTGACGTCGAGGCCCACCTGACGCGCGATCGCGGCGACCGTGCGCGGATTGTCCCCGGAGATCACCCGCACCCCCACGCCTTGATCACGGAAGTACGAGAGCGTCTGCGCCGCGTCGGGGCGCACCTTCTCGCTGAAGGTGATCACGGCCACCGGCGCCAGCCCCGTCGGCAGGGATTCCGCCGTCTGTGCATCCGTGGGATAGGAGGCAGTGCTGACGGCGAGGACGAGCGTGCGGAGCCCGGCCGCCGCGAGACGGGTGACCGCTTCGCCGACCGCGGTGCCGGCATCCGTCGCGACGTCGCCCAGCACCATCTCCGGCGCACCGAGCACCCAGATCTCGTCCGGTCGGTCCGCGAGGGCGAGCGCGCTCCATTTCCGCGCCGACGAGAACGAGATGTAGACGGACGCTTCACGCGGTGCCGATGCAGGGTACGGAGCGCGCAGGCACCGGGCCGTCGCATTCGCGTCGGGCGCGGCACCGAACCACGACAGCGCGTCTTCCCACCCCGCGGTATCGGCGTCGAGGCGTTCCAGGTCGCGGTAGGCGAGCTCCCCCTCGGTGAGGGTTCCGGTCTTGTCGAGGCAGATGATGTCGACGCGCGCGAGCCCTTCCACGGCCGGCAGCTCGTTCACGAGCACCTGCCGCGCCGCGAGGCGCGCCGCTCCGACCGCGAACGCGATCGAGGTCATCAGCACGAGTCCGAGCGGGATCATGGCCGTCAACGCGGAGATCGTGTTGACGATCGCCTGCGTCCAGGTGCCGCTCTGCACCGCGGAGACCCATCCGCCCGCCACCATCATCTGCGCGTTGAGGACCAGGAGTCCGATCGGCCCGATCCCCCATCCGACCCACTTCAGCACGCGATCGACCGATGTGCGCAACTCGGATGCCACGAGCGAGAACCGCTTCGCCTCCGCCGCGAACTTGTTGACGTAGGAGTCCGCCCCGACCCTGACCGCACGGGCGACACCCTCGCCCGCGACGACGATCGAGCCGGAGAGCGCCTCATCGCCGTCCTTCTTGTCGACGGCATCCGACTCGCCCGTGAGCATCGATTCGTCGATCTGCAGAGCGCGATGCTCCAGGACGACCGCGTCGGCGGTGACCTGGTCGCCGGCCCGCAGGATCAGGATGTCGCCGCGCACGACCTCGGCCGGCGCGATCTCGTGTTCCTGTCCTTCTCGCCGCACCCGTGCGCGGGGAGCGTTCAACAGCGCGAGGCGGTCGAGAGACGCCTTGGCGCGGAACTCCTGCCAGCATCCGATGATCGCGTTGCCGAACGCGGCGAGCCCGAACAGCGCATCCTGCCAGCGCCCGAGGAGCAGGAGCACCAGGAAGCACGCACCGACGATCCCGTTGAACAGCGTGAAGACGTTCGCACGCACGATGTTCCAGGCGCTTCTGCTGGAGTCGCCCGTGAAGGCGTTCGTCTCCCCCGCCGCGGTCAGCCGCGCGACCTGCGCGGACGAGAGTCCGACGCGGGGGTCGGCGTCGGTCGCGTTGTCATCCGTCGCCGATGCCGTGGCCTCCATGCGCTCACTGTAGCGACGCCGCGCACCGGCACACCAGCCGAGGAGGCCTCTCGCCATTCATTTATGTTGTGCACAATCTAATCGCGTGCAATACTTATGATATGGCCGTGACCGATGAGATGGTGTGCTTCTCGCTCTACTCCGCTGCGCGCGCCACGACCCAGGCGTATCGCGCCCTGCTCGCCCCATGGGGGCTGACATACCCGCAGTACCTTGTGCTCGCGATCCTGTGGCACGAGGGTGAGCAGACGATCGGCTCGCTCGGAGACGCCATGCAGCTCGACTCCGGAACCCTCTCCCCTCTCGTGCGCCGCCTCGAACAGGCCGGCCTGGTCGCCAAGACCCGCAGCGCCCAGGATGAGCGCGTCGTCACGGTGCAGCTCACCCCGGCCGGCCACGCGCTGCGCACCGACCTCGCGAAGATCCCGGCGCAGATCGCAGAGCTCTCCGGTATCCGCGATGACGCGCATCGCCGCCGCCTGATCACCGAACTCCACGAGCTCACCGCGCTGCTCCAGAGCAGCTCCCCGACACCCGCCGCCGATGCCACCGCATCGCGCGCCGGCGCCTGACCACCCTCCCGGAAGGAAACCCCTCAATGGAAGCTCTCTACACCGCAGAAGCCCTCGCCACCGGCGCCGGCCGCAACGGGCACGTCGCCACGAACGACGGCCGCGTCGAGTTCGATCTCGCCATCCCGAAGGAGATGGGCGGCAGCGGAGACGGGGCGAACCCCGAGCAGCTCTTCGCCGCAGGATACGCGGCATGCTTCCACTCTGCGCTGCAGTCCGTCGCGCGGGCGCAGAAGGTGAAGATCGATCACAGCTCGGTCGGCGCACGCGTGCAGATCGGGTCGAACGGCGTCGGTGGCTTCGGGCTCGCGGTCGAACTCGAAGTGGTCATCCCCGAGCTCCCGCACGACCAGGCCCAGGCGCTCGCGGATGCCGCGCACCAGGTCTGCCCGTATTCGAACGCGACGCGCGGCAACATCGACGTCACGATCACCGTGTCGGACGACTGATCTCCCGAAGGACAGGAACCACATCATGCGTGCACTCATCCATTCCCGGTTCGGCGAAGCTGAAGACGTTCTCTCGGTCGAGGAGCGTCCCGTCCCGGAACCCGCCGCAGGGCAGGTGCGCCTGCGCATCGTCCTCTCCCCCATCCACAACCACGACCTCTGGACCGTCCGCGGCACTTACGGGTTCAAGCCCGAACTGCCGGCGGCATCCGGCACCGAAGCGCTCGGCATCGTCGATGCGCTCGGCGAGGGCGTCGAGCACCTCACGGTCGGACAGCGCGTCGCGACCGGCGGCACCTTCGGTGCATGGGCCGAGTACATCGTGGCGAACGCCGCCGGGCTCATCCCGGTGCCTGATGCCCTCTCCGACGAGAGCGCGGCACAGCTCGTCTCCATGCCCTTCAGCACGATCAGCCTGCTGCAGTTCCTCGACGTGAAAGAGGGCGACTGGATCGTCCAGAACGCGGCGAACGGCGCCGTCGGACGCATGCTCGCACAGCTCGGCGCCGCTCGCGGGGTACACGTCCTCGGGCTCGTGCGCCGTGCCGAGGGTGTCGAAGAGCTGCGCGCGCAGGGCATCGAGAACGTCATCTCGACCGATCAGGACGACTGGCGCGAGCAGGCCGCCGGCCTGACCGCGGGCGCACCGATCGTCGCAGGTGTCGATTCCGTGGGCGGCTCGGCCTCCGGCGACGTGCTCTCGCTGCTCAGCGAAGGCGGCACGCTCGTCGCGTTCGGAGCGATGAACTCCCCCGTCATGGAGATCGCCTCCTCCGACGTCATCTTCAAGCAGGCCACCGTCAAGGGCTTCTGGGGCAGCAAGGTCATCCAGCAGCTCGATGCCGCCACGCGTGGCGCACTGTTCGGCGAACTCATCCAGCGCGTCTCCGACGGAACGCTGACGCTCCCGGTCGCCGGCGTGTTCGACGCCGCCGACATCGCCGACGCCGTGCGCCTCAGCAAGACGCCCGGTCGCGTGGGCAAGGTGCTCGTGCAGTTCTGATCGCATGATCGACGAGGGCCGTCCGTACGCGGGCGGCCCTTCCGTGT
This sequence comes from Microbacterium saperdae, assembly GCF_006716345.1. Taxonomy (NCBI): domain Bacteria; kingdom Bacillati; phylum Actinomycetota; class Actinomycetes; order Micrococcales; family Microbacteriaceae; genus Microbacterium; species Microbacterium saperdae. Next base: position 2,310,997 of record NZ_VFOX01000001.1, read on the forward strand.
ATCCCCTCCGCAGCGGCACACAGCCGCGCGATCCCATTGCGGATGTCCGAGGCCCGGCGCACACTCTCGGCATGGACATCACACTCATGCAACCGCACGGGCTCGTCGTCAGTCCCGCGTTCAGCCACGTCGCCGTCGTTCCGCCCGGCGCGACGACCATCTACGTCGGCGGTCAGAACGGTGTCGACGACACCGGCACCCTCGTCTCGGATGATGCGGCGGAGCAGTCGCTGCGCGCGGTCGAGAACGCCCGTATCGCGCTCGACGCCGTCGGCGCGGGGCTCGACGACGTGATCAGCTGGACGGTACTGATCCACCAGGAGGCCGATCTGAGAGCGGCTTACGGCGCGGTGGCATCGACGCTCGCCCGTGACGGCGCTCCCCCGCTGGTGACGGCCGCACTCGTCGCGGGGCTCGGCGTACCCGGCGCACTGATCGAGGTGAGCGCAGTCGCCGCTGTACTCCGCGACTGAGCACGATCTGGTGCGCTCAGCCGATCGCGACGCCGATCGCCGTCGCGATGACCGCGAGCAGCGGAAGCGTTCCCTGCATCGCGGCGGCGCGAAGCTTGCTGGGATCGGACAGCACGAGCACCAGGGCTGCCGCGACCATCATGCCGGTGCCGGCGAACACGAGAGTCAGACCCACGGTCGCGAAGCCGACGATGGTCAGACCGATTCCGAGCAGCGCCGTCAGCGCGAGGAACAGGTTGTAGAAACCCTGGTTGAAGGCGAGTGCCTTCATCGTCACGGCATCCGCTTCGCTCGCGACGCCGAAGATCTTCCTCGTCTCCGGCTCGGTCCACTTCAGCGACTCGAGCGCGAAGATGAACACGTGGAACGCGGCAGCAGCCGCGGCGAGGACCAGACCGACGATGAGCATGAGCCGATTCTCCCGCGCCGCGGACCGTGCGGCAAACACCTGCTCCCCGCGGCGCGTCTGGCCGAGCTGACCTAGACGAGGAAGATCGGCAGCAGCCCGGGGTTGTGGGCGTGCACCAGCACCGCGAACACGACGGCGTCGAAGAGCAGATGCACGGTGACCACGTAGGCCAGCGAGTGGGTGCGCAAGAAGATGAACCCCTGCAGCAGCGCGAACGGGATGGTCAGCAGCGGACCCCATTCGCGGTAGCCGAGTTCCCAGAGGAACGACACGAAGACGATCGCCTGCAGCACGTTGGCGAGCGCATCAGGGAAATGGCGGCGCAACAGCGCGAAGACGGTGCAGATGAAGAACAACTCATCCCAGATGCCGACGGCTCCCACCCCGACGAACAGCCGGGCGATCAGGTCCGGAGTGTCGACGACCGGCCAGTTCTGGTAGACCCCGCTGGTGATGAAGTAGAACGGCAGGATCAGCCAGCCCAGCACGAGGACGGCCACCAGCCAGCCCCACTGCAGACGGCCCCAGCGACGATGCGTGCGCCAGGGGAAGCTGATCGCGCGGTCGCGGTAGAGGTACCGGGAGATCACGTAGGGCACGGCGACCGCTCCCCCGAGTGCCAGGGTGAAACGCAGCATCGCCAGGTTGTCGAGCTCGGCCGCCAGTGGGATCACGCTCACGATCAGCAGACCGACGGCGATCAGCGACAGATCACGCGTCAGCGACGGGGCGGATGCCGTGACGCGGCCTCGTTCCATCCACCAGGCCGCCGCGATGCCGAGTGCCAGCAGCAGCCATCCGAGCCAGGGGATCTCCAGCACGAAGAACGCGGGCGCTGCGGCGCACACGAGTAAGGCCGGAGCGATGCCCGGCCAGACGGTGGTCGCGCTGCGCACGTCGTTCATGCGCGGGGGCGGTGCCGATACGTCAGATCGCGGATGTCACGGCCCTTTGCGATGCCCTTGCGCTCGAAGGCCGTCATCACCCGACCGTCGAAGCGCTCCGCCCACTCATCGTCGAAAGCCCGCTCGAACAGCGGATCCGCATCGAGCACCTCGCGCATCTGCAGCGCGTAGTCCTCCCAGTCGGTCGCGAGACGCAGCAGCCCGCCGTCACGGAGCGCTCGTGCCGCGGTGACGCCGAACCCGGGCCGGACGAGCCGGCGCTTGGTGTGCTTCTTCTTGTGCCAGGGGTCCGGGAAGAAGATCCAGACCTCGCGGGCAGCGGCCTCCGGCAGGTACGACGAGAGCACCTCCGGGGCGTTCGCCTCGACCACTCGCAGGTTGCGCGCGCCTACACGGTCGGCATCGAGCATGGTGCGGGCGAGCCCTGCACGGAAGACCTCGACGGCGAGGAAGTCGTCATCGGGTCGTGAGGTCGCCGCCGCGACGATCGCGTGCCCCTGACCGGAGCCGATCTCGACATACAGGTCGGCATCGCGGGCATATTCGGCGGCGGGATCGAACCGTGCCTCGGGGTGCACCGAGGTCCAGGCGACATCGCGCGGCACATCGAGGAGGTAGTGCGGGGCGAGCTCGGAGAAGGCGCGCTCCTGCGCCTCGGACATCCGACCGCTCCGGCGCACGAAGGACACCGGCTCGTCACGGAAGGTGCGGGGTTCAGGCATGTCTCCAGGGTAGCCGGGGAGGCTGCGACCTCAGCGCCACCGCCCGCTCAGCCCTGAGGCTCCGTCACGAAGTCGATCAGCTCCTCGACACGGCCGAGCAGCGCGGGCTCCAGGTCGCGGTACGTGTGCACCTTGCTCAAGATGTGCTGCCAGGCGCGCCCGGTGTCGCCCTGCGTCTCGTACGGCCACCCGAACGCCCGGCAGATCCCCGTCTTCCAGTCCGTTCCGCGGGGGATCTCGGGCCACCGTGCGACCCCCAGCGCCCGCGGCGTGACGCACTGCCAGACGTCGACGAACGGATGACCGACGATGCGCACGTGCTTCCCGTGCGGGCCACGCGCGACGGCGTCGGCGATGCGCGACTCCTTCGATCCGGGCACGAGGTGATCGACGAGCACCCCGTAGCGCCGCTTCGCACTCGGCGGCTCTGCATCGAGCAGTTCATCGAGCAGGTCGACGCCCTGCAGGAACTCGACCACGACGCCCTCGACCCGCAGATCCGCGCCCCACACCTTCTCGACGAGTTCGGCATCGTGCTTGCCCTCGACCAGGATGCGGCTGGGCAGCGCCACCCGTGCGCGCTGATCCGCGACGACGAAAGATCCGGATGCCGTGCGACGCGTGCCCTGCGGCGCCGCGGTCGGAACAGTGAGACGCACGGCGGCACCGTCGATGAGGAATCCGCCCCCCAACGGGAAGAGCCGCTTGCGGCCGAGGCGGTCCTCCAGCTCGACGTTGCCGCCCTGCACCCGGGTGACCGCGCCGCAGAACCCGTCGTCGGCGACCTCCACCACGAGGTCGATCTCGGCGGGCACCTGCGGCACCGGCTTCGCGGCGCGCTCGCGCCATCCCGCTGCCAGCACATCCGATCCGTACCTGTCGTCCATGCCTTCCAGCGTATGTGCCTCCGCTGAGGGCGAACGGCGATCCGCCTCGGGAAGCTGTCGCGTGTCGGGCTCTGTGCATAGACTCGGCACATGGGGTGCGGCGGTCAGTCGGAGGGAACACGATGAGGTCTCGGTGGCTGGCAGTGGCTGCGGTCGTCGCGGCAGCGTTCACGGGGGCGTTCAGCGCCACCGCCGCATCAGCCACGGACCCGCTCACGCTCGACTCCGGGTACGTCACCGACAGCGCAGGCGTCCTGAGCGCAGACGAGACCGCGACCGTCGAAGCACGACTTCAGGAACTCACCGAGAACTCCACGTCGGACCTGTTCGTGGTCCTCGTCGATGAGTTCACGTCTCCGAGCGATCGGATCGAGTGGGCCGACACCGTCGCAGAGAACAACAACCTGGGCCCGGAGCAGTACCTGCTCGCGATCGCCGTCGACCAGCGCAGCTATTACATCTCGGCCGCAGAGGGCGGTCCGCTCAGCGGCAGCAAGCTCGATGACGTCGAGCAGAAGATCCAGCCGCTGCTCGCGCAGAACGACTGGTCAGGGGCGATCATCCTCGCCGCGGATGAGATCCAGGGCGATGGCGGCGCCGGCGCCCTGCAGGTGTTCCTGATCATCCTCGCGATCATCGCCGTCGCCCTCCTGCTGTGGCTGATCATCTCCCTGGTGCGTCGTCGACGCCGTGCGGCCGCGGTCCGAGAGCGCGGAGCCATGCCCGAGCACCCGGATCCGAACGACCCCTTCTCCACACTCACCGACGACCAGGTCGCGACGCAGGCCGGTCTGGCACTCGTGCAGGCCGATGATGCCATCACCTCCAGCCGTGAGGAGCTCGGTTTCGCTGTCGCCCAGTTCGGCGACGCGGCGACCGCGGAGTTCACGCATGTCGTGGAGGCGGCGAAAGCCAAGATGTCGGAGGCGTTCGACCTGAAGCAGAAGCTCGACGACGAGATCGAGGACACGGTTCAGGATCGACGCGCCTGGCACATCCGCATCATCCAGATCGCCGATGAGATCGACGATGTGCTGGATGACAACACCGAAGCATTCGACGCGCTCCGCAAGCTCGAGCAGAACGCCCCGCAGGAGCTGGAGCGCGTGAAGTCGGAGCGCGCCGCATTGCAGCCGATCGTCGAGGGCGCGCCGGCCGCGTTCGCTGCACTGGCCGCCACCTACGACCCCACAGCGCTGACCACGGTGGCCGACAACCCTGCGCAGGCCCAGGAGCGCGCGGCGCTCGCGGATCGGTCGATCGCTGCCGCTGCGGAGGCCATCGCCGCCGGGAAGTCCGGTGAAGCTGCCTTCGCGATTCGCACCGCCGAGCAGTCGGTCGCCCAGGCCGCACAGCTCGTGCAGGCGATCTCCGGTCTCGGAGCCGACCTCGCGACCATCGAGGCGCAGGCTCAGGCCCTCGTCGCCGAGCTTCAGACCGACGTGGCGACAGCCCAGCAGCTCCCCGACGTTCAGGGTTCCGTCTCCGCCGTCGCGTCCTCGACGGTCCAGCAGCTCCAGCGGGCGCAGGCAGATCTCACGGTCGCCCCCCGCAACCCGCAGCGGGCCTTCGATGCGCTCACGGCCGCGAACACGCAGATCGACGCGGTGATCGCGCAGGGGCGCGAGAGCATCGACCGGACGCGCCGCGCGCAGCAGATGCTCGAGCAGACCCTGACGCAGGCAGGTTCCGAGATCCGCACAGGCCGGGAGTTCATCGAGACCCGACGCGGCACGGTCGGATCGACCGCCCGCACCCGTCTCTCGCAGGCGGAGGCGAGTCTCACCCAGGCGCTGAGCCTGCGCGAGACCTCTCCGGAAGCCGCGCTCACCGAGGCGACGCGCGCACTCGATCTCGCACGACAGGCCATCGCCTCCGCATCGGCCGACGTCTCGTCGTACAACTCGCGGGGCTACGACGACAGCGGCTGGGGAACCGGGCCGTTCGGCGGCGGCTCCAGCTCGGGGGGATCAGGGATCGGCGGCGACATCCTGGGCGGCATCATCGGCGGGCTGCTGTCCGGCGGAGGGGGCGGCGGTCGCTCCTCGTCTCGCAGCAGCAGCTGGCGTTCGAGCGGGGGCGGCGGCTTCCGCAGCTCCGGTTTCGGCGGCGGAGGCCGGTCCGGCGGAGGCCGTAGCGGCCGTTCCGGAGGTGGACGCTTCTGATTCTCATAGACACATCACGCAGACTTCGACGTAGACCATCTGAAAGGAATCACCCATGACCAAGCAGTCCATCTTCGGGCGTATCTCCACGCTCGTCCGAGCGAACATCAACTCCCTCCTGGACTCTGCGGAAGACCCGCAGAAGATGATCGACCAGCTCGTTCGCGACTACACGAACAGCATCGCCGACGCCGAGTCCGCGATCGCCGAGACGATCGGAAACCTGCGCCTGCTGGAGCGCGACCACGAAGAAGACGTGCAGTCGGCGACGGAGTGGGGCAACAAGGCGCTTGCCGCCAGCCGCAAGGCCGACGAGATGCGCAAGGGCGGCGACGCCGCCGATGCGGACAAGTTCGACAACCTCGCCAAGATCGCTCTGCAGCGCCAGATCAGCGCCGAGCGCGAGGCCACCGGTGCCGAGCCGCAGATCGCCGCGCAGACGGAGATCGTCGACAAGCTCAAGAGCGGCCTCAACGGCATGAAGGACAAGCTGGGCGAGCTCAAGAACAAGCGCAGCGAACTCCTCGCCCGCGCCAAGGTCGCCGAGGCGCAGACCAAGGTGCAGGATGCGGTGGGCTCGATCAACGTGCTCGACCCCACCAGCGAACTGGGCCGTTTCGAAGACAAGGTCCGTCGCCAGGAGGCTATCGCCCAGGGCAAGATCGAGCTCGCGGCGTCGAGCCTCGACGCCCAGTTCGAGAGCCTCGAGGACCTCGGCGAGCTGACGGAGGTCGAGGCCCGCCTGGCCGAGCTGAAGGCCGGCAGCACCGCGCCGCGTACGGCCATCGAAGGATCCTGACACACCCCTGCTGATGCCCCGGACGCCCGTGTCCGGGGCATCAGCGCTTCTCTCCCCCCGGAGGCACCCATGGTGCGATTCCTCGTCGTCCCGCAGTGGCAGGGCTCGCCTGCGCCGCGTGCGATGCTCCTCGTCGACGGCGCATCGGCCATCGCCGGCGATCTCCCGCGCTCGGCCACCACCGTGCTCGATGTGCCCGTGGAGGCCGGCGAATCGCTGGGTACCGGCGTGCGCCGGCTCAGCGCGCTGCTGCGCACGCGCGAGCTGGTGAGTTCTCACATCTCCGAAGACACGGTCGTCATCGGCGGCGACTGCAGTGTGACGGTGGCCGCGCTCGACGCGCTCCCCGGTGGCACCGACGACCTTGCAGTGGTGTGGTGCGATGCCCATGCCGACATGCACACGCCCGGCACCTCCCCGTCCGGCGCCTTCTCCGGGATGGCGCTGCGCGCTCTCCTCGGCGACGGCGAGGAGCAGCTCGCACTCTCCCCCGGCATCCACCGCGATCGGATCGTGACGGTGGGCATGCGCAATCTCGACGATGCGGAGGTCGAGCAGATCGCCCCGTTCACCAACCTGTCGGTCGCCGACCTCGACGATCCGGACTCTCTCGTCGCCGCGGTGCGCGCCACGGGGGCCGGCCGCGTCTGGGTGCACATCGATGTCGACGTGCTCGATCCCGCCGATTTCTCGGGAGTCTCCTCCCCCGCCCCGTTCGGTGTGTCGCCTTCAGCCCTGAGCGCCGCCATCCGGCGCCTGCGCGAAGAGCTCCCCCTCGCCGGGGCGACGATCGCCGGCTTCGCGCCGCGTTCGCCCGTCGATGCCGTGGATGACCTCGGCGCGCTCCTGCGTCTCGTCGGGGCTGTCGCGTGACCGCCGACTGGCGCCCCGCAGCGGAGCAGGCACTGGCGCGTGGCCGACGGTTCGACCGCCGTATCCCGTCATTCCTGTTGCGCTCCCCGATCAGCCGCGTCGGCTATTGGTGGGGCACTGCGGTCGGCTGGATCTGGGGATCGATCTGGAGTACAGGCCCCGTGCAGCGTCGTGCCGGTCTCTGGGTCTTCCGCGGCATGCCGAACTGGACGTTCAATCGCGGAGGCGTCTGCGTGGGCGGATGCTTCCTCACCGGCGAGGCGAATCCGACGGATGCCGTCCTCCGCCATGAGGCCGTGCACAAGGCCCAGTGGCTGCGCTACGGCTTCCTGATGCCGTTCCTGTATCTGCTCGCGGGACGCGACCCTCTGCGCAATCGCTTCGAGATCGAAGCGGGGCTCGAAGACGGCAACTACGTGCGTCGCACGCGCTGAGGGATCAGCGCTCGGACGGCAGCAGGCCGAAACGCTCCGGCGCGTGGATCAGACCGGACTCGATGCCCAGCCTGGTCGTGAGGTGGTCGACGATGTCGGCCGTGCCCAGGTAGCCGCCCAGGAGGGTGACGTGCGTCTCCGCCTCGGCGTCGTCATCGCACAGCATCTCGTCGGCCCAGGCGCAGGTGGCGCGGGCCAGAGCCTCGCCCGGCGCGCAAGAGCGTCCGGTGCCAGGGGCGCCCGAGCGGGAAGCGCGGGCGAGCCATGTGACCGTCATTCGGCCCGGTGCGTCGATCACGCCGATGTCAGCGGTCTCGGGAACCTCGATGAAGATCCGCCCGGATGCGCACAGCGGCAGTGTGGCGAGGAAGACCTCGAGCTCGGCGAGCGAGTGCTCGTCGGCCGTCACCAGATGGTGCGCACGTCGACGAGCCGCACGGCGCTCAGCGCGTGTGCTGCGGACATCGAGAGAGGTTTCCATGGTGCATCCATCGTACACCAAGTGAAGGCTTGCCTAACCTTGCCTGGATGCTTCAGTGCTGGGAGTTCTCCGCAGGCTCGACCAGCGTGCGGACGAGGGCGTCCAGCTCATCCTGACGGAACCCGTGCGCCAGGAGGTAGCCGGCGGCCGACCCCCACCGCTCATCGATCTGCTCGAGCAGGTGCCGCATCACCGGCGCCGGCGATTGCGTCGCGAGCGCGACCGCGTGCACGGCCTCCGGGTGCTGCGCCTGGATATAGGCCGCGATCCGCTGCGAGCGCTGCGCGGGGAGCTGTGACTCGGTCAACGCGTAGTCGGCGATCACCGCTTCCCGATCAGCTCCCACCGCCGAGAGGGCGAGCGCGACGGTCACTCCGGTGCGATCCTTGCCGACCGTGCAGTGCACGAGCGTCGGCTCCCCCGCCGCGATGATGCGCACCGCGGCGATCAGACGCTCGCTGCTCTCCTCGAGCAGATGCAGATAGAGGTCATCCAGGCTCGTGTCCGACTCGAAGAACGAACGGACCGATCCGAGGAACAGCGGCAGGTGCGTGGTGGCGGGACCGTCGATCTCCGATGGCTCGGCGGCGACCTCCTCGCCGTCGCGTAGATCGATGATGTGGCGCACGCGCTGGCGCAGCTCCGCCGCACCCGCCGTCGTCGCGCCGGAGAGCTGCCCAGAGCGCAGCAGCACTCCCGAGCGGATCCGCCCGTCCGCCGTGGCGATGCCACCGACATCGCGGACGTTGTTGACCCCGCCGACGTCGAGGATGGTCATGCCTGCGCCTGTGGCGTGCGCGCGGGAACGGGGTAGCGTCCCGCGATCACGATGCGGTTGAACGCGTTGATCGAGACGCAGGCCCAGCTCAGCGCGGCGTACTCCTTCTCGGTGAAGACGCTGCCGACCCGGTTGTACACCTCATCGGACACCCCCTCATCGGCGATGAAGGTGAAAGCCTCTGCGAGCTCGAGCGCCGCTCGCTCCCGGTCGCTGAACACGCCGCTCTCCCGCCAGGCGGGGATCTGGGTGAGGGTGTCGGTGTCGACCCCGGCGGCGAGCGCGCGATCCACGTGGATACGGGCGCAGAAAGCGCAGCCGTTGAGCTGGGAGCAGTGGATCATGACCAGCTCCTTGAGACGCTCATCGATCCCGTTCGCCGCGCAGATCTCGCCGACGGTCCGCGAGAACGCGTCAAGTGCCTGATACGCGGCCGGCTCGGTCTTGGACAGGTGCACTCGCGTCTCGCTCATGACTCCATGATATTCGCCGCGCAGGAACTCCGAGGCGGGTGCCGTCTCCGTACGAAAATGCAGAAAGCGAAGACTTAACGGCATTCTCTCTACATCTCGCGAAGAAACACAGCGAAATGAATGGTCACATTGCTCTCGCATTTCCGACGAGGCGGGAATCGGGCGCAGAATATGCACGTGGCGATCGACATCACTGAGTTCAGCTATCTTCCCGCACAGGCCGAGGCACTGGGGGTTCCCGTCCTCCCGGTGGAGCGTCTGACCCTTTCCCTGCCGGACGGACGGTCGCTGAGTGCACTGCGCTTCGGCACGGAGGCGCCGCGCGTCACCCTCCTCCACGGGGCAGGCCTCAACGCGCACACCTGGGACACCACGGCACTCGCCGCGCAGCAGCCGCTCCTCGCCATCGACCTCGCCGGCCACGGCGACTCGTCCTGGCGTGACGACCTCGACTACACGCCGCGCACGCTCGCCGCCGACGTCGCGCTCGCCCTCGATGCATGGACGACCGAGCCGCAGCTCATCGTGGGGCAGTCCCTCGGAGGACTCACGGGTGCGGCTCTCGCCGCCGCGCGCCCCGACCTCGTCGCCGACCTGGTGGTCGTCGACATCACGCCCGGTATCGACACCTCCGCCGGTCCCGCCGCACTGCGCGAGTTCTACGCCGGGCCCACCGACTTCGCCACGCGCGATGAACTCGTCGATCGCGCCATCTCGCTCGGCTTCGGGGGCACGAGACCGGACACCGAGCGCGGCGTCTTCCTGAACACCCGCGTGCGTCCTGACGGCCGGGTGGAGTGGAAGCACCACTTCGCGCATCTTGCCGCGCAGGCGCTGTCCGCACACGATCCCGGTTCCGAGGCTGCCCCGTCCGTGCTGCACGAGACAGGGTGGGATGACCTCGCCGGCGTCAGCGCTCCACTCACCCTCGTGCGCGCGACCCGCGGTTTCGTGAGCGCAGCGGATGCGGAAGACCTTCAGCACCGTCTGCCCGAGGCGCAGGTCGTCGTCATCGACGCGACGCACAACGTGCAGGAGACCGCACCTCAGGAGTTGGCAGCACTCATCGTCTCCTCCTCCGCCCGCTCCGCTTTGTGACGCTCCGTTCCATCTTCTGCTCTCCCCCCGACCACTGATCCCTAGGCTCGACCCACCGGCACACAGCACCTGCCGCACCGAGAGGAAATGTCCATGTTCCGACGCACCCGTCGTCTCGCGCTGATCTCCGCGCTCGCGGCCACAGCCGTGATCCTGAGCGCCTGCTCCGGCACCCCCGAGCCGGCCGCCACGTCCACCGGCGCCCCCGACCCTGACGCCACCCTGCAGGTCGGGCTCGTGCTCGAGCCCACCAACCTCGACATCCGCCACACCAGTGGCGCGGCCATCGAGCAGATCCTGATCGACAACATCTACGAGGGTCTGGTCACCCGAACGCAGGACAACGAGATCGAGGGCCGCCTGGCCTCCGACTACCAGGTCTCCGACGACGGACTCACCTACACCTTCACTCTCAACGACGGCATCGCATTCCACGACGGCACGGCGCTGACGTCCGCTGACGTGGTCGCTTCGTACGAGACCGTGCGCACCGATGCGACCGTGCAGGGCAACGCGGAATTCGCGTCCGTCGCCTCGATCACGGCGCCCGATGCGACGACGGTCGAGATCGTGCTCACCGAGCCGAACCAGAACTTCCTGTTCGCGCTGACCGGTCCTGCCGGGCTCGTGTTCAAAGCCGACGACGCGACAGACCTCAAGACGGCCGAGAACGGCACCGGCCCCTTCACGCTCACGCGCTGGAGCAAGGGCAGCACGATCACGTTCGCGCGCAACGACGACTACTGGGGCGAGAAGGCCGGAGTGGCCGAGGTCGAGTTCCAGTACATCCCGGACTTCACCGCGGGTGTCAACGCCGCACTGGCCGGAGACGTGCAGGTGCTCACCGCCGTCGACCCGAACCTGGCCCCGCAGCTGGAAGGCGATTTCACCCTGACGAAGGGCCGCACCACCGACAAGGCGACGCTGGCCTTCAACAACAAGAAGGCTCCGCTCGACGACGTCCGCGTGCGCGAGGCGCTGCGACTGTCGATCGACCATGACGCGCTGATCGAGGCCGTGGGTGCAGGAACCACGCTGTACGGACCGATTCCCGAGCTCGACCCCGGCTACGAAGACCTCTCCGACGTCATCTCCTATGACCCGGAGAAGGCGAAGGAGCTGCTGGCCGAGGCCGGACAGGAGGACCTCGAGCTGACCCTGACCATCCCGTCGTTCTACGGCACGACCGTGCCCAAGGTGCTCATCTCCGACTTCAACAAGGTCGGCGTGACCCTCAAGGTCAACTCGGTCGAGTTCCCGACCTGGCTCGAGGACGTCTACACCAACCACGACTACGACCTGAGCTTCGTGCTGCACGTCGAGCCGCGCGACTTCGGCAACTTCGCCAACCCCGACTACTACTTCGGCTACGACAACGCCGAGGTGCAGGACCTGTACTCGCAGGCGCAGGCGGAGGTCGACCCCGACAAGTCCGCAGAGCTGCTCGCGAAGGCCGCACGCATCGTCTCCGAGGACCACGCCGCGGACTGGCTGTACAACGGCGAGACCATCACAGCTGTGAGCCCCACCGTCTCCGGCTTCCCGGAGGACTCGATCAACTCGCGCATCAACCTGGCCGGCGTCACCGTGTCGGCTGAGAAGTAAGCAGCGGTCGCGACTTCGTGATCCGCTACGCGCTCGTTCGAGGAGCCCTGCTCATTGCAGGGCTCCTCGTGTCGAGCGTGCTCATCTTCCTCACCCTCCGGGTCTTCCCCGGCGATGTCGCTCAGCTGATCGCCGGCACGCAGGCCTCCCCCGCCGAGGTGGAGGCGCTGCGCGAGTCCCTGGGGCTCAACCAGCCGCTGCTCGCCCAGTACGCCGACTGGATCGGCGGCATCTTCCGGGGCGACCTCGGAACCTCCCTGCTCTCGGGCGCATCGGTCAGCGAGGAGTTGTTCCTCAAGGCACAGGTCACCGTGCCTCTGGGCATCATGTCGCTGCTCATCGCCGTGCTGATCGCGGTGCCGTTCGGCATCCTCGCTGCGATCCTCCGCGGCCGCCGCGGCGGCACGGCCCTCAGCGTCGGCGCACAGGCGCTCGCCGCCGTCCCTGTGGTCTGGGCCGGCATGATGCTGATCGTCGTGTTCTCCGTCTGGTTGGGCTGGCTCCCTCCGCAGGGCTTCCCGAGGACGGGCTGGTCCACGCCGGGCAAGGCGATCAAATCGCTGCTGCTGCCCGCGCTCACCATCGGGATCGTCGAAGGCGCCATGCTCATGCGCTTCGTGCGCAGCGCCACGCTGCAGGCGGCCGGACAGGATTTCGTCCGCACCGCCGCCGCGAAGGGCCTCACCCGCACCCGCGCGCTCGTCCAGCACGGCATCCCCGCCGTCGGGCTCTCCATCATCACCGTGCTCGGACTCCAGGTCGCCGGGATCATCGTCGGCTCGGTGGTGATCGAGCAGCTGTTCACGCTCCCCGGCATCGGACGCATGCTGGTGGCCGACGTCGGCACGCGCGACCTGATCAAGGTGCAGAGCGAGCTGCTCGTGCTCACCGGCTTCGTGCTCGTGGTGGGCTTCCTCGTGGATCTGCTCCACCGGGCGATCGACCCCCGACAGCGGGAGGCCGCATGACTCCCCTCTGGCTCCGTCGGCTCTGGCAGACCGCCACGGGCCGATTCGGTCTCATCGTCGTCGCCGTGATCGCCGTCACCGCGATCGTGTCGTCGTTCTGGACGCCGTTCGATCCGCAGTCCTCCGACATCGGCGACCGCTGGTTGCCGCCGAGCTGGCCGCATCTGCTCGGCACCGACGACACCGGACGCGACATCCTCAGCCTGATCATGGCGGGCTCCCGCACGGCCGTGTTCGTCAGCGTGGGCGCGGGCATCGTCGCGACCGTGATCGGCATCGCGCTGGCCGCACTCGGCGCCCTCACGACGCGGTGGGTGCGTGAGACGGTCGCGGTCTTCGTCGACATCCTGATCGCATTCCCGGTGCTGCTGATCGCCATGATGATCTCCTCGGTCTGGGGCGGATCGCTGTGGGTCGTCATCTGGGCGGTCGGCATCGGCTTCGGCGTGAACATCGCCCGCGTCACGCGGCCCGAGCTGCGGCGCGTGCAGCAGAGCGATTTCGTGCTCGCGGCGAAGGCGTCCGGGCTCACCCCGGCGCAGAGCCTGGTGCGCCATCTCCTGCCCAACGTGGCTCCGGTGTTCATCGTGCAGCTGTCGTGGTCGATGGCCGTGGCCGTGCTCGCGGAAGCCGGTCTGTCCTACCTCGGCTTCGGGGCGTCCGTGGTCGAGCCGAGTTGGGGAATCCTGCTCGCCGACCTGCAGCGCTACATCGGTGTGCATCCACTCTCGGTCATCTGGCCCGGTCTCACGATCACCTTCACCGTGCTCGCGCTGAACCTGCTCGGCGACGGGCTGCGCGAGGCGACCGACCCGACGCTGCGCCACCGCGCGGCCGAGACCCACATCCCGGCGGTGGTCGCATGACTCTCTCCGTGCAGGACCTGGTCATCGAGATCGACGGACGCCCGGTCGTCGACGGCATCTCCTTCGAGGTACCGGACGGCGCACGCCTCGGGCTCATCGGCGAATCCGGGTCGGGCAAGTCGCTCACGGCACTGGCCGTGCTCGGGCTCCTCCCCGACGGTGCGACCGCGAGCGGCAGCATCCGCTGGAACGGCACCGAGCTGATCGGCATGCCCGACCGCGAACTGGCGCGACTGCGCGGTGACGACATCGGCATCGTGTTCCAGGAGCCCCGGACCGCCCTCAACCCGATCCGCACGGTCGGACGGCAGATCGCGGAGTCCATCCGCATCCACGAGCGGATCGGTCGACGCGAAGCGCGCGAACGGGCGATCGCCGAGGCCGCCCGCGTACGCCTGCCCGACCCTGAATCGATCGTGGATCGCTACCCGCATCAACTCTCCGGAGGCCAGCGGCAGCGCGTGGCGATCGCGATGGCACTCGCCTGCCGTCCGAAGCTGCTGATCGCGGATGAGCCGACCACCGCGCTCGACGTGACCATCCAGGCGGAGATCCTGTCGCTGCTGCTCTCCCTCGTCGAGGAGCAGGGGATGTCGCTGGTGTTCATCACGCACGACCTCGCCGTGCTCGCCCAGGTCGCCACGGAGGGCGTGGTGCTGGAGCACGGGCGAGTGGTCGAGGCGGCATCCGTGCAGCACCTGCTCACGGCTCCGACGTCGCCGATCACGCAGGGACTGCTGCGCGACGCGACGGCGACGCTCTGGCGTCCGGAGGGTGGCGAGCGATGAGCCTGATCGAAGCACGCGGGCTGAGTCGGGACTTCTTCGTGCCGAAGCGGTCGACGTTCGAACGCACCCGCACGCAGACCGCCCTCGCCCCGACGGATCTGGACGTGGTCGAGGGCTCGTCGGTCGGCATCATCGGCGAGTCAGGGTCGGGCAAGTCCACGTTGATCCGTCTGCTCTTGGGCCTCGACCGTCCGACCGCCGGCACCGTGAGCGTCGACGGTCGGACGGTGGATGCCGGCGCGTCCGCGAAGTCGCTGCACTGGCTGCGCCGGGAGACCGGGCTGGTGTTCCAGGACCCCTACGCCTCCCTCGACCCCCGCATGTCGGCAGGCCAGATCGTCGCAGAGCCGCTGTGGGCCCTCGACATCGAGGGCGACCACCGTGCGCGCGTGCGCGAGGTACTGGCGCAGGTGGGACTCGAACCGGAGATGGCGGAGCGCTACCCGCATGAGTTCTCCGGCGGCCAGCGCCAGCGGATCGCACTGGCCCGCGCGATCGTGCATCGCCCGCGCATCCTGGTCGGCGATGAGCCGCTCTCGGCGCTCGACGTGACGGTGCGAGCCCAGATCCTCGAGCTGTTGATCGAACTGCGCCGCACCACCGACCTGACTCTGGTGCTCGTGTCGCACGACATCGGCGTGGTGCAGAACCTCTGCGACACGGTGGTCGTGATGAAGGACGGGGCGATCGTCGAGCGCGGCACGACGCATGACGTGCTGCTGCGCCCCCAGCACGACTACACGAAGGCGCTGCTGTCGGCGATCCCGGTGATCCCCTCGGCGAGCTAGCGGCCGCGCTCTGTGCGACACTGTCAGCGTGCCGTCGGCCCCGGCGGCGTGATCAGTCACGATTCCACAGAGGATTGACGCATGCGCGCGAAAGTCTCGACGGTCCCGTTCGCGCTGGCAGCCGTTGTCTGCATGGGCGTGCTCGCCGGCTGCTCGGCCGACCCGCACGACCGGTCCCGTGCGACGATGCCCCTCGCATCGGCGACGGGCAGCAGTGCGACGCCGACGCCGCTAACGGGTGTGGTGGACGCGGAGCAGGTGACCTATCTGCAGCAGCTGGGCAGCCGCATCATCGCGCCCGGCTCGCAGATCGCGCAGGACGTCGGGCTCACGAACGCGACCAGCTTCTCGATCGATACGGCCACCGGCGCCTTGACCGTGTATCCGGAACGGCTGCCGATCGGAGTGCGGCACCTCGGCGACGGGACGCCGTTCGTGCTCATCGAGGGAGTCAGGGTTCTCCTCGACACGGATGTGCCGCACATCGAGTTCCAGCTGGCGAACAGACAGGGTGACGTGCAGCACGCTGCGCCGAGTTCTGCTCTCTGGGACGGCTAGCGGCCGCGACTCGAGGAGAAGAGTCCCCGCCGCCGTCCGCTCGGACGCAGCGCGCGTCGCATGTAGACCGTGCCGAGTTCACGCCCGAACTTGTAGCCCACACGGCCCATGCGCCCGGCCTCTTCGAAGCCGAGCTTGGCGTGCAGGCGGATCGACGCCTCCGCGCCGCTGTCACTGATGACGGCGACCATCTCGCGGATGCCGATCTGCTCGCACGCATCGATCAACGCCTGCAGCAGTGCCGCTCCGAGCCCCTTGCCTCCTGCGCCGGGCCCGAGGTAGATCGAATCCTCGACCGTGTACCGGTAGGCATTCTTGCCCGCCCAGGGCTGCGCGAGCGCGTAGCCGAGCACCACACCCGCCGGCGAGACCGCGACGAGGAACGGCAGATTCAGCCGCGTCAGCAGCGCGAACTTCTCACGCCAGTACGGGATGCTGCTGCGCCGCTCGTCCAGCGTCACGGCGGAGTTGCTCACGAAGTGGTTGTAGATCTCTCGGACGTGCGGGAGGTCCGTGGCCCTGACCGGGCGGATCGTGTACGAGAAGACCTCGACCGGAGCAGCGGGGCGGAGATGACGCGGCAGGACGCGGCGACGGTCCCCCGGTTCGAACTGCATGCGCCCAGCTTAGGGAACGAGAGGCGATGAGGGAATGTGAGCCTCCCCCTCCACCCTCCAGTCCACCGGCGCCGCGCCCTGCTCCCCGAGCAACGCGTTCGCGCGCGAGAACGGGCGGGAGCCGAAGAAGCCGCGGCGGGCGGACAGCGGCGACGGATGCGCCGAGGCGATCACCGGTGTCTCGCCGAGCAGCGGCTGCAGGTTCGCGGCGTCCTTGCCCCACAGGATCGCCACGAGCGGCTGCTCTCGCGCCACGAGGGCGCGGATCGCGAGCTCGGTCACCTTCTCCCAGCCCCAGCCGCGATGGGAGGCCGCGACGCCGGGCTGCACCGTGAGCACGCGGTTCAGCAGGAGCACGCCCTGGTCGCTCCAGGCGGTGAGGTCGCCGTGCGGCGCGGGCGGGATGCCGAGATCGGTCTCGCGCTCCTTGTAGATGTTGCCGAGGCTGCGCGGCAACGGACGCACGTCGCGGTCGACGGCGAAGGACAGGCCGATCGGATGCCCGGGAGTGGGATACGGGTCCTGACCGGTGATGAGCACCCGCACATCCGCGAGCGGACGTCGGAACGCGCGCAGCACGTGGTCTCCTGCGGGCAGGTACCCGCGACCGGCGTCCTGCTCTGCTCGCAGACGCTCCCCCAGCGCGGTGATATCGTCCTGCACCGGAGCGAGCGCGCGCGCCCACCCGGAGTCGATCTGCCCGTCGTCGGCGAGCTCGGTGAGAGTCCGAGCCATCGTCAGTCGATGGAGCGCACGCGCAGGGGCCCGCGCGCGAGGAGGTGCTGAGCGGACTGCGCGACCGGACGCATCGTGATCAGGTCGAGATTCACATGGCCGGGCGACTCCAGCGCGTAGCGGATGACATCCGCCACGTCGTCGGCCAGAAGCGGAGCCTCGACCCCGGAGTACACGGCCTCCGCGGCCACCGCGTCGCCGCCCAGGCGGTTGAGCGTGAACTCCTCGGTGTGCACCATGCCCGGTGCGACTTCGACGACGCGGATCGGCTCGCCGTTCAGCTCCTGACGGAGCACGCGCACCAGCATCGCCTCCGCGGCCTTCGCGGCGTTGTATCCTGCACCACCGGCGTAGGCGGTCTGCGCGGCGGTCGAGGTGACGAAGAGCGTGTCGGCGTGACCGTCGGCTGCCGCGGCACGACGCAGCGACGGCAGGAGACCGGCGACGAGACGCTGGGTGGCGAGGACGTTGGCATCGAACATCCACTGCCAGTCGTCGATGGAGGCGTCCTCGACACGATCCGTCCCGCGGGCACCGCCGGCGACCTGCACGAGTGCGTGCACGGGGCCGGACTTCTCCAGCTCGGCGATGAGCGCGTCGACGGCTTCCGGGTTGGTCAGGTCGCAGGCGATCGCCGACGCCCCGGTTTCGGCGGCGAGTGCCGACAGACGGTCCTCTCGTCGCGCGACGCCGATGACGTCCCATCCGCTGGAGCGGAGCGCGCGTACCGTCGCCGCACCGATTCCCGAGCTCGCACCTGTCACCACTGCACGTCTGTTGGCCATGCTTCCACCGTACGATGTTCCGCGTCTTTTCGGCGGCTCCCACTGTTACGTCACATTTCCCACTCATTGTTGACAGGCGGGAATATTCCGTACTCTCGCTGAAACGGCATCTGCCATCGACCTTCCACGAGTTCCAGGGGGAACAACATGTCCGCACCCGAGACCTGGCGTTTCGAGACCAAGCAGATCCACTCGGGCGCAGCTCCCGACCCGGTCACGAAGGCTCGCGCCACGCCGATCTACCAGACCACCTCCTACGTCTTCGACAGCGCGGACCACGCGGCGAACCTCTTCGCCCTCGCGGAGTTCGGCAACATCTACACCCGCATCCAGAACCCGACGCAGGATGTGCTGGAGCAGCGTCTCGCCGCTCTGGAGGGGGGCACCGGCGCCCTCGTCCTCGCCAGCGGTCAGGCTGCCTCGACCTTCGCGGTCCTGAACATCGCCGAGGCCGGAGACCACTTCGTCGCGTCCAGCTCGATCTACGGCGGCACCTACAACCTCTTCAAGTACACGCTCGCCAAGCTCGGCATCGAGGTCACGTTCGTCGAGAACCAGGACGACCCCGAGGAATGGCGTCGCGCCGTCCGCCCGAACACCAAGCTGTTCTTCGCGGAGACCATCGGCAACCCGCAGATCAACATCCTCGACATCCGCACGGTCGCCGACGTCGCCCACGAGTCCGGCGTGCCGCTGATCGTCGACAACACGATCGCGACCCCGTACCTGATCCGTCCGTTCGAGTTCGGCGCCGACATCGTCGTGCACTCGGTCACCAAGTTCCTGGGCGGTCACGGCACCACCATCGGCGGCGCCATCATCGACGGCGGCTCCTTCGAGTGGTCGAAGAACGTCGACAGGTTCCCCGGTCTCACGGTTCCGGACCCCTCGTACCACGGTGCCAGCTACACCGCCGCTGTCGGCGACCCGCTCGCGTACATCATCAAGGCGCGCGTGCAGCTGCTGCGCGACCTCGGCTCCGCGATCGCCCCGCAGAGCGCCTGGAACCTCATCCAGGGCATCGAGACGCTGTCGCTGCGCATCGAGCGCCACGTGCAGAACGCGCAGGAGATCGCCGAGTGGCTCGACAACCGTGACGACGTCGCGACCGTCAACTACTCCGGCCTGCCGTCCTCGCCGTGGTATGCCAAGGCGAACGAGTATGCCCCCAAGGGCGTCGGCGCCGTGCTCTCGTTCGAGCTCAAGGGCGGCGTGGAGGCCGGTCGTGAGTTCGTCAACAGCCTGTCTCTGTTCAGCCACCTCGCGAACATCGGCGACGTGCGCTCGCTCGTCATCCACCCGGCGTCGACCACGCACGCGCAGCTGACCCCGGAGCAGCAGCTCACCGCGGGCGTCACCCCCGGTCTCGTGCGCCTCTCGGTGGGTATCGAGAACATCGAAGACCTCAAGGCAGACCTCGACCAGGCCCTCGCCGCGGCTCGCCGCGTCACGGAGGCCGCTCGCGCCTGAGTCTCCTCCTCAGAGAACAGGGATGCCCCGGACCGTCGTGGTCCGGGGCATCCCTGCGTCTGCGTCGACCCCTTCGTGCTGCCCGCTGCGGGCCATTCGGCTGTCGCTCAGCCGATCCCGTCGAGAATGGAAGCCCACCCCGAGGAGAGCACGATCGACACGCACCTGCAGCAGCGGCGCTCCCCGAGGCAGCTGAAGACACGTCGCGCGCGGCAGGTGGCACTCGCCGCCCTGATCCTGCTCCTCGCTACCGTGTGCAGTGGGATTCCCGGGGTGATCGGCACGGCCGGCGCTGCCATCCTCCCCTGGCTCGGCCTCGGTCTGCTCGCGGTGCTTCTCACCGCGGCGCTCCTCGCCCGCCGCGTCATCGTGCTGACGCTCGTCCCGGTCCTCGTCTGGGTCCTGGCGATGGCCCCCTCGCTTCCCGGCCTCCCCGTCGCCGGCACGGAAGGAACCACCCCGATCACGGTGGCGAGCCAGAACGTGCGCGCACAGTCCGGTGGTGCAGCGGCATCCGCTGCTGATCTCGCAGGGAACGGTGCGGACGTGATCGCGCTCACCGAGCTGGATGGCGAGAGTCTCGCCGCTGCCGGCGAGACTCTCGCCGGCGACTACCCGTATTCGTTCGCCGTGGGCACGGTGGCGATCTGGAGCATGTACCCGATCGCCGATGTCGAACCGCTCTTCCTCGGGCTCGGCTGGAAACGCGCGCTGCGCGTCGAGGTGCAGACCCCGACCACGCCGCTCGCCGTCTACGTCCTGCATGCCGCCTCCGTGCGCCCCGGACACCAACAGGATCGCGACACCATGCTGGCCGGACTCGCCGATGCGGTCGCGGCCGACCCCGCCGCGGCCCTGATCGCTGTCGGGGACTTCAATGCGACCTCCGCCGACCCCGCTCTCTCGGCGATCCGTGCGCAGGCCGACTGGGTGCGCCCGACCGACGGGACCCTGGGTTTCACATGGCCGGCGGCATTCCCGCTCGCTCGCATCGACCAGGTCTTCGTGCGCGGGCTCTCGGTGCTGTCCTCGACCACGATCCGCGCCGGAAACAGCGACCATCTGGCCACGGTGACGTCGATCACGCCCTGAGGTGCAGGGCGGTCGTCTACGACGCGATGCGCGGGGCGACCGAGATGCGATAGGCGCCGGGGGCGCCGGCGCTGTCCAGCTCGATCATGAAGCCGGTCTCCGTCGTGGTCGCATCGAACGACACGCTCCCCGGGCAGGTCAGCCGCGTGGTCGCATCCTGCCGATGATCCGTCTGGTCGAATCGGACCTCGATCTCGTCGGGACCGGCGCATTCGACCGTGACGACGTAGGTTCCGGGTGCCGCGCTCCCGTGCGACCATCCGACAGGCCCGACCCCCCTGCCCGTGCCGAAGGAGCCCCACATGGCGCCCACCGCCTCATCGTCGGAGACCGGTGACGCCTCCGCGTCGAAGTAGCCCTCGTACTCGTCTTCGGCGACGGAGACGACGACGTCGCTCGCCTCGCGGGACTCGGGGGCGGCGACGAGCGGCGAGCATCCCGCCACAGCGACGGTCGCCCCGACCACCATTCCCGCCGCCATCGCCCTGGTCCGTCGCATGGCCCGAGCGTAGCGGACACCGCTGCCCTCGTCCCGGGGCGAAACGCCCGGGACCGCCGCTGAACGAGCGACGTTTTCCGCTTCTGACCCGGGCAACACCCGGGCAACACCCGACCCCGCACCGTAACGTTCGACTGTCCGCCGCTCCACCAGGCGAGAATGGAGACATGGACTGGCAGACGACCTCCGAGGACACGGTGCCATCGGCGCCCGTGACGGAGGCCGATGTGCGCCTACTGCGCGCACGCCCTCCCGCCACGGGAGCCTGGCGTGACGGCGACCCGATCGGCGGGCGGCACTTCGCCTCGTTCGGCTCCTTCCGCACCGAGAGCGGCACCGAACTCCCCGGCATCCGTCTCGCCTACGAGACCTGGGGCGAGCTGAACGAGGCGCGCGACAACGCGGTCCTCGTCCTGCACGCCCTCACCGGTGACAGCCATGTGCGCGGCCCCGCCGGCGCCGGGCATCCCACGGCCGGCTGGTGGGAGGACCTCACCGGCCCCGGCGCTCCTCTCGACACCGACCGCTGGTTCCTGATCGCACCCAACATGCTCGGCGGATGCCAGGGCTCCACCGGTCCGGCCAGCGTCGCTCCGAACGGCTATGAGTGGGCGTCGCGGTTCCCCTATCTGACGATCCGCGACCAGGTCGCCGCGCAGGTCCTGCTCGCTGATGCGCTCGGGATCGAGCGCTGGGCTGCGGTGATCGGCGGCTCGATGGGCGGCATGCACGCGCTGGAGTGGGCGGCGACGCATCCGGAGCGCGTCGAGCGTCTCGCCGTGCTCTCCTCTCCCCCGGTGACGACGGCCGACCAGATCGCCCTGAACACCGTGCAGATCGGCACGATCAGCATGGACCCGCGGTTCCAGGGCGGGGAGTACTACGACCTGGGCGACGGTGACGGCCCGCACCGCGGCCTGGCGCTCGCACGGCGTATGGCGCTGCTGAACTACCGGAGCCCGATCGAACTCAACCAGCGCTTCCAACGCTCGTGGCAGTCCGACGTGTCGCCCCTGGGCCACGGCGGGCGATTCGCCGTCGAGTCGTACCTCGACTTCCACGGCAACAAGTTCACGCGACGTTTCGATGCGAACAGCTACATCACGCTCGTCGAGGCGATGAACTCACACGACGTGGGCCGTGACCGCGGCGGCGTCGAAGAGGCCTTGCACGCGGTCACCGCCACCACGCTCGTGCTCGGGATCGACAGCGACCGGCTCTTCCCTGTCGACGGGCAGCATCGCATCGCCCGCAGCATCCCGAACACCCTCGATGGCAACGAGGCCGTGGTGCTCGCGAGCGACTTCGGCCACGACGGATTCCTGATCGAGAGTGAAGCGGTCGGCGCGCATCTGCGGCGCCTGCTCGACAGCTGACCGCAGAGGTCTCTGCTCAGGCGGAGACGAAGGTCCAGGGCAGGTGCGAGGCGTCGAGCCGACCCTGCGCCCATTCGAACGCGCGGCCCGCGTCCTGTACTCGCGTCTGGAACAACTCTGCGGTGCCTGCGGAGGCGAGAGCGGACTCGACGTCGTCGCACGCGACGAGCCGGTGCAGGGTCACCCACGTCGGTGGGAAGAGCACCCACGCGCCGGCCCCGTGGCGCTCGAGGGCGACGGCCGGGCTCACCCACTCGATCTCGCTCACCTCGTCGACGGATGGCGACGGTTGCTGATCCGCCGCCGTCGCGAGGAAGAACCAGGTGCGGATGCGCGTCGGCGCCTCGCGCGGCGGCTGCCACTGCGACAGCACGACGAGCTCGTCGACGTCGAGGCCGACTTCTTCGAAGGTCTCCCGGATACCCGCTCGCCGCGCATCCTCGATCTCGGGCGCTCCGGGGCGCCGGTCGACGTCCTCGACCTTTCCCCCGGGGAAGACCCACGCTCCCGCGAACGATCCCCTGTCGGGACGGCGCATCAGCAGCACCTCGATGCCGGACACCGCCGGACGCAGCAGGATCACGGTTCCGGCGACGGGCAGAGACTCTTCGGGGTCGCTCACCCCGTCACTCTACGACGCGACCAGCACCGGAGCCGCGGGCCGCCGCGCTTCGACACGGTACGACAGCAGCGCGATCAGCAGTCCGGCGAGCGCCAGCGCGGCTCCCGTCCAGGCCGGAGCGGTGTAGCTCCATCCGAGGGCGATGACCACGCCGCCCAGGAACGCCCCGAGGCTGTTGCCGATGTTGAGCGCGGAGTGGTTCATCGCGGCGGCGATCGACTGGTTGTCGCCGGCGACGTCCATGAGTCGCGTCTGGATCGTCGGGCTGAGCACCGAGGAGACGAAACCGACGATCAGCACGATGAGGCTCAGGCTCACGATCCAGAACGACAGCACCGCGAGCAGTGCGAACACCACCGCCATGGCCGCCAGACCGAAGAGGAGCGTGCGGCGCAGGTCGATGTCGGCCAGGTGTCCGCCGACCAGGTTTCCCGCCGTCATCCCGAGGCCCATGAGCACGAGCACGATCGGCACGACCCACTCCGGCGATCCGGCGACTTCGGTCACGAGCGGCGCGATGTAGCTGTAGACCGCGAAGAATCCGCCGAAGCCGATCGCCCCCACACCGAGCGTGAACCACACCTGACGGATGCGGAACACCCCGAGCTCCTGACGCATCGTGCGTCCCGGCTCTCCCGGGTGCTTCGGCACGAAGAACGTGATGCACAGCGTGGCGACGGCGAACACGAATGCGACGACGGCGAAGGCTGCGCGCCAGCCGAACTCCTGGCCGAGATACGTGCCCAACGGCACTCCGACCACGTTCGCGACCGTGAGGCCGGTGAGGATGAAGGCCACGCCCTTGGCGCGGTTGCCCGGACCCATCACATCGGCCGCGACCAGCGCGCCGATGCCGAAGTAGGCGCCGTGGGGCAGGCCGGCGAGGAACCGCGAGATCCCGACGAGCTCGAACGTCGGCAGCACGACCGTGAGCGCGTTGAACACGGTCAGCGCGAGCGCGAGCACGATCATCACGCGGTGCCGCGGATAGCGCGCCACGAACCCGGCGATGGTGGGCGCGCCGATCACGACGCCGAGCGCGTACAACGAGATCAGCCAGCCGGCCTGGCTCAGCGCGTCTTCCTGGCTGGTCGCCGAGAGAGCGGGAAGCAGGTCGGATGCGATGTTGGGCAGGAGGCCCATGATCACGAACTCGGTCATGCCGATTCCGAAGCTGCCTATGGCGAGAGAGAGGAGCGCCCTCTTCGCCGCACCCCTCGATTCAGTCGAGGGATTCACCTGACCATGCTACCGGTCGTCAGCCCGCCTCGATCGCCGGCGGCCGGAACCCTTCCAGCAGGCCCGGATGGAGATCGTTCCACAGTCCGAAGACTCGGGGCCAATCGATGAGTCGTCCCCGGGAGTGCTCCGACAGGGCCATCATCGCCGTGGCCGCTCGGCCTCCGAAACCGGGAATCTGCGGATCCACCTTCTCTTCGATCGCGATCTGCATCAGATCGCTGTACCCGCGCGCGTCGAATGTGGAGTGGGCGTCGTCATCGATCCCCGCCGAGCTCTCCGAGTAGCCGAGGACGAGATTCAGGACGAACGTCAGGCGGAGCAGGTCGCTGCTCAACTCATATGGATCAACAGCGTGGTGCGAGTCCTTCACGAAGTAGGGCTCGAATCTCCCGGAATCTCCTGACGGCTCCTGCTCGATGCGCAGCAGCTCCATGAAGGTCGCATCCGAATCCTCGAGCATCGGCTTCAGGAAGCGTCGCGCGGCGCTGATGAGGAAGGAGTTCTCCCTGATCTTTCCGACTTCCGATGAGGTTCCTGCAGCCTGGCTGGACCCCAGATCGATCACCTTGATGCGATGCGGATTCAGCTGTCCGGCGCCCGTATCCGGGAAGTACGGCCGCACACTCCAGCGCTCGGCGAGAGGGATCTCCCCCTCGATCAGAAGGTTGCCGTTGTTCAGATCTCCATGGATGACGCCGTTGCTGTGCAGTGTGATCACGGAGATGAGGTAGCCCGACAACGCGTTCAAGTGCTCCTGCAACATCGTCGTCCGGATCAGCCGCCGCGTCTCCGCCCCGCTGATGCGCTCTGCACCCGCGTAACTCTTCAGTGCGCGCCGCCACTGCTCACTCGCTCCGAACCACTGTCCCAGTGTCTCGATCGAGGCCACGCTCTCCATCACCGAGAAGGAGATCGGCCGGGGGTAGGCGAAGGTTCCCGCGTCATGGACGAGCGCCACCACGTCTCGAAGGTCGGCATTGGCGTTCTTGGAGGCCTCGAGCCAGGCCTTCTGTGTCACCGAGTCATCCCCGGGGATGTAGAGCTTGACGACCTGGGTGGTGGAGAGGGCGCGGTGCGTCGCCCGAAACACCACCCCGTTCGCTCCCGCTCCCAGTGGAGCATCGTCGAGGATGAGCCTAGGCAGAACCGGGCGTCGGTCTTCGTCGAGTACAGGTTCGCCCGCGTAGTAGAGTTGCCCGTCCGAAGTCGTGAACCTGCCGACGGCGCCGTCTCCCGGAGCGGTCAATTCGACGTCTCCGTCCCCTCGATCGCCGCCTCGAGGCGCTCGATCTTCGCATCCAGCTCTCCCGAGTATCCGGGACGGATGTCGGCCTTCAGGACCAACGACACCCGCGACCCGAACGGCATCACAGCCTCGGTCGCGCGCTTGACGACGTCCATCACGGTGTCCCAGTCGGGACCCTCGATCTCGGTGAACATGCTCGTGGTGCGATGAGCCAGACCGGACTCGCGCACGACCTTGACGGCGGCGGCGACCGCATCGTGCACGGAGTCGCTCGTACGTTCCTGTCCTTCGGCGGGGGTTCCGCTGGGGGCGACGGAGAAGGCGATCAGCATGGTTTCACTCCTGGTGGTTGGGTGTACGGACGGCGGGCACCCGCACCAGAGCGCGGATGCCGACGATGAGGAGAACGATGAGCAGTACGTTGCGCAGCGTCAGGACGAGTACGGGAAGCAGCTGCGCCGCGAGCAGTGCGTCATAGCTCAGCGGGTACACGAGGCAGGTGAGAGCGCAGAGCACGAGCACCAGCACAGCGGGCACGCGAGCCCTGGCGGAATCCAGCACCAGCCAGATCACCACGGGCGCGATCAGCCAGGTCTGGAACTGCGGGGAACCGACCTTGTTCGTGACGATCAGCACGGCGACGAGCGACAGCGTCAGCGGCGGGAACAGCCTGTGGAAGGAGGCGCCGCGCAGCGTCTTCACGACCCCGAGCGCTGTGACCGCGAGCACCGCGACCACCATCAGCGGAGTGAGCAGCGCCTGCACGGCATCCACGCCGTCAGCGGAGATCTGGAAGGTGAGGATCTCGAAGCTGTACTCGATGCGCGCGGCGCCCGCGACGGCGAGCCAGAGGAACGGAGTCGCCGCGACCGCCTCGATCTGCAGTCCCCGACCGGTCTGCTCGGTGAGGAAGCCGAGCACCTCGTCGTCGGCACCCAGCAGCACGAGCAGCACCATGACGCCGGCTGTCACCGCGGCGGCGGCGATCAGCACCCGCAGCCGCGCCCGCACCGCCACGACCGCGGCGATGACCAGCGCCCCGGGCCAGATCTTGATCCATGCCCCGATCGTGAGCAGCGCGGCGGCGAGCGCCGGTCTCGTCGACAGCCAGAGTCCCCCGACGACCGCGATCGGTACCGTGATCGCGTCGATCCGGTACAGCGCGATCGGGCCGAGAAGCAGCAGCGCGGCGCACCAGAACCAGGCGGCCGTGATGCGGGGACGCGAAGGAGAACGGCCGAGCAGCACCGCGAACGCGAGCGCATCGAGCGCCGTCACCAGAACCGCCCAGGCGATCAGGTAGGCCCCGGACGCCCCGAGCAGGGGCACGAGCGGCATCGACAGAGCCTTCGCGAGCAGCATCGGCACGAGCGCGAGTTGCGGGTACACCCAGGTCTCGGTGACCCCCACGATCGCGCCGCCGCCCAACGCCGACGAAGCCCAGGGCTCGTAGACCAGCACCACATCACCCATGGGCTGGCTGGGGTAGATCCACCCCACCCAGGCGGTGAGCAGATGCACGGCGAGGAAGACGATCCACAGCGCCGCGAGACGTGCGGTGTTCAGACGGGTCATGCGAGCAGGTCCGCGATCGCCCGCGGCAGTGCCTCTGCGATATCCAGGGCGACGATCGGATGCCCGGGGCCACGGTGCTCAGCGGCACCCGCAGCGTCAGCGGCCAGGCGACCGGCGTATCCGTGCAGCCAGGCCGCCGCAGCGGCTGCTTCAGCGAGCGGCGCGTCGAGGTTGGCGGCCAGCAGCGCCCCCAGCACACCACCGAGCACGTCGCCACTGCCGGCGGTCGCCAGCCATCCGATGCCGGCGGAGACCTCGATCACGCCCCCACGAGTATCGGCGACCAGGGTGCGCGCGCCCTTGAGGAGCACGACTCCGCCCAGCGTCGCCGCGACCTCGGCCGCGGCCTCCGGGCGCTGTGTGTCATCCGACGGCGCGAGCTGCAGCTCCGCACGCAGGCGTGCGAACTCCCCCGCGTGGGGCGTCACCAGGAATGGCGCCGTGCTCCCGGCGGCGAGGTCGAGCGCTCCGGCATCCACCACGACGCGCGCAGACCCGGTCAGGATCTGCCGGAGCGCCGCGGTCTCGTCGTCGCTGCGTGTCTGGGCGTCGGTGCCCGACCCGATCACCCAGGCGTCGATCCGTGTGCGCCCGGTGTCGGCGGCGACGACCGTCTCCGGTCGCCGGGCGATCACGGCATCCGCTGCACGCCCCTCGCCCACGAAACGGACGAATCCCGCTCCCGCACGCCAGGCCGCCTCGGTTCCCAGCACGGCTGCTCCCGGGTACATGGAAGAGCCCGTGCGCAAGGCCACCACGCCGCGCGAGTACTTGTCATCGTCGGGCGACGGCACCCGGAGGAACCGGGCGGTATCGCTGCGGGACCACTCGCGCACCTCGACCATGACTCCACGTTAGCCGGACGGCCCTCGTGATACTCACCGCGGAGTACCGTCGAACGGTGAGCATCCTCTTCTCCCCGCTGAGCATCCGATCCGTCACCTTCCGCAACCGCCTCTGGGTGTCACCCATGTGCATGTACAGCGCCGTGGACGGCGTCGTGCAGGAATGGCATCACACCCACCTCGCGCAGTTCGCCTCCGGCGGCGCCGGGCTGATCATCGCCGAAGCCACGGCCGTCGTTCCGGAAGGACGGATCTCCCCGCGCGACGTGGGTCTGTGGAACGACGAGCAGCGCGATGCCTGGGTTCCGATCATCCGTGCGATCCATGACCGCGGCGCCGTCGCGGGTGTGCAGCTCGCACACGCCGGGCGCAAGGCGTCGACGTGGTGGCCCTGGGCGGAGGCCTCAGGATCCGTGCCCGCCGCCGAAGGCGGATGGACGACGACGGGCCCCTCCGATATCGCGTACGAAGGCTTCACCGCTCCGGTCGCACTCGACGCCGACGGCATCGAGCGGGTCGTCGATGCCTTCGCCGCCGCTGCTCGCCGCGCCCTCGACGCCGGATTCGACGTGCTCGAGCTGCACGGCGCGCACGGCTACCTCCTGCACCAGTTCCTCTCGCCGCTGTCGAACACCCGCCGCGACGAGTACGGCGGATCTCTCGAGAACCGCGCCCGCTTACTCCTGCGTGTCGTGGACGCGGTGCGTGCGGCAGCCGGCGACGGCGTACCGCTGTTCGTGCGCATCTCCGCCACCGACCACGCCGACGGCGGGTTCACGCCGGAGGAAGCGGCCCGCGTCGGCGCCTGGGCGGAGGAGCACGGTGCGGACCTGATCGACGTCTCCAGCGGCGGCCTGGTCGCGCACCAGCAGATCAGCGTGTTCCCGGGCTACCAGGTGCCGCTCGCCGAGACCGTGCGTCAGGGCGGCAGGATTCCGGTGTCGGCCGTCGGACTGATCACGGCCGCGGCGCAGGCCGAGCAGGTCTTGACCGAAGGGGCGGCAGACGCGATCTTCGCGGGCCGGGAGTGGCTGCGCGACCCGCACTTCGCTCTCCGCGCCGCGCACGAGCTCGGTGCCGAGGTCGCCTGGCCCCCGCAGTACGAGCGCGCGCACTGGCGCTGAGCCGTACGCCGCGTACGCGACAGGCCGCCGACTCCTCACGGAGCCGGCGGCCTGTCGCTGTGAGGCCTGAGCGGGGATCAGTGTCCGCGCACGCGACGAGTCGCGTCCTGCACCTCTCCGACGAGCTCTTCCAGGATGTCCTCGAGGAACAGCACCGCCGTCGTCTGACCCGCGGCGTCGCGCACCTTGGCCAGGTGGCGTCCGGCCCGGCGCATGACGGCGAGCGCGTCCTCCAGGTCCGTGTCCTCCTGCACCGGCACCATATGGTGGATGCGCTTGGCGGGAATCGGCTCGATCATCTTGGTCTCGGCATCCGGCCCCTCAGAGGCGCGCAGGATGTCCTTCAGGTGCACATAGCCGATCGGCACGGCATCACCGTCGACGATCACGTAGCGGGAGAATCCGTACCGCGCGACCGCCTTCTCGATGTCGTCCGGCGTGGTCGACTGCGGCAGCGTCACGAGATCGCTCAGCGGCACCGCGACGTCACGCGCCTTCTTGTCGGTGAACTCGACCGCCGCCGCCACCGTTCCCGCGGTGTCCATCAGCACACCCTCACGGCGGGACTGGTTGACGATGGTCGCGACCTCGTCGAGCGTGAATGTCGATGCTGCTTCGTTCTTCGGCTCCACCCGGAAGAGTCGCAGCACGCCGTTCGCGGCCGCGTTGAGCGCCCAGATCACCGGCATGAAGACCTTCGACACCCAGACGAGCGGCGTCGCGAGGATGAGCACGGCCCGGTCGGGAACCGAGAACGCGAGGTTCTTCGGCACCATCTCGCCGAACACTACGTGCAGGAATGACACGATCAGCAGCGCGATCACGAACGACACCGCATCCACCGCGCCGTCCGGCCAGCCGAACGCGTGCAGCGGCACGGCGAGCAGGTGGTGGATCGCGGGTTCGGAGACGTTCAGGATCAGCAGCGAGCAGATCGTGATGCCCAGCTGCGAGGTCGCGAGCATGAGCGTCGCGTGCTCCATCGCATACAAGGCGGTCTTCGCCGCACGCGAACCCTGCTCGGCACGCGGTTCGATCTGCGAACGCCGTGCGGAGATCACCGCGAACTCGGCGCCGACGAAGAAGGCGTTGGCCACGAGCAGCACGACCAACCAGGCGAGTCCTCCCCAGTCGCTCATCGGGGGGCCACCTCTCCTGGCTGATTCGGACTCGGAACGTAGCGGATGCGGTCGACACGCCGACCGTCCATGCGGACCACCTGCAGCACACCGCTGTCGACGGAGACCTCGTCTCCGACCGTGGGCACCCGCTCCAGCACGCTCATGACGTAGCCGCCGACGGTGTCGTACACCTCGCCCTCCGGCACTTCGACTCCCGCGCGCTGGCGCAGCTCGTCCGGGCGCAGCTCGCCGGGGAACGTGACACCGTCCCGGCCACGGATCACTCCGGCGCGAGTGCGGTCGTGCTCGTCGGCGACCTCACCCACGAGCTCTTCGACCAGATCCTCCAGCGTGACGAGCCCGGCGGTTCCGCCGTACTCGTCGACGACGACGGCCAGCTGATAGCCACGCGCCCGGAGTTCGGAGATGAGGGCGTCGACGTGCACGGTCTCCGGCACGCGCAGCGGCTCCGTCGACAGGGCTCCCACCGGGACCTCGGTACGACGATCGCGGGGCACCGAGATGGCGGCCTTGAGATGCACGACACCGGTGATGTCGTCGAGGTCGTCGTCGTACACGGGGAAGCGGCTGTGGCCTGTACGTCGGGCGAGCTGGACGACGTCGTCTGCGGAGTCCCCCGCCGCGATCGCGTGCATGCTCGGGCGGGCGGTCATGACGTCGGCCGCGGTGAGGCGGGCGAAGGTCAGCGTGCGGTCGAGCAGCGTGGCCGTGTCGGCCTCGAGCAGTCCGGCATTCGCCGAGCGGCGCACCAGGGAGGAGAGCTCCTCGGCGCTGCGCGCGCCGGACAGCTCCTCCTTCGGCTCGATGCCCATGCTCCGCAGCACGCCGTTGGCGCTCCCGTTGAGCACGACCACGGCCGGCTTGAAGACGGTGGTGAACGCGATCTGGAACGGGATGACGAGCTTCGCGGTGGCCAGAGGCAGTGCGAGGGCGAAGTTCTTCGGGACGAGTTCACCGAGAATCATCGACAGCACGGTCGCGACCAGCATCGCCACGATCGTCGCGATGGGCGAGACGGCCGCCTCCGGAAGGTTCCAGGCGATCAGTGTCGGCCGCAACAGGTTCGAGAGCGCCGGCTCCATCGTGTAACCCGTCAGCAGTGTGGTCAGCGTGATGCCGAGCTGCGCCGACGACAGGTGCGTCGAGGTGTGCTTGAGTGCGCTGATGGTGAGCGCGAGTCGGGATTCTCCGCGCGACTGCCGCGCCTCGAGTTCCGCGCGGTCGAGATTGACCAGTGCGAACTCGCTCGCGACGAAGAGGCCGGTGCCGACCGTGAGCAGGAGCCCCACGCCCAACATGATGTAGTCCATCAGTGGTTCCTCTCCGATGAGAGAGGCGGACAGTGGGGCGAAGTACTGCAACTGGGAGGGTCGTCCATGGTGACCACGATTCTACCGAAATCCTCTGAGAGTGCGACGCGGCTCACCAGCTGACCGGCAGGGCCTTCCCCTCCTCGTATCCGGCCGCCGACTGCAGGCCGACCAGCGCGCGATCGTGGAACTCCGGGACGGACGCGGCCCCCGCGTAGGTGAAGGACGACCGCACGCCCGAGGTGATCATGTCGAGCAGATCCTCCACCCCGGGACGCAGCGGATCGAGGTAGATCTTCGACGACGAGATGCCCTCGGCGAACAGCTCCTTGCGCGCCCGCTCGTACGCGTCGAGGCGTTCGAACCGGGCCTGGACGGCCTTGGTCGACGCCATGCCCCAGGATTCCTTGAAGATGCGCCCGTCGCTGTCCCGCTGGAGCGCACCCGGCGCCTCGATCGTGCCGGCGAACCACGACCCGATCATGACGGATGCCGCGCCGGCGGCGAGCGCGAGGGCGACGTCGCGCGGATACCGCACTCCCCCGTCCGCCCAGACGTGGGCGCCGAGCTCCCGCGCCGCCTGCGCGGTCTCGAGGACAGCGGAGAACTGGGGTCGACCGACAGCCGTCATCATGCGGGTGGTGCACATCGCGCCCGGTCCGACGCCGACCTTGAGGATCGTCGCGCCGGCGTCCACGAGGTCGTTCACGCCGTCGGCGGTGACGATGTTGCCCGCAACGATGGGGATGTCGAGGCCGATTTCGGCGACGGCGCGGAGTGCGCGCAGCATCCCCTCCTGATGTCCGTGCGCGGTGTCGACGACCAGCACGTCGACACCGGCCGCGGCGAGCGCCCTGGCCTTGGCGGCGACGTCGCCGTTGATGCCCACGGCCGCAGCGACGGCGAGACGTCCATCACTGTCAAGCGCCGGCCCGTACAGCGTCGACCGCAGCGCGCTGCGGGCGCTCAGCGTGCCGACCAGGTGGCCGTGGTGGACGACGGTCACCATCTCGACCCCGGCGTCGGTGATCACGTCGAACGCGTGACGCTCGGAGCCGATGTCCTCCGCGTCCAGCGACGGTGTGCCGACACGGACCAGATCGCCCAGCTGTGCGTCGGGCAGAGCCGTGGCCAGTCGGGTCGCGGGAAGGATGCCGAGGATCTGATCTACCTCGATCTCTCCCCTGCCGTGTGCCACGACGATGCCATGACCGGCGGTCGCCGGCAGCAGGCGAAGGGCTTCGGCGACTGGAGCATCAGGTGGGAGCACGAGGGGCGTGTCCCACAGCACGGGCTGAGCCTTCACATCGCGGATCGCGCGATCGAGATCCTGCAACGGCATGTCCTGCGGCAGCACCCCGATGCCGCCGCGACGGGCGAGCACCGCGGCCAATCGCGGACCGGTCACGGAGTTCATGTTCGACGCCACCAGCGGCAGCGTCGCCGGCGTGCCGTCCTGCGGGGCGAGATCCACCTGGAGACGGCTGGTGACCGCGGATCTGCGCGGCACCAGGAACACATCTGAATAGGTCAGATCGACGGTCGGCTGCTCACCAGAGAACTCCATGTCTCCACGCTACTCAGATCATGGGGATCTGGGCGCATGGGTTCGACGATTCCCCGGGCGAAACACGTTAGGCTTGTTGGTCGAGAGTGTGCGAGCCCGAGCGCATCTTTGCGCGGCGTGCCAACACAGTGAGATTCAGCGATGAAAGAGGGCGATCGA
This sequence comes from Microbacterium saperdae, assembly GCF_006716345.1. Taxonomy (NCBI): domain Bacteria; kingdom Bacillati; phylum Actinomycetota; class Actinomycetes; order Micrococcales; family Microbacteriaceae; genus Microbacterium; species Microbacterium saperdae. Next base: position 2,344,473 of record NZ_VFOX01000001.1, read on the forward strand.
GCGTGTCGAACCAGGTGACCGGCGTCGGGGGCGACGGGGGGTTCGGAGCCAATTCCTGGCTCGTCGAAGAGCTCTACGAGCAGTTCAAGGTGAACCGCGACTCCGTGGACAAGGAGTGGTGGCCGATCCTCGAGAAGTACCACTCCGACACCACCGGTGGCGCAGCTCCCGCAGAGGCCTCTGCACAGCCCGCCCACCCGGTCACAGCCCCCATCCCCGTGATCGGATCCCAGCCGGTCGCACGCACGACCACCAAGCCGGCCGCTGCCGCCCCCATCCCCGCGCAGGCGCCCAAGCCCGCAGCGAAGGAAGCCGCGGAGTCCGCAGAGGAAGACAAGGTCACCCCGCTTCGGGGTCTCCCCAAGACCCTCGCTGCGAACATGGACGAGTCGCTGACCGTTCCGACCGCGACCAGCGTGCGAACGATCCCGGCGAAGCTGATGATCGACAACCGCATCGTGATCAACAACCACATGGCGCGCACGCGCGGCGGCAAGGTCAGCTTCACGCACCTCATCGGCTGGGCGCTCATCCGCACGCTCGACGAGTTCCGCAGCCAGAACGTGTTCTACGCCGAGATCGACGGCAAGGCATCCGTCGTCGCACCGGCCCACGTGAACCTCGGCATCGCGATCGACCTGCCCAAGCCCGACGGCACACGCGCGCTCATGGTGCCCAGCATCAAGCGCGCCGACACCCTGAGCTTCACCGAGTACCTCGTCGCATACGAGGACCTCGTCACCCGCGCACGCAACAACAAGCTGACGGCCGCCGACTTCCAGGGCACCACGGTGTCGCTGACGAACCCCGGTGGCATCGGCACGGTGCACTCGGTCCCCCGTCTAATGAAGGGGCAGGGCTGCATCATCGGCGCCGGTGCACTCGAGTACCCGGCCGAGTTCCAGGGCGCGAGCGACAAGACGCTGAACGAGCTGGCGATCGGGAAGACGATCACGCTCACCAGCACCTACGACCACCGTGTGATCCAGGGTGCGGGTTCCGGTGAGTTCCTCAAGAAGGTGCACGAGCTGCTCATCGGGCAGCGCGGCTTCTACGACGACATCTTCGCCGCGCTGCGCATCCCGTACGCGCCGATCCGCTGGAACCCCGACATCGCCGTCGACCTCGCCGAGCGCGTCGACAAGCAGTCCCGCGTGCAGGAGCTGATCAACTCCTTCCGTGTGCGCGGTCACCTGATGGCCGACATCGATCCGCTCGAGTACGTCCAGCGCTCGCACCCCGACCTCGAGATCGAGAGCCACGGACTGACGTTCTGGGACCTCGACCGCGAGTTCGTGACCGGCGGATTCGGCGGACGCCGCATCGCCAAGCTGCGCGACATCCTCGGCGTGCTGCGTGACTCCTACTGCCGCACCCTCGGCATCGAGTACATGCACATCCAGGATCCGGAACAGCGCCGTTGGTTCCAGGAGAAGGTCGAGCTCAAGTACCAGAAGCCGGGCCACGACGAGCAGCTGCGCGTGCTGCGCAAGCTGAACGAGGCCGAGGCGTTCGAGACGTTCCTGCAGACGAAGTTCGTCGGTCAGAAGCGCTTCTCACTGGAGGGCGGCGAGTCGCTCGTCCCGCTGCTCGACGAGATCCTTCAGGGTGCGGCGAACGCGGGCCTCGAGGGCGCCGCGATCGGCATGGCCCACCGCGGTCGCCTGAACGTGCTCACCAACATCGCCGGCAAGACCTACGGCCAGGTGTTCCAGGAGTTCGAGGGCACCCAGACGCCGGGCAATCAGCGCGGTTCGGGTGACGTGAAGTACCACCTCGGCACCGAGGGCACGTTCATCGCGGAAGACGGAGCGGAGCTTCCGGTCTACCTGGCCGCCAACCCCTCGCACCTGGAGACGGTCGACGGCGTGCTCGAGGGCATCGTCCGTGCCAAGCAGGACCGCAAGCCGATCGGCACCTTCGCCTGGCTGCCGATCCTCGTGCACGGCGACGCGGCCTTCGCCGGTCAGGGCGTCGTGGTCGAGACGCTGCAGATGTCGCAGCTGCGCGGCTACCGCACCGGTGGCACGATCCACGTGGTCGTGAACAACCAGGTCGGATTCACCACCACTCCGAACGACGGCCGCACCTCCGTGTACGCCACCGACGTCGCCAAGACCATCCAGGCCCCGGTCTTCCATGTGAACGGTGACGACCCCGAGGCCGTCATCCATGTCGCGCAGCTCGCGTTCGAGTACCGCGAGCGGTTCCACCGCGACGTCGTGATCGACCTCGTCTGCTACCGCCGCCGCGGACACAACGAGGGAGACGACCCCTCGATGACGCAGCCGCTGATGACGGACCTGATCCAGGCCAAGCGCTCCGTCCGCCGTCTCTACACCGAGTCCCTCGTCGGCCGCGGTGACATCACCGAGCAGGAGTACGACGAGGCGAAGGCCGACTTCCAGAACCGTCTGGAGATCGCGTTCGCCGAGACGCACGCGGCCGAGACCGGCGCGCTGCCGATCGCCCCCGATGTGGCGCCCGTCGACGACCAGGTCGGAGCACCCGAGGTGACCGGTGTGCCGAGCGAGGTCATCCAGCTCATCGGCGACGCCTTCGTGAACAAGCCCGAGGGCTTCACGGTGCACCCGAAGATCCAGCAGCTGCTCGAGAAGCGCCTCGACATGAGCCGCAACGGCAACATCGACTGGGGCTTCGGCGAGCTGCTCGCGTTCGGATCGCTGCTGGTCGAGGGGACGCCGGTGCGTTTCGCGGGCCAGGACGCCCGACGAGGCACCTTCGTGCAGCGCCACGCCACCCTGCACGACCGGGCGAACGGTCAGGAATGGCTCCCGCTGTCGAACCTGTCCGATGCGCAGGGCCGCTTCTTCATCTACGACTCGCTGCTCAGCGAGTACGCGGCACTGGGCTTCGAGTACGGCTACTCGGTCGAAGCGCCCGAGGCCCTGGTGCTGTGGGAGGCGCAGTTCGGCGACTTCGTCAACGGTGCGCAGTCGGTGATCGACGAGTACATCTCCGCCGCCGAGCAGAAGTGGGGCCAGCAGTCCAGCGTGACACTGCTGCTCCCCCACGGCTACGAAGGCCAGGGACCGGATCACTCCTCTGCACGTATCGAGCGCTTCCTGCAGCTGTGCGCACAGGAGAACATGATCGTCTCGCGTCCCTCGACGCCGGCGTCGTACTTCCATCTGCTCCGTCGCCAGGCCTATGCCCGTCCGCGCAAGCCGTTGATCGTGTTCACGCCGAAGGCGATGCTGCGACTGCGCGGTGCGACGAGCCCCGTCGAGGCGTTCACCCAGGGCCGCTTCGAACCGGTGATCGACGACGACCGCGGCCTCGACCGCACCGCCGTCAAGCGGGTACTCGTGCACTCGGGCAAGGTCCACTGGGATCTGCGCGCCGAGCTCGACAAGAAGCCGAACCCCGAGGTCGCCCTCGTCCGGCTGGAGCAGCTGTACCCGACTCCGATCGACGAGCTCAAGGCGATCACGGACTCCTACCCGAACGCCGAGCTGGTGTGGGTCCAGGAGGAGCCGGAGAACCAGGGCGCCTGGCCGTTCCTGGCGCTGGCCTTCGCCGACGTCCCCGGAGACCGCTCGTTCCGCCCGGTCGCGCGCACGGCGTCGGCCTCGCCGGCGACCGGCTCCTCGAAGGTGCATGCCGCCGAGCAGGCCACCCTGCTGCGTGAGGCGCTCACGATCGACTGATCCGTCAACATGATGAAGGCGCCGTGACCATCAGGTCGCGGCGCCTTCATCGTTCCCGAGCGCGAGACGGCGTGTCAGCTCGCTCCGAGCGGCATCCGCTGCGCGAACCGCACGTCCGTGCTCAGCAGGACGGTCGCCCGCTCCAGCGCCGCCGCATCCGCTCCCGCGGCAGCCAGCACGAGCAGCGCCGCGCCGAGCACCGGCGGGGCATCGACCACGCTGAGCCGAGCGTTCGGGGCGTGCTGCGCGAGACCGACGTGGATGTCGTCGAGCAGGAGCGGGTCACGCCCACGAGCCACCCCGCCGCCGAACAGCACCGGCACCTCGGCATCGCGCAGTCCGAGGCGATCGATGCATGCGCGTACGTACGACACGACTTCCTCCGCCTGACGTCGCACGACTTCTCTGGCCACCGCGTCCCCGGCATGCGCCGCGGCGAACACCAGGGGCGCGAGCGGCGCGAACCCTTCGCCGTGGCGCCGGCCGAGATGCACATCCTCGATCAGTGCGGCCACGCTCGGCGACGCGACCGCATCGAGAAGCAGATCGACCAGCACCGTCGCCGGGCCCCGTCCGTCCTCTGCCCGCGCCGCGTGCCAGACGACCGCATCCCCCAGCTCGCCGCCACCACCCCAGTCGCCGGAGAGCGGGCCGAGAGCAGGGAAGCGCACCTGCTCACCGTCGGCCCGCACGCCGATCGCGTTCATCCCCGTGCCGCAGATCACCGCGACGGCATCCGGCGCATCCGTTCCGGCGCGCAGCAGTGCGTGCAGGTCGTTCTCGACGACGACGTCGACCGCCCACGGGAGATCGGCGAGTGCCGCCCGGAACACCGTGATCTCCTCGGCGAGGTCGAGCCCCGACAGGTACAGGCCCACCTGCGCCAGCGTCCGTGGATCGCGGCCACCGAGCGCCCGGCTCACGAGGTCGTCGATCACACCCACGGATGCGGCGAGCCCTTCCAGCTGCGGACTCGATCCCGTCCCACGCTCCCAGGCGAGCACCTCCCCGTCGATGCCGAGAAGGACCACGTCGGTCTTCGAACCCCCGCCGTCGACGGCGAGCACGACATCAGGCCGCGGCACGGTGGTCACGCCCACTCCAGGAATCGCGCATTCGCCCCGAGCAGCAGAGCCGTGAGCTTCTCCGCCCGATCATGCTGCAGCACCAGCGGGTGCGATCGCATCGCACGCAGCACCCGGTCGCGCCCTCCGTGGATCGCGGCATCCAGAGCGAGCCTCTCATATCCCGCGACCGCGCTGATGAGTCCGCTGATGTCGTCCGGCAATGCGGCGACCGGTTCGGCCACGAACCGCCCGTCGACATGACGCGCCGGCACCTCGATCACGTGATCGTCCGGCAGGAACGGGAGCACGCCGTCGTTGCGGAGATTGACCACACGAGGCACGACCGTTCCCCCGCGGATCGCGATGAGCAGTTCGATCGCGGCCTCGGAGTAGAACGCTCCCCCGCGCTTCTCCAGGATCTCCGGCTTGGTGTCGACAGCCGGATCCGCGTACAGCCGGAGCAGATCCTGCTCGATCGCACGCACCTCCTGGGCTCGTGTGGCGTGGTGCCGCTGCTCGTGCAGCACCTCGTCGTGCGCGTAGTAGTAGCGCAGGTAGTACGAGGGGATCACGCCGAGTTGTGCCAGCAGTGCAGGCGCCAGCTCCACCGTCTCCGCGAGATCACCGAGCCGGCTCTCGAGCGCGCCGGGCAGCACATCCACACCGTCGACGAAGACGCCGCGCTCCCACGTCAGATGGTTCAGCCCGACGTGCGCCAGTCCGACCCGGTCCGGTGCGACACCGGCTTCCTCGGCGAAACGGCGTTGGAACCCGATGGCGACGTTGCAGAGTCCGACCGCCCGGTGTCCCGCCTGCAGGAGCGCACGCGTGACGATGCCGACGGGGTTGGTGAAGTCCACGATCCACGCGTCCGGCTTCGCGTGCTTCCGAACGACATCCGCGATCCGCAGGACGACCGGAACCGTGCGCAGCGCCTTGGCCAGCCCACCGGGACCGGTCGTCTCCTGACCGATGCAGTCGACGTCGTGCGGCCAGCTCTCATCCTGTTCCCTGGCGTCCTGCCCGCCGATGCGCAGCTGGATGAGCACCGCATCCGCATCGCTGACGCCGGCGACGAGGTCATCCGTGGCGATCAGCCGCGCGGGATGCCCGCCCCTGGTCAGCATCCGCCGCGAGACGGCTCCCACGAGGTCGAGGCGTGCTGGATCCGTGTCGACCAGCACGATCTCCTCGATCGGGAGTTCGCCCTGCAGCCGGATGAAGCCGTCGATCAGCTCCGGGGTGTACGTCGATCCGCCGCCGACGATGGCCAGTTTCATCTGTTCTCCTTGTTCATGGTTTCGTCCGCTCGCCCGAAGGCGTCAGTCGGTGGGTATGCGTTCCTCGAGACGGGCACGGATCTGCTCCACGAGCAGGCGTCGCGCTCCGACGAGGACGGCGCTCTCGCCTGTGCCGCTCACCAGCACGTCGGGGGCGGGGCGCTCATCACGCTCCGCACGCGCGGCCACGAGCTCCGCGAGCCGCGCTCCTGCGGCGAGGCAGGTGGGCCCGCCGAGCACGATGACCGCGGGGTCGAGAACCGCGAGCACGGGTTCGAGCGTGAGCGCGATGCGGTCGGCGAGCATGTTCATCACGACGTCATCAGCGGCGAGATCCGCGAGGCTCCGCCGCGCGCCATCGCTACGGGATCCCAGCAGGTCGAGGACCACCTGCGACCCCAACAGATCGGTGGTGACCGCACCAGGAGCGCCGGTGCCGGCAGCGACCGTCAGGTAGCCGACCTCACCCGCGCTTCCGCGCGCGCCCCGGTGGATGCTGCCGTCGAGGTCGACGCCGACGCCGAGCCCCACTCCCACCCACAGGAACGCGAAGCTGCTCGCCTGTTGCGCGACACCGATCGCGCGCTCCGCCATGGTGGCCAGATTGACGTCGTTCTCGAGAGTGGCCGAAACTCCGAGCTCACGCTCGATACGCGCGCGGGCGCCGGATGAGGGCCACCCCGGGAGCGAATCCGTCAACGAGAGCGCGTCCTCCGCACTGCTCACGGCTGCCTGCACGCCGACCGTGACCGCTTCGATCGTGCTTCGGTCTGCGCCGGCGGCTCCGCACGCGGCGTCGATCGCGCGGCCGATGTCTGCCTCGGGCGAGCGGTCCATCCCGCGCACGGGGAGTTCGACGATCGGGTGCTCCGCTCCGGATGCATCGACCAGCACGGCCTGGATGCTGTCATCGAGCATGTTCACGGCGACTCCGGCGACACGATCCGTGCGCACACCCCAGCTCACCGCACTCGGACCTCGACTGCCCGCGACCTCGCCGACCGGCACGACGAGGTCCGCACGTTCGAGACGCGCGAGCATCTGCGTCGCCGTCGGCTTCGACATGCCCGACAGCTCACCCAGGCGCGTGCGGGTGAGGGGACCGTGCTCGACGATCAGGCGCAGCGCCTCCCGGTCGTTCCTGGTGCGCAACCAGGATGACGTGCCCGGATCGATCTGCGACCTGACCCTGCCTTCCGAAGGGCGAGTCATGTGCTGCCGAGTTCTTGGCGGACTTCGTCGCGGAGGCGTCCGAGGTTGTCTGGCTCCGGTGCGGCGCCGAGGAGGGTCTTGGTGTACTCGTGTCGCGGGTTCAGGATGACCTCGTCCGCGGGGCCGCGTTCGACGACGTCGCCGTGGTAGAGGACCATGATCTCGTCGGAGAAGTGGCGGGCGGTCGCGAGGTCGTGGGTGATGTAGAGCACGCCGAGGTTCTCCTCGCGTTGCAGGTCCGCGAGCAGGTTCAACACCCCCAACCGGATCGATACGTCCAACATCGATACCGGCTCGTCCGCGACGATGAACCGGGCCCCCGGCGCCAGTGCTCGCGCGATCGCGACACGCTGCCGCTGCCCACCCGAGAGCTCATGCGGGCGCCGATCCGCGAACCCCGCCGCCGGTGTGAGCTTGACACGATCCAGCAACTCCAACGCCCGCTCCCGCACCTGGACCCCCGACAGCTCGGGGTGATGCAACCGCAACGGGCGCTCGAGATGATGCGCGATCGTGTGGAACGGGTTCAACGACGCGAACGGGTCCTGGAACACCATCTGCACATCCGACCGATACCGCGCCAACGCGTTACCCCGGGTGCCCGACGGCTTCCCATCCAACAGGATCTCCCCACGGGTCGGGGTCTCCAACTTCATCAACATCCGCGCGATCGTCGACTTCCCCGACCCCGACTCCCCCACCAACGCCACCGTCTTCCCCGCAGCGATCGTGAACGACACATCCTTCACCGCATGCAGAGTCGTCGTCTTCAACCCCGAACGCAGGTGGAAGTCCTTCACCAGATTCCGCGCCTCCAACGTGGGAACCCCGACGGGCGTGTGTGTGGTGGTCATCGGACCTGCTCCTGACTGGGCTGATTCCCGGTGCGCACGAAATCGCCCCGCTCCCCCGCGAGCGACGGGAAACTCGACAACAACTTCTTCGTGTACTCATGCTGCGGCGACCGGTAAATCTCCTCCGCCGTGCCCTCCTCCACGATCTGCCCCTGCAACATCACCGCGATCCGATCACTGATCTCGATCAACATCGGCAGATCATGCGTGATGAAGATCACCGCGAACCCCAACCGCTCCCGCAACCGCATGATCTCCCGGATGATGCCCCGCTGCACCACCACATCCAACGCCGTCGTCGGCTCATCCATGATCATCACCTGCGGATCCAACGCCAACGCCATCGCGATCATCATCCGCTGACGCATCCCCCCCGGACAGCTCGTGCGGGAAACTCGTCAACCGGGCCGGATCCACCCCCACCAACGTGAGCAACTCCTCCGCCCGCACCGTCTTCGCCTTCTTGCTCATCCCGGGGCGATGCGTGTCGAAGATGTCGAAGATCTGCGCCCGCACACTGATCACGGGATTGAGCGAGTTCATCGCGCCCTGGAACACCATCGAGATCTTGTCCCACCGGAACGCCCGCAAACCCTCCCCATCCAAACCCACGATGTCGATATCGTGACCTGCCCTGTCGTGGAACACGATCTCGCCGCCGGTCATCAACGCCGGCGCCTTCAACAACCGATTCATCCCATACGCGAGCGTGGTCTTCCCACAGCCCGATTCGCCGGCGAGCCCGAGGATCTCGCCCCGATGCAACGTCAACGAGACATCACGGACCGCCCTCACAGGCGGATCCACCTCATACTCGATCGACACATTCCGCGCCGTCAACACTGCCTCACTCATGCGACTGCTCCTTCTCCACCGATGCCACGCCCGGCACGACGTGCACGCCGCTGCCGACGTGCTGCCATCGGAACCAACCGCAGCTTCGGGTTCACGACCTCGTCGATCGCGAAATTGATCAGCGAGAGCGCCGTGCCGATGAGCGCGATGATCGCTCCCGGCGGCACGAACCACCACCACGCTCCGCTGCCGACGGCCTGTCCCGTCTGCGCATCGTTGAGCACGGTTCCCAGCGTGATGGACCCCGTCGGTCCCAGTCCGAGATACGAGAGCCCCGCCTCCCCCAGCACCGCGAAGATCACCCCGAAGATGAGCTGCGCGGCCAACAGCGGCACCAGGTTCGGGAGGATCTCCACGAAGATCACCCGCAACGGACGCTCCCCGGCGACCACCGAGGCGGCGACGTAGTCCCTGGTGCGCAGAGAGCGGGCCGTGCCGCGCAGCACCACAGCCGAGCCTGCCCACCCGGTGATCCCCAGCACCAGCGCCACCAGCAGCGAGCTGCGCGCCAGATCCCCCAGACCGTCGGTGTTCTGCACGTAGGCGGCGATCACCATGACCAGCGGCAGCCCCGGAATCACGAGCATGATGTTCGTGGCGAGCATCAGCACCTCGTCCAGGGCGCCCCCGAAGTAACCCGCGAGCACGCCGAACACGAGCGCGAGGACCAGAGCCACCAGACCGGCCACCGCCCCGACGAACAGCGAGCCCTGGGTGCCCGTGGCGACCTGCGACAGCACATCGAAGCCGAGCTTCGTCGTGCCGAGAGGATGCTCGGCGCTCGGCGGCAGCAGCGCATCGAAGCTCGCGTCCCGCGGATCACCGAGCACCAACGGACCGATGAGCCCGAACAGCACGATCGCGCCGAGCATGATCACACCGGTGAGGAGCTTCCCCGACATCCGCGGGAAGCGTCGTCGGACGCGGTCCGATCGGGTGACGGCCACGGCATGCGTGGACTCTGTGGGAGAAACGATCAGGTCAGCCATCGCGGCGCACTCTCGGGTCGATGAAGCCATAGAGAAGGTCGATGAGGAAGTTCGCCGCCAGCACCGTGAGCGTGATGACGAGGAACACCCCCTGCATCAGGGCGTAGTCGAGACCTTGGACCGACTGGATCATCAGCTTGCCGAGACCGGGATAGCTGAACACCTGCTCCGTCACGATGGACCCCGCGACCACGAATCCCAGCGCGATCCCGAAGCCGGCGAGGCTGGGGATCGACGCATTGCGCGCCGCATAGGCCGTACGGATGCGCGAGGGCCGCAGCCCCTTGGCCTCCGCCGTGAGCACGTAGTCCTCGGCCATCGTCTGCACCATCATGTTGCGCATGCCGAGCAGCCATCCGCCGACCGAGGAGATCACGATCGTCGCGGCAGGGAGCAGGGCGTGCACGAAGGCGCTGAGGAAGAACGCGGGAGTCCACTCCGGCCCTGCGGGGAACTCGAACACGTCGTAGCCGCCGATGATCGGCAGGAGCCCCAACTGCACGGAGAACACCGCGACCAGTACGAGCGCGAGCCAGAAATACGGGATCGACTGGAGGAAGGTCGTGATCGGCACCAGCTGATCGAGCCAAGTGCCGCGGAGCCACCCGACCCAGGCACCGGCGAGGATGCCGAGGACGAAGGAGATTATGGTCGCCGCGCCGACCAGCGTCACCGTCCACGGCAGCGCCGCGGCGATGAGCTCACCCACTGGGGCCGGGTATCGGGTCGAGGAGATCCCGAGGTCACCCTGCAGCAACCGGCCCCAGTAGGCGAGGTACTGATCCCACAGACTCGACCCCTTCTCCGCCCCGAGGATCGAGGTGATCGCCTTGACCGTCTCCTCGGAGATCGGCCGCCCGCCGTTCGCGCGCCGGAGCTTGCCCAGCATGATCGCGGCGGGGTCGCCCGGAAGCAACCGCGGCAGGAGGAAGTTGAGAGAGATCGCGGCCCAGAGCGTGATGAGGTAGAACCCGATGCGTCGCATCCAGAACTTCACGAGGCCCTCCTCTCGATGGATCGATCCATGGGAATGCGTCCTACTTCGTGACGGGGCTGAGGTGGGTCAGGATGACGGCCGAGGCGGTCGACAGATACGGCAGCGGTGCCGCGTACATGTCGCTCTCGCTCGGCCACCCCGTGAAGTCCGCGGTGTTGAAGAACGACTGCGAGGCGTTGAGCACCACGGGGATGTACGGCAGATCCCGTGCGATCTCGGTCTGGATCGCGGCATAGGCCTGCTGTTTGATCGCCTCGTCCTGCGTCGCACCGGCCTTCTTGACGGCTTCGTCGACGACGGGGTTCGAGTAACGCGAGTAGTTCTGCCCCTTCGTGGGTTCCTCGCCGACCTGAGCGCTCGCGGTCGTCGTGAAGTACTGGTCGTAGTTGGAGTACGGATCGGCGACGAGCGACTGCGTGAGTCCGTAGAGGGCGAGCTGGAACTCGCCGGTCGAGATCGGCGTCCAGTACTCGGCCTCGGACACCGTGCGGGCGTTCACGCGAATGCCCGCCTCGGCCGCCTGCGCGCTGATCAGCTTCGCGGCGTCGTTGTAGTCGGTCCAGCCGTCCGGAGAGAACAGGTCGAGCTCGATCGCGACCCCGTCCTTGCCGTAGAAGCCGTCGCTGCCCTTGCTGTATCCGGCCGCCTCGAGGATCCCCTCGGCGGATGCGGCATCCGGCGCCTGCGGGCTCGTCGCCAGAGCGGGGTCGCCCAGCCACTTCTCATCACGCGGCAGCAGCGCGAAGCTCGGCGACGACTCGCCGGAGAGACCCGCGAAGGCCTTCTTGCTGATGGCGGCACGGTCGATCGCGATGTTCAGCGCCTGACGCACCGCAGGGTCGGTCTGCGCACCCGTGCAGCCCATCGCGGTGTCGGCGCAGGTCATGATCACGGTGGGATCCTGCTGCTGGTTCATCGTGCTGATCCGGCCGTTCGCCGTCACCCCATCCGGGTTCGCGATGAACTGCCCGACCCAGTCGAGCTTGCCGGTCTTGAGGAGGTCCTCCGACGACTGGTTCGAATCGATGCCGATGTCCTGCACCTCCTTGATCTTCGGGGGGCCGTCGCGGAACAGCGGGTTCGCCTCGAGCGTGTACGCCGCGTCCGTGAACGACTTCAGCGTGTACGGTCCCGAGCCGACCGGCTTCGGGTTCGTCTCGGTCATGTAGTCGTCGATCTCCGACCAGATGTGCTCCGGGATGATCCAGGTCGATCCGAGGATCAGCGAGGTCGCGGTGAACTTGGCGGACGAGTACGTGATCACCACGGTCGTGTCGTCGGGCGCCTCTGCCGAGACCATGTCGGGGTCGAGGTTCGATCCGTACCCGAGGCTGAAGGCGACGTCGGCGGCCGTGAGGTCTTCTCCGTCACTCCACTTGAGGTCGGGCTTGATCTTCACGGTGAGCACCGTGCCGTCCTCGTTGAACTCGAAGGAGTCGCCGATCAGCCCGACCGGCGCTTCGTCCGAGAGCTGGTTGAAGAAGAAGAGTGGCTCGTAGATCGCACCGAACGTCATGTGCGTCGCCGTGTCGACAGCGAACGGGTTGAAGTTGTTCGTGATCGGCGTCATCGACCCGGACCACATCCGGAGCGGGCGGTCGCCTCCGGACGCGCTGCCAGTGGGCGTGCAGCCACCCAGTGCCAGCGCGAGTGCGGCGGCACCGGCGACGAGAGGAAGGGTCTTCCTCCAGCGGTTGTCGTGCATGGGAACCTCGTCTCAAGAGCTTCGTTGCTGAAAATCGAGCAGGGCGAACAGGTGTCCACCTGGAGGCGAGGTTATAGTAAAGGTTCTTTCCGGTAAAGACCTTTCCAATTAATTTGTAAAGAAACTTTCTCGATCAGTTCCGTCACTGATGCGGAGAATGCCGCCCGCCCACGATCGGAGCGAACGGCATTCTCCGCGATGCATGCGGCAGCGTTGCGGGTTCTCGCGGGCCTCCGCGAGACGAGATCAGTACCAGATGTCGAGCGAGGGGGCCGGGAACGAGATGAACGCCCTGTCGAGTCTCTCGACAGTCGCCGCGTCGCCGTGGATCAACCCCGCTCCGTGCAACGCAGCGGCACGTACCCCGCCGGCGTAGAGCGAGGAGAGCGCGGCGACGCCCATGCGCACATCGGCCCCCTGATCGTCCGTGCGACTCACGGTCGCGACGCCCCGGTCGTCGATCTGCACTCGCCAGTGCCCCTGCGCGAAGCCGAGCGGGTCATCGATGCCGATCACCACGTCGAGCGGCGCCGAGAAGCGTCGCGCGGTCAACGCCGCGTCGACGTCGAGCACACGCAGCCACCCGTGGTCGTGGACCTCCTGTGTCACGCCCCGCGCGTCGGCGACGAGCCACGGCAGCGGATCGTCGAGTGGCCGCAGGTCGGCCGTCACCTGATCGACCAGGTCGTGCTGCACGGCGAATCGCCAGAGCGCCGCGACGGCATCGGTCGTCTCACCCACGAGCAGGCGCACCTGCAACGCGGAGCGGAACGTGCCGTCGATCTCGGTGAGCGTGTAGACCAGCACACCGCGGACCTCACCGGACGCGTCGCGGTACCGCACACCGCGGACCTTCTCGCGCTCCGCGTCACTCCCGGTGACACCGGCGTAGCCGTCCCAACGCCCCTGCCACCCGGCGATCTGTCCGGCGCGCGCATGGCGCGCCCGTTCGTGCACCGCTCCGAGTTCGGCCGCGAGCGCATCGCGCTCGACATACTCGACACTGCCGGCGGGCACGTGACCTGCCCAGCCCGCGCGGCGGGTGTCGACGGAGAACCGCGCCGCAGGAACGGCCGCGCCGAAGCCGTAGCGGCCGTAGATGGTGGCTTCCGACACCGTGAGTCCCGCGACGGGGACTCCCGCGGAGGCGGCGGCACGCAACTCGCCCTCGAGGAGAGCCCGCGCGATCCCGCGGCGCCGATGGGTACCGGCGACCGTCACGACGCTGATCGCCCACATCCCGAGCTCATCACCACCCGGCAGTGTCAGCGGCGTTACCCAGGAGTTGACCGTCGCGACGGGCAGCGCGTTCTCCGCACCCGTGCGGTCGAACACTCCGGTGTTGCGGCGCTCTGCGAACGTCGCCCGTTCTGCGGAGAGCGCCTCCGCCGTCGGCTCGCTCCCGAGGAAGCCTCGCGCGACCGCTCGCTGATACGACGCGGCCTGCGCATCGTCCTGGAAGTCGACGAGGCGATAGTCGAGCCCGTTCGCGGCGAGCCGGTCGACGGAGGTCTGGTCTGCGGGGATCCCCCGCGCATCGATGAAGGCCATGGCTACAGCCTAGAGTCGGAGTCCGACGGCGCGGCCCGGATCAGTGCTGGCTGGCCTGGACCTCGCGCAGTCGAGCGAAGACCTGATCACGCAGCTCCTCCGGAGCGGTCTCCTTGCACGCACGCGCCACGACTTCGGTGAGCGTGGTGGCGACGAGCGCCTCGTCCCGGCAGGACGGGCAGTTCTCCAGATGCTCGCGGATCTCGGTGTGCTCGGTGTTGCAGACCTCGTTGCGGAGGTATTCCTCCAGATCCTGACGGGCTTTGTCGCAGCCGCAGTCGCTCATTTCCTGCTCCTCGTGTCGGCCGCGGCGATGCCCCGCTCCGCGGCGTAGTCTGCCAACAGCTCCCGCAACATCCGCCTGCCCCGATGCAGGCGGCTCATCACGGTGCCGATGGGTGTCTTCATGATGTCGGCGATCTCCTGGTAGGCGAACCCCTCGACATCGGCGAGGTACACCGCCAGCCGGAAGTCCTCCGGCACAGCCTGCAGCGCATCCTTGACGACCGAAGCCGGCATGCGGTCGATCGCCTCCGCCTCCGCGGAACGGCTGTGCGAAGCGGTGGTCGACTCCGCGCCGCCCAGCTGCCAGTCCTCGAGCTCATCGATCGTGCCCTGGAACGGCTCGCGCTGCTTCTTGCGGTAGATGTTGATATACGTGTTGGTCAGGATCCGGTACAACCAGGCCTTGAGGTTCGTGCCCTGCGAGAACGTCGACCAGGAACCGTACGCCTTCACGAACGTCTCCTGTACGAGGTCTGCGGCGTCGGCAGGATTGCGCGTCATACGCATCGCTGCGGCGTAGAGCTGATCCATGAAAGGGATCGCCTGCTCCTCGAACTCGCGCCGAGGGTCGCCGACGATGTCTGCGGTTGCGGTGTCATCCATCACCGGCCAGTCTAGGCCGCTGATGTCCACAGATCCGCGCTCCAACGTCGCGATCATGCTCTCTCCTTCTCGGCGCCTGCGTCGCCGTTCACTAAGGTGGAAACCGATGAGCGTCAACAGGTATTCCCCTCCCCCTGTCCAGGGCGCCTACATCGCGCCCACCGCCGACGACGCGGTGCATGCCACCCTCACCATTCCCGGTTCGAAATCGCTGACGAACCGCGAGCTGATCATCGCGGCGATCGCCGACGGCCCCGGCCGCCTGGTGGCCCCGCTGCACTCCGACGACTCCCGCCGGATGGTCGATGCCCTCCGCGCGATCGGCGTCGGGATCGAGGAGATCGACGCCGGAGGCGAGTTCGGTCCCGACCTCGTCGTGACCCCCGCCAAGCTCACCGGCGGAGTGACCGTCGACTGCGGTCAGGCAGGAACGGTGATGCGGTTCATCGCCCCGCTGGCGGGTCTCGCCGCGCACGACGTGCACCTGACCGCGCACGAGACGGCTCTGCATCGGCCGATGGGCGGTCTCATCAGCGCTCTGCGCGACCTCGGCGTCGACATCGACGACGAGGGAACGTGGTCGCTGCCGTTCACGATCCGCGGTCATGGACGCATCCGAGGCGGCCGTGTCGAGATCGATGCCTCCGCATCGAGCCAGTTCGTGTCCGGACTCCTCCTCGCCGCCCCCCGGTTCGACGTCGGCCTGCACCTCGTGCACACCGGCGAGCACCTGCCGAGCCTGCCGCACATCGACATGACGATCGAGTCGCTGAGCCGACGAGGCATCCGCATCGAGCGCCCTGCGGTGGGCGAATGGCTCGTCGAGGCCGGCGTGCCCCGGGCCAAGGAGATCGCGATCGAGCCCGACCTCTCCAACGCGGCCCCGTTCCTCGCCGCGGCGCTCGTCACCGGCGGATCGGTGTCGATCACGGGCTGGCCCGCGCACTCCACGCAGCCCGGCGCCCTCCTGCCAGAGATCCTCCAGGCGATGGGCGCCCACACCAGTCGTCACGGCGGCGCGCTCACCGTCCGCGCCGGCACTGGCATCCGTGGGCTGGATCTCGATCTCTCAGCCGCGAGCGAACTGACCCCCACGATCGTCGGTCTCGCCGCTTTCGCCGAATCGCCCACCACCATCCGCGGCATCGGCCACATCCGCCTGCACGAGACCGATCGGATCGCCGCGCTCATCGGCAACATCCGCGCCCTCGGCGGCGAGGCGGAAGAGCTCTCCGATGGTCTGCGCATCATCCCGCGCCCTCTGCACGGCGGCGGCTGGGCGGCGCATCACGACCACCGGATGGCGACCACCGGTGCCTTGATCGGCCTGCGCGTGCCCGGCGTCGAGATCGACGAGATCGGCACCACGGCAAAGACACTCCCCGAGTTCACCTTGCTCTGGGAACGGATGCTGCGAGGCGCTGGCGCGTGAGTTGGCTGGGCGACTCCGACGACCTCGAGGACGACTTCGAGGACTACGACGAGAGCACGATCCGCACGAGACCGAACCCCAAGGGCAACCGGCCGCGGACCAAACGGCGCCCTGCGCACGAGGACGCCGTCGTGGGTCGCGTGCTCGGCGTGGACCGCGGCCGCTACACCGTGCTGCTGGACGAGGGCACCGACGACGAGCACCTCGTCTCGGCGACCAGGGCGAGGGAGCTGCGGCGCATGCCGATCGTCACCGGCGACCACGCTCGCGTCGTCGGCGACACATCCGGCGCGGAGGGCACTCTCAGCCGGATCATCGGGATCGTCGATCGCACCTCCCTGCTCCGCCGCAGCGCGGACGACACGGACCAGGTGGAACGCGTGATCGTCGCGAACGCCGATCAGATGCTCATCGTCGTCGCCGCCGCCGATCCGGAGCCCCGCGCGCGCCTCGTGGACCGCTACCTCGTGGCGGCGCTGGATGCCGGCATCCGGCCGCTGCTCGTGGTGACCAAGACCGACCTCGCCGATCCCACGGCCTTCCTGTCGCACTTCGACGGACTGGATCTCCGCGTTTTCACCAGCGCGCGGGAGGAGATGCCGACCGAGGAGATCGGCGCGGCCCTCGTCGGCCATTCCACGGTGTTCGTGGGCCATTCGGGCGTCGGCAAGTCGACCCTGGTCAACGAGCTCGTGCCCACGGCCAAGCGAGCGACCGGTCACGTGAACCAGGTGACGGGTCGCGGACGCCACACGTCCTCATCGACGGTCTCCCTCCGCTATGAGGGAGACGACGGATCCGGATGGGTCATCGACACCCCCGGTGTGCGCTCGTTCGGACTCGGTCACGTGGAACCGGCCAACATCCTGGCGGCCTTCACGGAGCTCGCACTCATCGCCGAGAACTGCCCCCGCGGCTGCACGCACCTCGCGGATGCCCCCGACTGCGCGCTGATCGAGGCCGAGGAACGGGGCGAGCTCAGCGACGCCGAACGCGCACGTCTCGACTCGTTGCAGCGACTGCTGCAGACCTTCGCCGACAAGGCCGAGCAAGCGCCCGGACGATAAGCTGGGCACGTGACTCAGCGCCTGGAACCCGGAACGCCCGCCCCCGACTTCGCCCTCCGCGACCAGGACGGCGCCACCGTGCGACTGTCCGACCTGCGCGGCCAGAAGACGGTGCTCTACTTCTACCCGGCGGCGATGACGCCCGGCTGCACGACGCAGGCCTGCGACTTCCGCGACAGCATCTCCTCGCTGCAGGGTGCCGGATATCGGGTCATCGGAGTCTCGCGCGACGAGCCCTCCACCCTCGCGGAGTTCCGCGAGCGCGACGGGCTCACCTTCACGCTGCTCAGCGACCCCGACCACGCCGTGCACGATGCCTACGGCGCGTGGGGCGAGAAGATGAACTACGGCAAGGTCGTCGAGGGCGTCCTCCGCTCGACATTCGTGCTCGACGAGGACGGTGTCGTCAGCCTCGCTCAGTACAACGTGAAGGCGACGGGACACGTCGCTCGCCTCCGCAAGCTCCTCGGCATCGACGCCTGAGGGGCCGCGCGCTCACTCGGCTTCGGCGCGCTCGCTCTCCCGACGAGCGCTCGAGATGAGAAGCACGAAGCCGATGATGCCCGGCGCGCCGAC
This sequence comes from Microbacterium saperdae, assembly GCF_006716345.1. Classification (NCBI taxonomy): domain Bacteria; kingdom Bacillati; phylum Actinomycetota; class Actinomycetes; order Micrococcales; family Microbacteriaceae; genus Microbacterium; species Microbacterium saperdae. Next base: position 2,362,617 of record NZ_VFOX01000001.1, read on the forward strand.
GCCCAGCGTGAACGCCCACGGGATCGGCTGCAGCGTGAGCGACGCGAGCGCGAGAGCGACGGCGAGGACCTGGAACACCACTCCGCCGGAACGGGCCCAGGAGCGTCCGACGCGGGCGCCGAACGCGAAGGCGAGGAGCGCCCCCGCACCGATCAGCGTGAGCACGATGAGGGCGATGGCGGTCGGCAACGACGCGGCGTCCCCGGCACCCAGCCCCATCAGCTCGATGATCGCGAACACCACGAGCGCCGCTCCCTCGAGGGCGAGTACCGCTGCTGCGGCGGTGGCGAGTCCTGGTGCACGCACGATGTCTCCTGAGAATCGAATGAGAAGGATGAAAACCCTTGATTTCGCAGGTTTCATGTAACAGAATAGACAGCGTCATGTGCTCCCACAGCGGCGTGGGGCGGGCGATACGCTCGCATCACAATTCGCGGGCATCCGTCCGCATCTGAACAGGGTAGCGGAACCCGAGCCGCCGCCCGAATCGAGTCGTCGCGTCGCGACATCTCTTGAAATCCCACACCGAGGAGCCCCCATGGATTGGCGCGATAAGGCCGCCTGCTTGACCGTCGACCCCGAACTGTTCTTCCCTGTCGGGAACACCGGTCCGGCTGTCGATCAGATCGAGAAGGCGAAGACCGTCTGCGCCACCTGCACGGTCACCGAGATCTGCCTGCAGTACGCCCTCGAGTCCAGCCAGGATTCGGGTGTCTGGGGAGGTCTCTCCGAAGACGAGCGTCGTGCGCTGAAGCGTCGCGCCGCTCGCGCCCGCCGCGCCTCCTGACCGGGGCTCGCGTCCACGCGGACCGGCCCTGCTGACCTCCACGGAGGTCCCCGCAGAACCGGGCCGCTGATGCCGCCGGACGATGTCGCCTCGCGACCTCGTCCGGCTTTTGTCATTTGGTCAACCAGCGCAGCGGGATGTCGATGATCACCTCGGTGCCATCGCCCTCGCTGCCGTGCCACTCGATCGTCCCGCCGAGCTCGCCCTGGATGAGCGTGCGAATGATCTGGGTGCCGAGCCCCTGACCGATCCGCCCCTCGGGGAGTCCGTGCCCGGTGTCCTTCACCGTCACCCGGAGGCTCTCCTCCGTGCGCGCCGCATCGATCGCGATCACGCCTTCCTGCCCTGCCAGACCGTGTTCGACCGCGTTCGTGACGACCTCGGTGAGGGCGAGGGCGAGCGGGGTGGCGTATTCGCTCGGCAGCACACCGAAGCGTCCGGTCAGCTGAGTCTGCGCCCGCGTGTTCGGAGCCGAGGCGACCTCGGCCACGAGCTTGAGCACGCGGTGGAAGACCTCGTCGAAGTCGACCTTCTGCGTCAGCCCCTGCGCGAGCGTGTCATGAACGACGGCGATCGAGTCCACACGGCGCATCGCCTGCGTGAGCGCGTCCCGCGCCTCGTCGGAATGGGTCCGACGGGCCTGGATCCGCAGCAGGGATGCGACCGTCTGCAGGTTGTTCTTCACGCGGTGGTGGATCTCGCGGATCGTGGCGTCCTTGGTGATGAGCTCCTGCTCCTGATGGCGCAGCTCTGACACGTCGCGGCAGAGCACGATCGCGCCGATCCGCGTGCCGTGATCCTTCAGCGGGATGGCACGCAGCGAGACCGTCACACCGCGCGCCTCGATGTCGGTACGCCACGGCGCACGACCCGTCACCACGACGGGAAGGGATTCGTCGACCTGACGGGAGGGCGGGACCAGGCGGGTCGTGACCTCGGCGAGGGACTCTCCCTCCAGCTCGTCATCGAAGCCCATCCGATTGAAGGCGGAGAGCGCGTTGGGGCTCGCGAACGTGGTGATGCCGTCCACGTCGATCCGGATGAGCCCGTCCGAGGCGCGCGGTGCGCCGCGGCGAGGAGAAGTCGGAGCCGCGAGATCGGGGAAGCTGCCGTCCGCGATCATCCGGAACAGGTCGTTCGCGCATTCATCGAAGGTGATCTGCTGGCGAGACGGCGTGCGTACCTCGCCCAGGTTCGTGTGCCGGGTGACGACGCCGATGGCCGTCGGCGCTCCCGCGCCTCGTCGACCGACGACGATCGGAACGGCCCTGACCCTGGTCGGCGTCTCCTCGAACCAGTCGGGCGACGAGGAATCGACGATCTCGGCGGAATCGAACGCGCCCTGCACCTGAGTGCGCCACTGCGGCCGCACCCGCTCTCCGACGATGTCGCGGTAGAAGAGCGTCGCCGCGCCGCTGGGCCGCGCGTGTGCGACGGCGACGAACGACCCGTCGTCGGTCTGGATCCACACGACGATGTCGGCCGATGCGAGGTCCGCGAGCAACTGCCCGTCTCCCGCGAGGCGGTGAAGCCATTCGACGTCGTTGTCGGTCAGACGGCCCTGCGCGTGGGCGAGATCACTAAGCGTTGACACTCCCCCAGCCTACGGCGACTTCGGTCAGAGCACTGCCAGGGAGGTCGCCCGCCAGCGACGGTCGAGACCTTCCAGACGGATCGCCACCGCGCGGGTCCGACCAGGCCCCGCGACGACGGCGACAGCCTCGATGACGCCGTCGAGCGGCTCGGAGACCCTGATCGAACGGATCTCGAAGGTCGGTCGGGTCGGCACCACCCCGCGCGCGCTGCGCGCCCGAGCCGACAGGTTCGCGCGGCTGACCAGATTGCGATACGCATCCTCACTGAACCAGCGTGCGAGCTGATCGACCTCTCGCACTCCTGCCAGCGCCTCGAGCACCCCCTGCGTGAGGCTGCGCAGCAGAGGCGCGGGGTCCGGCAGCGCGGCTGTCGAGGTGGGTTGCGGGGCGAAGTACTCGTGCACACTCATCATCAGTTCACTCCTGGGGAAGACGAAGGCCCAGTCGAGCATGTGCACGGCGCCGCGGAACGGGGTGACGGCAAGGAATGTGGATAACTCGTACACGGCACCGGCGGCTCACCTACGCTCGGAGCCGTGCATTGGGATCGCCTGTTCGAAGACCTCGAAGGTCAGCTGGCTGCGGAGTGGGAGACGGAGCGCGCGGTGCTGAGCGCGGAGTCGGAACGGCTGCGCATCTCGCGACTGGACCTCCGCAGCCGTCTACGGCAGCTGTGCGGGGCTCGCGCGTCCGTGACGGTCGAGCTCGCCGACGGCAGGCGACTCCCCGTCTCGCTCCGCGCGCTCGGTGCCGACTGGGTGGCCGCGGAGTCGGCGCCCGGAGACGCACTGCTCGTGGGGCGATCGACCAGGATCATGCCTCTCCACGCGATCCATGCGATCCGTGCGGACCACGGCAGTGTCCTCGCGAGCCTCGAAGACGTCGCGGAGCCCGGGAACGCCCTTCGCGAGCGGATGACCCTCGGATTCATCCTCCGAGACCTCGCCCGACGCCGCGTTCCCGTGCACCTCAGCTTGACGATCGGCGACGATGTGCACGGCACGATCGACCGGGCGGGTGCGGATCATCTCGATCTGGCGGTCCATGACGCCGGCACCGCTCGCCTTGCCGCTGCCGTTCAGGGGTTCCGGATCATCCCACTCACGACGCTCATCGCACTGCGCACCATGGGCGATCAGATGCTGTGAGGTGTCGACGGGCCCCACACCTCAGGGAAGCTCGCGACCTGCGACTGCCGCCACAGCGCCATCCGTCGGGAGTGCTCCACCTGCGCGACGAGGTAGTCCTCCACACTCGACTCCTCGATCCGCCAGCGTGCCGGCGACCCCAGCTGTACTCCGCGCAGCTCACCTTCGTGCACGAGGTCGATGACCTCGTCGACGCCGATCTGCAACAGCTCAGCGACCTGCGCGGGCGCGAGCAGGCGCGGGACGGCGGGCGACGCATCAGGCATGCGCCCATTCTCTCCCACGTGCCCGGCACGCCCCACTCCCCCCTCCTCCTGTGGATAACTCGGCGGGGTTCCCGCCGATCTCTGTGACGATGTTCGCCATGACCATTCCCTCCCGTCCTCGGCGTGCCTTCTGGGGAGATGTCCGGTTCCTCATCGGCATCGCTCTGATCGTGCTGTCCATCTCCGGTGTCTGGCTCATCGTCTCGTCATCCGATCGCACGGCTCCCGCGCTGCAGGCGACCAGGACGATCACCCAGGGCGAAGCGCTCGTATCGGGCGACTTCCAGGTGATCGAAGTCGGACTGGGCACACTCGCCGACGACTACCTGTCGCCGCAGGACCTGACACCGGGACACATCGCGGCGCGGACGGTCGCAGAGGGCGAGCTGATTCCGGTCTCGGCGGTCGGCGACGCCGACGACAGCCGCACCACCACGATCGTCGTGGAGAGCGGGACGCCCGTCCCCGATGAGGTGGCTGCGGGTGCCGTGGTGGAGCTCTGGCAGGCACCGCCGCGCGACGACGGCCGCACCTTCGACACCCCCAGGATCCTGGTCGCGGACGTGATCGTGCGCGACGTGCGGACCTCGGACGGCATGCTCGCGGAGTCGGGCGTCGTCGTCGAGGTGGTGATCGACCGGGCGGACGTCTCGGATGTGCTCGCCGCGGTCACCGGCGGCTCCATGCTCTCCGTGGTGCCGGTGGGATCGGGATCGTGACGAAGATCCTGCTCGCCATCTCCGAGCCGCGTGCGCGCGAGCTGGCGTCCGAACTGGAGCTGGAGGGCCACACGGCGGTGGTGACAGCGACGCCGGGCATCGAGGCCCTCCGTGCGCTCCTGGCCGATGTCGAGGCGATCGTGGTCCCGGCGGCGCGTTCGATCCTGACCTCCGACCTGATCTCCGCCTGTGATCGTGCCGGCGTCCGCATCCTGGCCCTGGGTGGGACCGACAGCCGCGCACTCGGTCGGCTCGGGATCGGTGCGGTCCTCCCGAGCGACGCGAGCGGCTGGGCGGTCGCCGCCGCACTGACCCAGGAGATCGCCGCGTCTCCTCCTCCGCAGACACGACCGCAGCCTCGGCTCATCGCCGTGTGGGGACCTCACGGGGCGCCAGGTCGCTCGAGCGTCGCCGTGCAGATCGCCGTCGAACTCGCGCGTTCCGGCCGTCGAACCGCGCTCGTCGACGCCGACACCGTCGCACCCTCGCTCGCCCTGCTGTTGGGGCTCAGCGACGATGCGCCGGGCATCGCGGCAGCCTGTCGGCGGGCGGAACTCGGAGGGCTCGACGCGCGCGAGCTCACGCGGCTCGCGAGCACGGTCGAGACCAGTGGCGGGGACATCGACGTGCTCCCCGGGATCAATCGTCCGACGCGGTGGCCCGAATTGTCGGCAGCACGGCTGACGGCCGCACTACAGGCCTGTCGGCGCTGGGCCGATGAGACCGTCGTCGACGTCAGCGCTGCGTTCGACGCGGACGACGAGGCCACGTACGACATGGCGGGTCCCCGTCGGCACGCCGCGACGACGGCCTCACTGCGAGAGGCGGATGCCATCATCGCCGTCGCCGCAGCAGACCCGGTCGGCATCAGTCGTTTCCTCCGCGACCATGCCGAGCTGCGCCGTCTCGCCGGGCCGACGCCGACCAGCGTCGTCGTCAACCGTGTCCGGTCAGGACCGCTGGATATCGATGCCCGCGGCCAGATCCGGCGCACGCTGGAGCGCTTCGCCGGCATCACGGACGTCACGTTCCTGCCGTGGGATCAGCGTGCGGCCGATGCCGCTCTGCTGCATGCCCGCCCGATGTCGGACGTCACACCGCGATCGGCACTGGTGGCGTCGATCCGCAGCCTCGCGGCCTCGATGACGCCGTCCGCCGGCTCGAGCGCTACTGGCGGTAGCTCGAGAGGAAGTTCCCGAGCCTTTCGACGGCTTCGCTCAGGACGCGCGGTTCGGGGAGCGTCACGAGGCGGAGGTGATCCGGCGTCGGCCAGTTGAACCCGGTGCCCTGCACCAGAAGCATGTGCTCGGAGACCAGCAGATCGTAGACGAGCTTCGCGTCGTCTCGGATCTCGTGCACTTCGGGGTCGAGGCGCGGGAAGGCGTAGAGTGCACCCTCCGGCTTGACGCAGGAGACACCGGGGATCTTCTGCAATCCCTCCCAGGCGATGTCCCTCTGCTCGTGCAGACGCCCCGTGGGCGCGATGAGAGCTTCGATAGACTGCACTCCTGACAGCGCGGCCTGCACCGCATGCTGCGAAGGCACATTGGGACACAGCCGCGTCGAGGCCAGCAGCGTGATCCCCTCGATGAATCCCTTTGCGTGCCCCTGCGGCCCGGTGATCACCAACCACCCTGAACGATATCCGGCGACGCGATACGTCTTGGACAGACCGTTGAAGGTCAAGCAGAGCAGATCAGGGGCCAACGTCGCAGTCGGGATGTGCACGGCACCGTCGAAGAGGATGCGATCGTAGATCTCGTCCGAGAGCAGGAGCAGCTGATGCTCACGAGCGATCTGCACCAGCCCCTCGAGGATCTCCCGGGAGTACACCACTCCTGTCGGGTTGTTGGGGTTGATGATCACGAGCGCCTTGGTGCGCGGGGTGATCTTCGAGCGGATGTCCTCCAGGTCGGGCTGCCACGCATCCTCCTCGTCACAGAGGTAGTGCACGGGCGTGCCACCGGCGAGGCTCGTCATCGCGGTCCACAACGGGTAGTCCGGTGCGGGGATCAGCACCTCGTCGCCCTCGTCGAGGAGCGCTTGCATCGTCATGGTGATCAGCTCGGAGACGCCGTTGCCGAGGTACACGTCGTCCGGCCCGAAGCGCGGGAAGTCCTCGATCTCCTCGTAGCGGCTGACCACTGCTCGGCGTGCGGAGACGATGCCCTTGCTGTCGCTGTAGCCGTGCGCCGTGGGCAGCGCGGCCAGCATGTCGTGGACGATCTGGTGAGGCGCATCGAACCCGAAGATCGCCGGGTTCCCGGTGTTCAGCTTGAGGATCTTGTGACCCTCTGCTTCCAGACGCGCCGCCTCGACGAGGGCGTTTCCGCGAATCTCGTACAGGACGTTCTTGAGCTTCGACGACTGGTCGAAGGTGCGCGATGGTGTCATCGAGCAAGCCTACAACCGTCGCGAGGACCCCTCGTGCACCGCCGAGGACGACGCCGCCGTCTTCGCCGCGCGCATGTGCGCCTCACGCTCTCGACGGCTGCTGTCGATGTGGGACAGCGCGAGCTCTTCGGCGCGGTCGCCGTCACGCTCGCTGATCGCCTGGAACAGCGCCTGATGCTGCGCGGCGACGTGCGCGAGATCGTCGTGCTGCGAAAGCCCCCAGCGCAGCTTGCTGCGCATGCCCTGCATGAGGTCGCCCAGCAGCCGATTCTCGGTGAGGACCGTCACCTGCTCGTGGAAGTCCGCCGCGGCGCGGCGCGATGCGATCGGGTCGCCGGCGGTAGCGCTGATCGTCTCCTCGTCGAGGGTGCGCCGCAGCTCGTCCAGACCGTCGCGACGGTGACGCTCCGCCGCCAGGCGGAAGGCGAGAGGCTCCAGCACCGAGCGGACCTCGTCGAGATCGGTCATGTCCGCGGCGGTGAACTCGCGCACGATCGCCCAGGTCCGCGGCCGGAGCGTCACCAGCCCCTCCACCTCGAGGATCTTCAGGGCATCGCGCACGGGTACGCGGCTCACTCCGAAGTCGGCCGCCAGGTCCCGTTCGATCAGGCGGCTTCCGGGAGCTCGCACACCGTCGAGAATGGCATCGCGAAGCCAATCGGCGACCCTGGTGGATTCGAGAACGCCCTCATCTGCACTGGTCACTGGCCCCTATTCCCCTCCGTCTGCGCGGTCCCGGCCGCCGATCCGATCGCCGGGTAAGGAGAAGGGGCCGATCCTCCAGGATCGGCCCCTTCTCACCGGTGCTGCTACTTCTTCTTCTTGCCCTGGGCGCGGCGCTGCTCGCGGTTTCCGGCTGCCGGCTGTGCCGGTGCATCCGTCCGCTGGCCGAAGGCACCGCGTGCGGCCTGCTCCGGCTCGGCGGCCGGCTCCGCAGCGTCGCGTGCGACGGCGGCCTGACGCAGCCGATCGGTCGCCGCCTGCTGAACCTGTCCGCGATCGTTGCGCACCTCGACCTCGCCCGCGTCGTTCGCGGCGGAGTACTCGAGGCGCTGTTCGCCGCCGTCCGTCGACAGGCCCTTCGCCTCGACCTCGGTGGTCTGCGTATCGCCGGCGCGACGCACCTCGACCTCGAGGTTGTAGAGGTAGCCGACCGACTCCTCCTTGATCTGTCCCATCATCGACTGGAACATCGCGTAGCCCTCACGCTGATACTCGATCAGCGGATCACGCTGGGCCATCGCGCGCAGGCCGATGCCGTCCTTGAGGTAGTCCATCTCGTAGAGGTGGTCGCGCCAGCGGCGATCGAGCACCTGCAGCACGACGCGGCGCTCGAGTTCGCGGGTCGCGGCGTCGCCGAGCGACTCCTCCCGCTTCTCGTAGGCGATCTTCGCATCCGAGAGCAGCTCGCGGGTGAGTCCGTCGGCGTCGATGCCGCCCTTGCGGTCGGCAGCCTCGGCGACGACCTCGTCGATCGTCACCCCGACGGGGTAGAGCGTCTTGAGCTCCGTCCAGAGTGCATCGAAGTCCCAGCTCTCGTTGTGCCCCTCGCCGGTGTGATCCCGCACCACTCCGCTGATCGCATCTTCGATGAAGTGCTGCACGCGGTCGGCGATGTCGTCGCCGTGCAGGATGTGACGGCGGTCGGTGTAGATCGCCTCACGCTGACGGTTCAGCACGTCGTCGTACTTGAGGACGTTCTTGCGCATCTCGGCGTTGCGCGACTCCACCTGCGACTGCGCGCTGCGGATGGCGCGTGACACGAGCCCGGATTCGATCGGCACGTCGTCGGGGAAGTTCGTACGAGCGAGGATCGCCTCGGCAGCGCCCGACTGGAACAGCCGCATGAGGTCATCAGTGAGGCTCAGGTAGAAGCGGCTCTCTCCGGGGTCGCCCTGACGTCCCGAACGTCCACGCAGCTGGTTGTCGATACGACGCGACTCGTGGCGCTCGGTACCGAGCACGTAGAGTCCCCCGGCCGCAATGACCTTCTCGGCCTCACCGGCGACGGTGGCCTTCATGGCCTCGTAGGTCTCGTCCCAGGCCACCTCGTACTCCTCGGGGGTCTCGACAGGGTCGAGTCCCTTCGACTTGAGGTCCTGCACGGCGAGGAACTCCGCGTTTCCGCCGAGCATGATGTCGGTGCCTCGACCGGCCATGTTGGTCGCCACGGTGACGGCGCCGAGCCGTCCCGCCCTGGCGACGATCTCGGCCTCGCGTGCATGGTTCTTCGCGTTGAGGACCTCGTGCTTGACGCCCTTCTTCGCGAGCAGACGAGAGAGGTACTCGCTCTTCTCGACGCTGACGGTTCCGACGAGCACCGGCTGGCCCTCGGCGTGACGCTCGGCGATGTCCTCGACCACCTGGGCGAACTTGGCCGTCTCGTTCTTGTACACCAGGTCCGACTGATCCTTGCGGACCATCGGCTTGTTCGTCGGGATCGGGATCACGCCGAGCTTGTAGGTCGACATGAACTCGGCGGCCTCGGTCTCCGCGGTACCGGTCATGCCGGCGAGCTTGTCGTAGAGACGGAAGTAGTTCTGCAGCGTGACCGTCGCGAGGGTCTGGTTCTCCGCCTTGACCGGCACGCCCTCCTTGGCCTCGATGGCCTGGTGGATGCCCTCGTTGTAACGGCGGCCGACCAGGATGCGACCGGTGTGCTCGTCGACGATCATGACCTCGTCGTTCATCACGACGTAGTCGGTGTCCTTCTTGAACAGCGCGAGCGCCTTGATCGAGTTGTTCAGGAACGAGATCAGCGGAGTGTTCGCCGACTCGTAGAGGTTGTCGATGCCGAGGTAGTCCTCGACCTTCTCGATGCCGGGCTCGAGGACGCCGACCGTGCGCTTCTTCTCGTCGACCTCGTAGTCCTCGCCGACCTCGAGGGTCCGGGCGATCTTCGCGAACTCGGCGAACCAGCGGTTGGCCTCGCCCGACGACGGGCCGGAGATGATGAGCGGCGTGCGCGCCTCGTCGATGAGGATCGAGTCGACCTCGTCGACGATCGCGAAGAAGTGCTCGCGCTGGACGAGGTCTTCCTTGCGCCACGCCATGTTGTCGCGCAGGTAGTCGAAGCCGAACTCGTTGTTCGTGCCGTAGGTGATGTCGGCTGCGTACTGCTCGCGGCGGACGGCGGGGGTCTGCCCCGAGACGATGATGCCCGTGGTCATGCCCAGCGCACGGAACACGCGGCCCATGAGCTCCGCCTGGTAGCTGGCGAGGAAGTCGTTGACCGTGATGATGTGGACGCCCTGACCGGCGATCGCGTTCAGATACGCCGGGAAGGTCGCGACCAGCGTCTTTCCCTCACCGGTCTTCATCTCGGCGATGTTCCCGAGGTGGAGGGCAGCGCCACCCATGATCTGCACGTCGTACGCGCGCATGCCGAGTGTGCGCTTGGCCGCCTCGCGCACCGCGGCGAAGGCCTCCGGCATCAGCTGGTCGAGGGACTCGCCCTTTTCGAACCGGGCACGCAACTCTGCGGTCTCGTTGCGAAGCTCGTCGTCGGTGAGCTTGGAGATGTCCTCTTCCAGCGCTCCCACGGCCTTGACCACCTGGTTCAAGCGACGGATGATCCGTCCTTCACCGGCGCGCAGCAGCTTCTCAAGAGGATTGGCCACGGATGTCATCTCCCTGTTGGTGGGTCAAAAGCCGGCGGCCGTTCAGGCGATCGCCAGGCATATGTTGTCATGTTACCGGCCCGTGACCTGCACGTCGCCTGCACGCGTCGTCGACGATCCCGGAGGACTGCATATCGGGTATGCATATACTCGGTATCGCATTCGTCTCGACGGGAGATCAACATGTCGGTGCGCCAGAGCCTGCTCGCCATCCTGGACCAGGGTCCCTGCTACGGCTATCAGCTGAAGCACGAGTACGACCGTCGCACGGGGGCGACGTCCTCCCTCAACGTGGGCCAGATCTACAACACGCTCGAGCGCCTCGAACGGGATGGGCTCGTCCGGCGCGGCGAGGCCGATGAACGCGGTCATGTGTACTGGCAGATCACGGATGACGGCTCTCTCGAGGTCGCGCGGTGGCTGGCTTCGCCCGTCATCCGCCGCAACACCACGCGTGACGAGCTCGCCGTCAAGCTCGCCGTCGCCGCGACCCTCCCCGGAATCGATGTGGCCGCTGTCATCCGCACACAGCGCGCCGAGTCCCAGGCACAGCTGCATACGCTGCAGCAGGCGAGATACGCCGGCGAGAACGCCGGTGGTGCGGAGGAACTCGCCTGGACTCTGGTGATGGACTCGATGCTCTTCGCCGCCGAGGCCGAGACCCGCTGGCTCGATCACGTCGAGGAGCGCCTGTCGCAGCGCCCAGGAACCGCCGCCTCGCTCGCGCTTGCGACCGAGCGCCCGAAACGAGGTCGGCCCGCGCGGATCGGCGCGGCCTGAGGCGCCCACACGGCGTTCGCCTGGAGCGGATGCGCAGCCATCGCATCGTCCGCGGAAAGTAGGATCAGCACATGGCTGGAATTTGGGGCAGACGTAAGCGCGAGCAGGAAGCACTCGCCGCTCAGGACGCCGATCTCGCGCGGCGCGCGGAGCAGGCACTGGTCGCGGCGGACGAGCGCATCCGGACCACGTCCGACGAGCTGGCGTTCGCCGAGGCGGAGCTGGGCGAGTCGTTGACCGCCGACCTCCGCAAGGCCCTCGCGGCGGTGCGCACGCACCTGCGCGAAGCGTTCCAGATGCACCAGCTGAACCACGACGAGATCCCGGACACGCCGGAGGAGCTGCGCACACGGAACGCGCGCATCATCCAACTGTGCGATTGGGCGCAGGATCTGCTCGACGAGAAGACGGACGTGCTCGCCGCGTCGGTCGCGAAGGTGCGACGAGCCCCCGAGATCATCGCCCAGGTGCGAGCGGATGCCGCCTCTCTGAGCGAGCGGATCCCCCAGACCAAAGCTGCGGTCGAGCGACTGTCGAGCCGGTACGCCGACTCGGCGATGACGCAGATCGCGGCGAGCGCCGCCGAGGCCGAACAGCTCATCGCCTTCGCCGTCCACGGCGCCTCCGTGTCGGAGCGTCGTCGGGCCGCGAAACAGAATGAAGAGGCGAACGTCGCCCTGGAGACCGCCACCGAGGCCACGCGACGAGCCTCCGCGCTCCTCGACGCGGTCGAGGACTTCGAGATCGAGGCTCTGCGCGCGGAGTCGACCCTCGCCGAGGTCGTGGCGGACTCCCGAGGCGACCTGATCACGGCGCGCACCGCTCCCCAGGTGCCGGCGGTCACGTCGGCGATGTCGGCGCTGCAGTCCGCTCTCGGCGCACTCGCCCCCTCCGGCGCGCGGAACGACCCGTTCGCCGAGCTCTCGCAGCTCCGAGACGCCAACACGGCTCTGGACGATGCGATCGCGAAGGCGAAGCACCGCGCGGCGAACCCCTTGCCCTCGGTGCAGCAGGTGCAGCACGCGATCGACGACGCAGATCGACAGCTGGGGGTCGCGCGCGGACTGATCGCCGGACACCGCGGGTGGATCGGTGCCGATGCCCGCACGCGTCTCGCCGAGGCCGAGCGACTGCGCATCGACCTGTCCGACATGCTCCCGGCCGAGGACACGCGGGAGGCGGCCCTGTCCGGCGCGCGGCGCGTCGCCCACCTCGCATCTGAAGCGCTCCAGCTGGCACAGCGCGACATCGACTCCTCACGCCCTCAGGACGACGGCTGGGGTGGCGGCGGCGGTGGCTGGGGTGGCGGCGGACGACGTGGCGGAGGCGGCGGCGACATCGCATCCGGCATCCTCGGCGGTCTCGTGATCGGCAGCCTGCTCGACGGCATCTTCGACTGATCGCTGCGACGACACAAGAAAGCGGCCCGATTCCTCTCGGAATCGGGCCGCTTTCGTCTGCCGGTCTCACGCGCTCAGGATGCGAGCGCCTCCGCCGGCGGCGCCTGGGTGCTCAACGCGATCACACCGTAGTCCCAGCCCTTGCGTCGGTACACGACGCTGGGGTGATCGCTGCGGACGTCGACGAAGAGGAAGAAGTCGTGTCCCACGAGCTCCATCCGGTCGACCGCCTCTTCGACGGTCATCCATTCGGCGTCGAAGCTCTTGGTGCGGATGACGACGGGCGAGTAGACATCGTCCTCGCTGTTCTGCACGGGGACGTTGCCCGTTGCGACTGCGTGGAGGACCTCCACGGAGGCCGGCTGCACGTCGATTCCCTCCAGGGCACCGCTGCCCTTCTCGAAGTGCGCCCCACGCGGATGCTGTCGACCGTCGACTCGCTTCTCCTTCGCGCGTCGCAGCTGCTCCGACATCTTGTCGACCGCCAGGTCGAGGGCGACGAACTTGTCGCCGTCCGTCGCTTCCGCTCGCACCACCGGACCCTTGCCGATGAGCGTGAGCTCGACGGTCTCATCCGGCACGTGGCCGTTGCGATACACGCGATGCGTGACTTTCACATCCAGGCGTTGCGCTCGTCCGGCGAACGTCTGGATCTTGGCGATCTTCTCTTCGACAACGGTGCGGAATCGGTCAGTGATACCCACCCCGACGCCAACGATGCTCGTTTCCATTGCTGCCTCCTTGTCCCGGTCCTCCCGGCCAAGGGCGGACCGTGGTCGCCTTGTGACCCCCAACCGTAGTCCGCCCACGGACGGATGTCACGGGTCATTTCCTCCGTGTCGTCGATGAGTCCTCGATGAGTCTTCGGTGACGCGGCGTGGCGGCGAGCGCGACCGCGGAAAGCACGTCGAATCCTGCCTCGGTGAGCGCTCGCGCTGCCTCATCGAGCGTCGCGCCGGTCGTGACGACGTCATCCAGCAGCACGATCCGCTCGCCAGCGCCGCGCCGCCGGGCGCGCATGCTCCCGCGCACGTTCTCGCGGCGCTCACGCACGTCGAGACCGCGCTGATCCGCTCTCGCAGCCGCCGGAACGAGCAGCGGTGACGGGATGGCTCCGGCGCGGCGGGCGAGCAGGTCGGGCACCCGATAGCCCCTGGCGCGGAACGCTGCACGGCCGGTCGGCACCGGTACGACCAGCGCACCGCCAGCCAGCGCGGCATCGAGAACCGGGGCGAGCGCACCGCCGAGCACGCGCGCGAGCAGCGTCTCCCCCTCCCCTTTGAGCCGCCGGATGCACCGTGCCGCGACGCCTTCGAAGGAGAGCGCGGCATGCACGGCGAGCCCGTCCGGTGTGACTATCGCCACCGGGCAGGGCGTGAGCTGCGCGCGACACCCCGCGCACAGCAGCTCGCCGGGCTCCCCGCATCCTGCGCACGAGGCGGCCAGCAGGAGCGCTGCCAGTTCGGTGCCGATGCCGCGCAGAGTCGATCGTCGTGTCGATGAGGAGGGCATGCGTCGATACTCGACGAGACGCGGACCGCGGGGACATCAGCCCGTCACCGGATGGGGACACCATCGTTCAGCCCCTCACGGTGCAGGCCGAGTGCGTCCGCCCCTCACTCGCCGGCGCGAGTCGCCAACACCCGCACGCCGGAGGCGACCTCCCGCCATGCCGATCCGGCGTGCGCGAAGAGCGTGCCGTCGGCGTCCCGCACGCGCACACCGCTGGCCGTGCGCGACCCCGCGAGCGAGTCCGCTCCCGCCGGTGCGGCCTCCACGATTCCCGGACCGCCGACCATCTGGGTCAGCAACGGGGCACCCTCGCCCGGTATCAGCACCGCAAGGCGCGTCGCACCCAGCCAGACCAGATCGTCGGCGGCGCCATCGATGCGGGTGAGCTGCTTCGCCGGGCCGAGTTCCACAGGCACGCCGTCGTCTCTCACGACGGCAGCGACGACGACCCAATGTTGACCGCCTACCGTGATCACCGCTGCGACTCTGGCCCCGTCGGCGGACACCCGCAGCGCGGACACCGACGATGCGGTGGGCCAGGCCTTGGCGACCGCCCGGGCGGCGGAGACATCGCTCCCCCAGGCCTGCACCGCTGTGGGATCGTCGGCAGCCACCGTCCAGGTGTAGCCGAAGGGATCGATGGACGGGGCGACCGTCGTGGCCGGAGCCTGGAACTGATCCACGCGTCCTTCGCTCACCCGGTAGACGTTCCCGTCGCCCAACTGGACGGCGGCCTGCGCGGAGTCCGCCGCCACGTCGATCGCCGCCACGTCTTGCGACAGGCCGACGATCTCCTCGCTGATACCGGGAATCGGAGAGATCTGGTCGCCGACGATGGCTCCGAAAGCATCGTCGGTCAGGATGAGCGAGCCGGGATCGATCGTCTCGTCCTGGAGCTTCACGATGCCCGCGTTGAGCTGGCGTCCGTCGACCGTGAACTTCACCTGCGACACGTGCACCCCACAGGCTTCGAAGGTCTCCTCCAGCTGGGTGCGCATGCGCGCGAGGGTCGCCTGGTTCAGCCGCGCCGCCGCACCTGTCAGCGCGACCTCGGCGACCTGCGAGGCATCGTCGATCGGCACGGCATCCTCCGCGAGCTCGACATCCGCAGGGAACGCCGACTGGACCGATTGATCGAGCCAGGAACTCGGGGCACCGCCGATGAGATTCTGCGTGACGGTCGTCGCGATGCTCGTGCGTCGGGGGAACCAGCGCACATCCGGAACGAGATGCGTCCAGCTCTGATCGAAGTACTGCAGGGGATATCCGTCGAACACCAGCGAGAACCGCGACTCGTCGATCACGATCCCGTCCGGTGCCTTCGCGATGCGCCATTCCCCGTCGTCGAGGCGCTTCACCGTGAACGTCGCGTTGGACGCACCGGTGGACTCGGAGTAGGCCCCGAATTCGTCGACGTTCGCGACGAGATCGAACTGGACCTTCACGTCTCCCGACGTCGCGTCGTCGTCGCCATCCGGGATGGTCGAGGAGACGGTACGCGACCCCACGGCCGAATCGATCGACACGCCGACTCCGGGGCGCCACGTGGGCTGCAGCTCCGGGGTGAGGAACGTGCGGGCGATGCTCCAGTTGTCCGCGGGGGTGATCGCCGCTTCCAGGAAGCCCTCGACGATCTCCTCAGGACTCGCCCCCGGCGGGGGGCCGGAGGCGACGAGGAGCAGGTCGTTGACCTCGGGTGCCTCGCCCAGTTCCAGTCCGGCGTTCACGTCCCCGCTCATCGGCAATCCCGTGCATGCGGTGAGCAGGAGCGCGGCGAGCGTCAGAGCGATGCCCCGCAGCGCCTGTGTCGTCCGCCGTCGGCTCATGATCCGTCCTCGCGATCGAGAAGCTCCCTGGCGAGGTCGGCGAGGGAGATGGGCTGCGTGGCATCGCCGATCTCGGCCAGCGGTTCCTGCGGTTCGAGCGCGATCGGGCTCGCACCTTCCAGCACGGTCCCATGGCGGGGCAGGGTGAGGACGAAGTTGGTGCCTTCACCGAGCTTCGACCAGACGCCGAGGGTCCCGCCGTGCAGGGTCGCATCGCCGAGAGAGATCGAGAGGCCGAGTCCGGTGCCCCCGATCGTACGTTGCCGTGAGGGGTCCGCCCGCCAGAACCGGTCGAAGACGCGCTCGGCATCTTCGGGAACCATCCCCATGCCGAAGTCGCGAACGCCCGCGGCCACCGCGTGCTGATTGCTGTCGACCGTCACGACGATGGGTCGGCCCTCGCCGTGCTCGATCGCGTTGCCGATGAGATTGCGCAGCACACGGCGGACGCGACGCGGATCCATGTCGACCGGCGAGTACCCGCCCGGTGCGACCAGCCTGAGCTCGGTGCCCCGTCCCTCGGCGAGCGGACGCATCTGCTCGATGACGTCCTCGGCGACGTGGGCGAGGCTCGTCGCCTCCAGCTCGAGCTGCACGGATCCGGCGTCGTAGCGGCTGATCTCGAGCAGGTCGGAGAGCAGGATGTCGAACCTCTGCACCTGCGTGTACAGCAGCTCCGCCGTTCTCGCGGTGGTCGGGTCGAACTCGTCCCGTTGATCGTTGAGCATGTCCGCAGCCAGGCGGATCGTGGTCAGGGGGGTCCGCAACTCGTGCGAGACATCGGAGACGAATCGCTGCTGCACCATCGAGAGCTCCCCGAGCTCCTTGATCTGCGACTCGATGCTGTCGGCCATCGCATTGAAGGATCTGCCCAGAGTGGCCAGCTCGTCCTCGCCCCGCACCTCGAGACGCACGCCCAGATCCCCCGATGCCAGACGCGCGCTGGTCTCGGCAGCCTGGATGATCGGCGACGACACCGTGCGCAGGACCACCCACGAGATCGCCGCCACGATCGCGACAAGACCGATTCCGGCGATCCACAGCGTGCGCTGCACGAAGACCAGAGTCTGATCCGCATCGCCGAGGTCGTAGGCGAAGTAGATCTCGAAAGGCCCTGCCTCAGGGACCTGGAGCTGCTGCCCCACCGCGATCCCCGGCACTTCCCTGCCCCCGTCGCTCACCAACGCGATCGACTGCCAGGCCTGGAGGTAATCGAACTCCTTCACGCGGTTGCGCAGCCCGTCGCTCAGCTGGTTCGCGGTCAGGCCGCCCTGCGTGAAGCCGTTCAGCCGGAGGGGGTTCGGGCCCTTCTCGATGCGGAAACCCGCCAGCTGCTCGGCACTCGAGGTGCGGGCCAGCCCCTGGGTGATGCTCCGCCAGAGTTCCTGCAGCGCAGCCGGATCATCGCCGACCTCCGCCACGTCGAGCTTGCTCTGCGCATCGTCGATCGCGCGACGCGCATCCTCGAGGACGACGTTCTTGCGCGAGATGAAGAGGTCGTTCTGGATCACGAGCGCCATCGTGACGCACGTGATGAAGATCGCCAGCGATGTCGCGAGCAGGGTGATGGTCAGCGTGCGGAACCGCAGCGATCGCCGCCAGAGGGCCGCGAACACCGTCGGCCAACTGCGCCAGTCGCGGAGAACGGCGACCGCCGTGGTGGTCGTCGTGGTCACGGCCATGGATGCCTAGCCGACGCTCCCGGCCCGGTAGCCGACGCCCCGCACCGTCATCACGATCTTGGGGTTGTCCGGGTCGAGCTCCACCTTCGCCCTGAGCCGCTGCACATGCACGTTCACCAGTCGTGTGTCGGCTTTGTAGTGATACCCCCACACCTGCTCCAGCAGCATCTCCCGCGAGAACACCTGCTGCGGCTTCGACGCGAGCGCGACGAGCAGCTGGAACTCGAGAGGGGTGAGAGCGATCGGCGCGGTCCCGCGACGCACCTCGTGCGCATCGACGTCGACGGTCAGATCGCCGACCCGGAGCTGCTCGATCGTGGCCTGGGGCGTGGGGCGCAGTCGCGTGCGGATCCGGGCGACCAGCTCCTTCGGGTTGAAGGGCTTGACCATGTAGTCGTCCGCACCGACCTCCAGGCCGCGCACCACATCAGCCGTGTCGCTGCGCGCCGTGAGCATGAGGATGGGGACGCCGGACTCTGCGCGGATGCGGGTGCAGATCTCGATCCCGTCCATCCCCGGAAGCATGAGGTCGAGCAGGACGAGGTCCGGACGCTGGGCGCGCCACTCGTCGACGGCCCGTGCTCCGTCGGCGCAGAACACCGGCTCGAAACCTTCCGTGCGCAGCACGATGCCGATCATCTCGGCGAGCGCGGTGTCGTCGTCGACCACAAGAATGCGTGAGGTCATAGCTGTTACCTTATGGCACCCAGTACCGGCGTCCCCAGATCTGCGCACCAGGCAGAGGGATATGACACGATGGGAGCGCACGACGGAGGGAATGCCTGTGAGCGGTCAGATGTGGACCCCTGCCCCCAAGAAGGGCATCATCCCCCTTCATCCGTTGACATTCGGGATGCTGCTGGGAAAGGCCTTCGCCGCCCTTCGGCACAACCCGAAGGTGCTGTTCGGCTTCGCGGTCGTCATCCAGCTGATCGTCGTCCTGGCGACGGCGGGGATCATGGGCGTCGTCCTGTTCACCAGTTTCGCGCGTCTGGAGACGGTCCCGGTCGGCTCCCCCGACTTCGATGCGGTGCTCGCCGGCACCATCGCGGTCAACATCGTCGCCGGACTCGCGGTCGGCCTGGCCTCGATCGCCTTCACCGCGATCATGCAGGGCGTCGTGGCTGCGGAGATCGGCTATGCCGCGATCGGCGTGAAGGCGACGCTGCGGATGCTGTGGAAGAAGATGGCTCCGGCCTTCTGGCGCCTCACCGGGTTCGCCTCCCTCTCGGTGGTGGCCGTGTTCGGCTTCATCGCGGTCGTCGCCGCGCTCATCGGCGCGTTCATCGCCGGAGGCCTGGGCGGGAGCGCAGAGCTCATCGGTGTGCTGGTGATCGTGGTGATCCTGATCGCGCTCGCCTGCATCCCGCTCGTGGTGTGGCTGTCGACCAAGCTCCTTCTCGTGCCCTCGATCCTGGTCCTCGAGCGTGCGCGATTCCGCGAGGCGCTCGTGCGCTCGTGGCGACTGACCCGCGGTCGATTCTGGGTCGCGTGGGGCGTCACATTCCTGATCAGCGCGATCATGGGACTCGCCATGCAGGTGGTGAGCCTGCCGGTCGCCCTGCTCAGCTCGCTGCTGGGCTCTGTCGTCGCTCCGACGGGCTCCGCAGAGCCCAGCGCGATCGTCAGCTACGTGTTCACATTGATCGCGCCGCAGATCCTGCTGCTCGTCCTCCAGGCGATCACGCTGGTCGTGCAGAGCACCGGTTCCGCGCTCGTCTACCTCGACTGCCGCATGCGATACGAGGGGCTGGATCAGACGCTGATCTCCCACGTGGAGCGTCGCGATCTCGGATGGACCGAGGAACAACTCGGCGACCCGTACGCCGTCGACCCGAGCCGCGCCGTGTCGCACGTGCCACCGCCGCGCCAGGTCCCGGAACACGTCATGATGTCGGCCGGCTACGCGTATCAGCCGCAGTACGGCGCCCCCGCCTCCCCCGGCCCGGCGCAGGCGACTCCCGCCCCGCCGCCCGCTGCGGGGCAACCGTACCCCGCACAGCAATACCCTGCACAGCAATATCCCGCGCAGCCGTACCCCCCGCAGCAGTACCCGTACGCCGGCCAGCAGTACCCCGTGCCGCCGCAGCCCTCTCCTGCGCAGGCACCCGCGCCGGTGCCTCCCGCGTTCGCACCCGCCCCACCGGCGGTGTCCTCGCCCACCGTCCTGCCACCCACGACGCCTCCGGCGCCGAACGACAGCCCCTGGGCGCCCCCGGCCGACGGCGGGTGGACAGCCCCTGGCGCCGACGGTGACGGGTCGGCATGATCCGATCCTTCGATGTCTACGTTCCCGATGGCGACGAGGCACGGCGCTGGGCCGAGGAAGAGCTCTCCAACCCTCGATACGCCGACGCGAAGCCGACCTGGTTCGACCTCCTCGCCCGCGACATCGGACGTTTTCTGCGCGATCTCTTCACCTCGGAGAACGGCGCGAACGTCGGCCCGTCCGCCCTCATTATCGTCACCGTCATCATCGTCGCAGCCCTGATCGCCGCCCTCATCATCTGGGGCAGGCCGCGCAGCGCCCGGAGCATCCGTGCCGCACGCGGCGATCTCCTGGGCGCAGACGACGATCGAAGCGCCGCACAGCTGCGTGCCGAGGCCGATCGCCACGCACGTGACGGGGACTGGGACACCGCGACGATCCTGCGCTTCCGCGCGCTCGCACGCGGGCTGCTCGAACGCGACCTGATCGACCCCGCTCCCGGAGCCACGGCTCAGGCCATCGCCCGCGAGGCGAGCACGGTGTTCGCCGACGAGAGCGACGCCGTGCGGCGCGCGGCGGTGTCGTTCGACGACGTCCGCTATCTGCGACACCCGGCGAGTGCGGAGAGCTACCGTGAACTGGCCGCTACCGACGACCGGTTGCGTGCCCGCCGGCCCGAGGCGGTGCTCGCGTGACGCACGCCATCGAACAGATCTATGCGCCGTCCACCGCCGTGCGTCGCCCTCCCCGCTGGCGCACCGTGATCGGATGGCTGATCGTCGCCGCCCTGGTCATCGGCGTCGCCTTCATCGCGATGCGTGTGAGCGCCAGCGCGCCAGGAAGGCACGGCGGTCTCGATCCTGAGGGCCGCAATGACGCCGGGGCCCTCGCCCTCGCGGAGATCCTTCGGGATCAGGGAGTCGACGTGACGGTGTCCCGTTCACGTGCGGAGGCCCGCGCCGCGATCGACGAGGACACGACGCTGGTGATGGCGAACCCGTACACGCTCAGCGACGAGGGTCTGACCGCGCTCATGGAGCCGGCGGATCGGGTGGTGTTCCTGTCGACCGGAAGCCGTCTGCTCAGCCTGCTGCGCATCGGCCAGGACGCTCCGGGGACCTCACCCGCTGTCGCGGCGGAGTGCCCGCTCCCGGAGTTCGCTCGTGTCGGTGCCATCCGACCCGACCGCCTCTTCACCCCGGCAGACGGCGTGTCCGCCTGCTTCGGTGGGTCCACCGGTGCTGCCGTGCTCGTGGACGACCGGAGGGACGGGCGTCACGTCGTCGTCGAGGGCTCCAAGCTCTTCAGCAACGCCTATCTCGCCGAAGACGGCAATGCGGCCCTGGCGCTCGCGCTCCTGGGCCAGACCGATCATGTCGTCTGGTACGTCCCGACATTCGAGGACTCCGACATCGAGGGCCAGTCGGAGGACACTCTCGGCTCGCTCACCCCCGACTGGCTCACACCCGTGATCCTTCTGCTGCTCCTCGCAGGTGTCGCCGCCGCGATCTGGCGGGGCCAGCGCTTCGGACCGCTCGTCTCCGAGACCCTCCCCGTCACGGTGCGTGCCTCCGAGACGATGCACGGTCGTGCGCGTCTGACCGCCAAGGCAGCCGATTCCGCGCACGCCGCCGAGGCGCTGCGAGACGGGTCCCAGCGCCGACTGGCACGTCGGCTCGGTCTCGCCGCGCACGCCGGCGCCGACGAGGTCGCTGATGCCGCCTCGGATCGCCTGCGGATCCCGCGCGGAACGCTGCAGACGTTGCTCGCCGGGCCTCTTCCCACCGACGATGCCGCACTGATCGAACTGGCTCGACGACTGGGCGAGCTCGAGACCGCCGTCGAGACCACCAACCACACGACCCGGAGCGACGGATGACCGCATCCGACGTCTCCCCCATCCATCCCGACGGAAGCCGAGGGCATCACGTGACCGCTGAGAACATTCCCGCCGACGACGCCGCACTGCGCCAGGCGATGCACCGCGTGCGCACCGAGGTCGACAAAGCCGTCGTGGGTCAGGCCGGCACCGTCACGGGGCTGCTGGTGTCGCTGCTCGCTCGCGGCCATGTGCTGCTGGAGGGCGTCCCGGGCGTCGCGAAGACGCTGGTCGTGCGCTCGTTCGCGCGCGCACTGGGGCTCGACACGAAGCGCGTGCAGTTCACCCCCGACCTCATGCCCGGGGACGTGACCGGATCGCTCGTGTACGACGCCCGCACCGGCGAGTTCGACTTCCGCGCAGGTCCCGTCTTCACCCACATCCTGCTCGCGGACGAGATCAACCGCACACCTCCGAAGACCCAGGCCGCGCTGCTGGAGGCCATGGAGGAGCGCCAGGTGTCGGCAGATGGCGTGAGTCGGGTCCTCCCCGACCCGTTCCTGGTCGCGGCGACGCAGAACCCGATCGAGCACGAGGGCACCTACTCGCTCCCGGAAGCGCAACTGGACCGCTTCCTCATGAAGCTCGTCGTCGGGATGCCGGAACGCGATGCCGAGGTCTCGGTGCTGCGTCGCCATGCCGAAGGCTTCTCGCCGCGTGAGCTGACGGGAGTCGAGGCGGTCGTCACCGCTGAGGAGATCCGCGCGGCTCAGGAGGCGGCGGGGCGCGTCGAGGTCACCGACGATGTGCTCGGCTACGTCGTGGATCTCGCCCGTGCGACCCGCCAGTCGCCATCCGTCGAGCTCGGCGCGAGCCCCCGCGCCTCGACCGGTCTGCTGGCGGCGGCGAAGGCATGGGCGTGGCTCAACGCCTCCTCCGCCGTGACTCCCGATCACGTGCAGACGATGCTGGTGCCCGTATGGCGCCATCGCCTGCAGCTGCGACCGGACGCGCAGATGGAGGGCGTGTCCGCCGATGCCGTCCTGACATCGGTCGTGCAGCAGACCCGGGTGCCGATCTAAGGTGTTCGTCACCGGCCGCCTCGCCGTCGCCATCGCCCTCGGCGTGCTCCCGCTCGTCCTCGCCGGACTCGCGGGCTATCCGCCGTACGCCGTGGCGGGCGCCTGGGTCGGGCTCTGCGCCCTGCTCGCGGGCCTCGACGTCGCACTGGCCGCGAGTCCGCGGACGGTGACGGTGTCGCGCCGCGTCCCTGCACGAGCGCGCCTGGGCGAGCCGGTGCCGGTCAGCGTCGCCGTGCACAACCACGGTCAGCGCACCCTGCACGGCATCCTCCGTGACGCGTGGCAGCCGACGGCCGGTGCGGATCCCGCCAGGCAGACGTTGCTGGTCCCCTCCGGTGAACGCGCCCGCGTCGCGATCCCGCTGCTCCCGCGCCGCCGCGGCGAGTTGGTCAGCGAGTTCGTGATGCTCCGCTCCCGCGGCCCCCTCGGCCTGGCCGGGCGCCAGGCGCGGCATGCGGTGCGCGGTGCCATCCGCGTGCTCCCTGCATTCTCGTCGCGCAAGCACCTCCCTTCCCGCCTGGCCCGGCTGCGCGAGTTGGACGGGAACACCAGCATCCAGGTGCGCGGGCAGGGAACCGAATTCGATTCGCTGCGCGAGTACGTGCGCGGCGACGACGTCCGCTCGATCGATTGGCGCGCCACGGCCAGGGCCGGAACCACGATGCTGCGGACCTGGCGTCCCGAGCGCGACCGGCACGTCGTGATCATCATCGACACCGGGCGCACGGCCGCAGCCCGTGTCGGCGACGGGACGAGGGTGGATGCCGCCCTCGAGGCTGCCCTTCTGCTCGCCGCGCTCGCCTCCCGTGCGGGTGACCACGTGCACCTCCTCATGTATGACCGCGTCGTGCGCGGCCGCGTGACCGGCGTCGACGGCACGGGACTTCTTCCCGCGCTGACCGATGCCATGGCACCCGTGCACGCACGTCTGGTCGACACCGACTGGCACGGTGCGTTCGCCGCGGTGCGCACGCTGACCACCCGACCCTCGCTGATCGTGGTCCTGACCGCCCAGGATGCCGCCGAGTCCGCGCGTGCGTTCCTCGGCGCGTTCCCGAACGCCTCACGCGCGACGACCGTCCTGGTCGGCTCCGTCACGGACGACGACATCGCCTCGCTCGCGCAGCAGCGCGGGTCGCGGGAAGAGGTCTATCTCGCCGCCGCAGCGGAACGGACGCTGAGCGACGCGGAGAATGTGGCCGACGCGATCCGACGTGCCGGGGGCGAGGCGATCGCCGCCGACCCCGAAGCACTGCCGCCGCGCATCGCCGATCGCTATCTGGAGCTGAAGGCCGCAGGGCGGCTGTGACGCGGAGGCGCCACTTCGACGACCGCCCTCACCCGGCGATCAGTCGCGGGGTGCCTGCCTCGTACTCGAGCAGATCTCCGGTCTCGCCGCGCCGATGCGCTCGTCCGCCGATCACCACCATGTAGATGAGGAAGATCGCGAGCGCGGCGCCGCCGATGCCGATCTTCACGGGCCACGGGAGCGCCCAGCCGGTCACGAAACCTTCGACGAGCCCCGCCAGGAACAGCGCGAAGACGAGGCCGATCGCCACGGTCGCCAGCGCCCGTCCTTCCGTCGCCAGCGCCTCGCCGCGCGAGCGGTGCCCGGGGGCGACCCAGGCCCAGAAGACCCGAAGCCCGGCGGCAGCCGCGACGAAGATGCACGTCATCTCGAGCATCCCGTGCGGCAGGATGTAGAGCACCATGACGTCTGCGCGATCGTAGGCGGCCATCACGGCACCCGAGACTCCCAGCCCCATCGCGTTCTGCACGAGCATGTAGATCGGCCAGATACCGGTCACGCCGAACAGCACGCACTGCATCGCGATCCAGGCGTTGTTGGTCCACACCATGCCCATGAACACCGCGGCGGGGTTCTCGGTGTAGTAGCCGGTGAAGCTCTCGTCGGCGTACTGCTCGAGCGCGTCCGGCTCTCCGAGCGTGGCGATGAGCGCCGGATCGTTCGAGATCCAGGCGGCCGTGCCGACGGCCACGGCGATGAAGCTGAGAGCGATGAGCAGCGTGAGCCACCGCAGACGGTACAGGGCAGCGGGCAGCTGCGAGGCGAAGAATCGACCGGTCTGCGTGAGGATGTTGTCGGAAGCTCCCGTGAGCCGGAGCCTCGCGCGCACGAGGATGGTCGACAGATACGCTCCCTGCGGTGAATCCCCCACGGAGGTCTTCAGCTCGGCGAGATCCGCCGACGCCGCCCGGTATCGCACGATGAGCTCGTCGACGCCCTGACCGTCGAGCCGCGCGCGGCTGAGCTCGTCCAACCGCTGCCACTCGGCGCGGCGTGCATCCGTCAGCGCATCAGCATCCACCTGATTTACTGTACTCATGTCCACACCGATCGATACTTCCGACGAGGTGCTCTCCGGAGAAGCCGTCGCGATCGATGTGCAACCCATCGGCTTCCTGCTGCGCGCACTGGGCGCCCTCATCGACATGCTGCTCGGCTTCGCGGTCTTCGTCCTGTGGATCTTCCTGCGCATCTGGCTCACCGACGCCGGTGTGCTCGACGAGGCGACCGACCGGATCGCGACCGTCGCGGCACTCGTCGTCAGCTTCGTCGTGCTGCCGATCACGATGGAGGTCGCGCTGAAGGGCCGCAGTCTCGGCAAGCTCGCGGTGGGCGGCCGCATCGTGCGCGTCGACGGCGGCGCGGCCGGCTTCCGCCACGCCTTCATCCGCGCCCTGCTCGGGGTCCTGGAGATCTACATGACCTTCGGCGGTCTCGCCGTGCTGACAGGCGCTTTCAACGCCCGCTCGCAGCGCCTGGGGGATCTGGTCGCCGGCACCTACAGCCAGCGGGTGCGCACTCCGCAGCTGGTGTCGCACGTTCCGGTGCTGCCGCCGGGACTGCACGCGTGGGCGCAGATCGCCGATGTCGCGCGGCTGCCGGACCGCCTCGCGCGCCGCATCTCGCAGTTCCTGCAGAGCGCGCCCCGCATGGTGCCGGCGGCACGCGATCGGGTGGCGCGCGATCTGCTGGCCGAGGCCACTCCCTTCGTCTCGCCTCTCCCCGCGGCACCGCCCGAGGAGGTCCTGGTCGGCATCACGGTGCTGCGCCGCGAGCGCGAGCGCCGGGCACTCGAGAACGCGGACCGCCGGGCCGAGAAGCTCACGGGTCGCCGCGTCGGAATCTGACCGGCGGATCTTCCGACCCGCGGCACGCGCCGCCACTCAGAATCGGATCGCGTCGATCACCTTCACACGCAGAGCGACGAGTGCGGGGATGAACCCGGATACGGCTCCCACGATCACGGAAGCGACCAGTCCGACCAGGGCCGCGCGCATCGGGAACGGCGGGACGTCCTGGATGCCGTAGAACAACGAGGTCACCACCCAGTCCGAGCGGAGGATCGCGACCACGATCGCGATTCCGACCACTCCCGCGACCGTCGTGGCCACCAGGCTCTCCAGGAAGACGGAGAAGAACACGCGTCCTGACGTCGCCCCGAACGCACGACGCACACCGATCTCCCGCACCCGCTGCCGCATCGCCACCAACTGGATGTTGATGAGGCTGAGGGCGCCGAGCGCCAGGATCAATGCCGCGATGCCCCCGGTGATCATCTCGAACGTCGCCTGCACATCGAGTGCTCCCGGCTGCGCGGCCCAGTCCGAACGGCTCACCGACACGGTCTGCCCCTCCGGCAGGCCCGCTCGCAGGTCCATCGCCAGCACCGGACCGATCTCGTTCGCCTGCTCGGCGCCGACCCAGACCTCGTACTGCGGCCACGCGCCCTCCGGCAGCGCATCGACGCGGGAACGATAGGCGTCGTAGAGCAGATCGACGCGAAGCTCCTCATCACCGAACCCCTGCCGTGGCACGACGCCGACCACCTGGTAGGTGCCTCCGGCCCCGCCGGTGAGAGACAGCGTCGGATGCTGAGCGAGCGGCAGCCGACCGATCCGGTCCCAGAGCGCCTCCGTGATCACGACCGGCGGCGCGAGTGCCTCGAGGTCGGAATCGACGAACCAGCGCCCCTCCAGCAGGACCTCACGATGGATCTGCGGGTACATCGGGTCGACCAGGCGCGCCCCGACCTCGGTGACGCCGTCCGGAAGCTGCACTCCCTGCACCATGCCTCCGACGATGCGCCCGGTGTGGCTGAAGCCGAACCGTTCCGAGACGCGGGCGAACCGCTCGTCGAAGTCGTCGAAGTCGACCGGTGTGCCGTCGTCGTTGGCGACGTTGACCACGATCGTCGCCGCCCGTCCGCCGAAGCGGTCGGACTGCTCGGTCTGGAACTGCCGCTGGTACTCCGATATCGCGACGACCGCGGTGAGGGCTCCCACCGAGACCGCGATCCCGATCAGGCTCAGCAGCACCCGGAGCTTGTGGACACGGATCTCCGCCCAGGCATCCGACAGTGCACCGAGGAAGCCGCTCATGCGCCGACACCGTTCGCTGCGGGCAGCGGCGGCAGGACCGCGGGCGCGGGGGACGCCGTGGCGGGTTCCGGCGGCACGGGCGCGGACAGGGTCGACGCCTCGAAGGCGCGACGAAGGTCGGCCTCCTCCAGTCGCCCCGCATCGAGCCGGTAGTGCCGGCGAGCCCGGGCGGCGACGTGCAGATCGTGCGTGATGGTCACCAGTGCCGCGTCCGTCTCGGTCGCGACCTCGTCGAGCAGCGACATCACCGAGGCCCCCGTCTCGATGTCGAGCGCGCCCGTCGGCTCATCGGCCAGGATCAGAACGGGTTTGCGTACGAGAGCGCGCGCGATGGCGACGCGCTGCTGTTCGCCACCGGAGAGGCGGTCGGCGATCTGCTCTATCCGGTGGCCGAGCCCGACCCTCTCGAGCATGTCCGCCGCGATCTGACGCCGGTTCCAGAACATACGCCCCTTGGCGTGCCCGAGCGGCATCATGACGTTGTCGAGCGCCGTGCGGCCCGGGAGGAGGTTGAACTGCTGGAACACGAAGCCGACGTTGTCGCCGCGCACCCTGTCCAGGCGGCCGGAGCGCATCTTGCGCACCTCACGGCCTTCGAAGGACACGGTTCCCGTCGTCGGCTCATCCAGCATCCCGAGGATGTTCAGAAGGGTCGACTTGCCCGAACCCGAGCGTCCGACGATCGAGACGTGGTCGCCCGCCCCGACGGACAGACTGATCCCCTTCAGGATCTCCAGGCGCGAGTCATCGGCGAGGAGGACGCTCTTCTCGACGTCCTCCAGGGCGACGAGCGTCACCAGCTCATCCCGCTGTCGCACTGTTCGACGCCCGGGGACACCTCGTAGCAGAACTCCTCCACCGGTGCCACGAACCCGGGGACGAACTGGCGGATGCTGTCGCCCTCGGCGAGACCCTCCGTCACCTCGACCATCGCACCGTCGTTGACCCCGAGCGTGACCGCGCGCTTCTCGGGCTCGGCCCCGTCACCGGCGTCGACCCAGACGTTCCCGGATCCGGCGCCGCCCTCCACTGCCGTGACTGGCACGATGAGAGCGTCCTCGACCTGCCCGAGAGCGAGGTCCATGGTCGCGGGGAGGCCGGCGAACACCGTCTGGTCCTTCGGGATGGCGCACCGGACACTCGCGGTTCCCTCGGCACTGACCTGCACGCGCACCCCGGTGCAGGTGAAGGGAGCAGGGCCGCCGGTCACCGTGACGGTGCCCTCGGTGGGGGCGTTGACCAGACGGTAGAGCTGCACGGGCTCCACAGTCGCGAGCAGGTGGTAGCGCGCCGGGGTCAAATTGTAGATCTCGGTTCCCACCGAGGTCTGCTGCCCCTTGACCAGAGCGAGTTCCGACACGTCGCCCGCTTCGGGGGCGAGGATGTCGATGTCCTTGCGCGGATCGTCCTGACGGACGGTGAACAGCTTCTGACCCGCCGTCACCGCGGCGCCCTCGCCGACGTGCACGGCCAGGACGGTCCCGTTGATCTCGCCGCGCACTCCGATCACCTCGTCGCGGGCGATGTTCCCGCTCAACGTCAGCGCGTTGACGACAGCGCCGCGCTCCACGGCCACGACCGGGTCGGTGATTCCCGCCTCCGGACTCACGATGCTCTCGACGCTGTCGGGGAAGAATGCGATCTTCACGAGCGCGGCAGCACTCGCCCCGAGGACGATGACGAGGAGCAGGGGGAAGATCCAGCGACGCCAGACGATCACGACAGCCTTTCCTGGCGCGCCGCCGTGGCACGTCCGCCGTCAGACTATCCAGCCGTCGATGGGGGGCCGCCTGCGCACGCCGCGTGTCGAGGAAGCTCTCAGGCGCGCAGCGCTTCGTGACGCACGACGAGCCACCCGGCGGGTACCGAGAGCCGCTCCGCGTGCGGGGCGCAGAGATCATGCGCGTGCGGGTGGTCCGCGAGCCCCAGAGGTCCGAGCGCGGCCATCTGATCGCCGTAGTCGTAGGTGAGGGTCGCGACGGCTTCCCGCGCGCATCCGACCTTCGAGCAGAGTCGTCCGTTCATCACCGTCAGCGTACGTCGCGGCGGCGTGCCGGAGCGGATGCCGCGCCGCACCGCCCGGCCTCAGCGCCTAGACTTTCGACATGCCTCGTCGACGCAGTGCTCCCTCCGCCGCCCCGCGGCGTGGCGCGCGCCATGGCCGTCATGGCCGCCTCGGACGCAGCGAGGTCGTACGCCCGCCCTTGGCTCCGTTGGATGGACGGATCGACCGTTTCGATCTGACGGTCGGCACCGCCGTCGAGTTCCTCCGAGGCACGTGGCCCGAGCTGCAGGACGTCCGGTTCGAGATCGGCGCCATGCCGGGCTTCGACGCCACCGAAGAGGTACCTCGCTGGTATCTCGACCGCGAGCAACGTCGCATCGTGCTCTTCCGGCTGCCCATCGAACGGCTACTTCCTCCCGGTCACGATGACACCGCTCATCGCCGTATGGCCATCGAGAGCGCGGTGTTCCGCGCCGCGGCGGAGTACGTCGGCCGCGAGCCCTGGGATCTCGGGCACGATCACTGACCTCCCCGACCTGTGGCGCGCTGCGGGTCAGGGAGGGATCGATCAGGGATAGACGGTGATGCTCTGCGCGGCACCGTCACTCGGCTGCACGGGCCACCCCGCGAGCTTGCCGTCAGCAGTCATCGTGACCGCGGCATGCACCGTGCCCGTCGTGCGCAGCAGATAGCTCGTCCGCGCGGACACGGCGGTCTCGACCGACCCGTCTGCCGGCACCGTGACGTCCGTCGCCGGTCCCCCGTTCGTGGGCTCCAGAGTGATCGTGATGTCGGCATCCGTGTCATTGAGAAGATGCAGGCGGGGGGCCGGTCCAGCCGGGACGGCCAGGAGGACGTCGGCGCCGATCTCGGGTGCGGGAGTCATCCAGGAGAAGTCCGATCCGCGCACGAGCCCGTCCTGCTGGCGGACGGCCGACACGATCGGCGCATCCGCATCGATCTGCACGCTGTACGAACCGGGTTCCAGGCCGCTGAGCGACACCTGTGCCGGTTCGCCCGCCGTGAGCGGCACCGTGAATTCGTTCGCCACCGTGTCCGAGCCCGAAGCGCGTACGGTCACGTGCGCCTGCGCAGCGTCCTGGGGCGAGAGCATCCGGATCACGGTCATCTCGGCATCGTCCCCCTCCGCGGCGAACGACTGCACACCGGCGAAGACCGGATGCAGCTGCGGTCCCGGCACCGCATCCTGGAGATCGACGCCCGCCGGATCCAGGGTTCGCACGAGCGCGGACTGGAGCACGGCGCGAATCGGCGCCCCCTCGGCGGTGACCTGCACGACGGGGAGCTCGTTCCCCGCCGCGATCGAGGTCACAGGGAGCGCCACCTGGGTCCGCGCCGGGACGATCACCGTGCGACTGCTGCGACTGGTGCCGTACACGGACAGCGTCACCGTCGACGGCACCTCTGCCGCGTTCGTGAGCACGATCACGTCGGACGCGCCCGTGTCCACGCTTCCGCCGACAAGCCAGGACTCCAACCGAGGGGTCCCGCACGGCAGCGCGGCGAATCCGCTCATGTCTTCCGCGGAGACCGCGGCGGACTCGGCCGCGGCGATCAGCGGCGCTGTCCGATCCTCTACGGTGCCGGTCATCGTGCGTACGTCGCCGGCACCGATGAGATCGGGCGCCTGGAGCGTCGCGATCGTCGGTGCACCGGCCGTGCCGTCGACCGTCACGCTCGGCGACGCCGCGGACACCATGCTCAGCGGGTCCGCGGGGTTTCGTCCGAGGGCCCGGAGGTCGCCGTTGCACACCAGGAGGCTGTCACCGGGCAAGGGCGTCACCTGCACCTGCGCAGGATCGTGCGTCACCTCCGGCCAGGGGGCGTGGATCGCGGTCACGACCCCGATCACGCAGGCCACGGCGACCGCAGCCCCGGTGACGAGGCGGGCTCCGGTCGCTGCGACGCGAACCGCACGCGTGGTGCTCATCGATCCTCCTCCGCGTCGCGCTCATGATCCGTATCGACGGGGTCCGCCGAGGTCGCCTCCGGCACTGATTCCTCGGACGACATGGCCTCGTCCGACGGCGCGTTCTCCTCCGGCGGTGCGACCTCGTCGGAGTGCACGACGCCCTCTGCAGGTGCGATCTCCTCCGGCGCCGCCGTCTCCTCCGGCCGAGGGAGGGCCGTCTCCTCGTCGACGTCGATGTCCTCCGCGTGGCGAGGCAGGATCAGGGGTTCCTCGGGCGCACGACCGACGATGCGCGACTGCGCACGGGCGGCGCGGCGCGACGCTCTGGTCGGGACCGACAGCAGAAGTGCGGCGAGGATCGCCAGCAGCTGCACGGTGATCACGAGCCTCGCGGTCCCCTCCTGGGAACCGTTGAGAGCGGTGCGGTCGGCGACATCGGCCTCGACGCGCCAGAGCACACCTCGTTCCGTGGTCCCCGCGTGGACGAATCCTGCCCTCTGGTCGATCGATGCGATGGCGGAGGTGCGCAGGGCACGAGCCTTGTCGCCCTCTCCGCCGGTCACCTGGGCGAGGAGAACGTACGAGATACCCTGCGCCGCCAGGTCTCCGGGCGCGTCGAAATCACGCGCGGAGAGCAGATCGACCGAGAGCACGGAGATGTCCGTGCCCTGCGGTTGGGTCGCCGTGGACATCATGGTCGTCTGCGCCCCGAGCGTCTCGCTCGCGCCCCACACCACATCGACCGCCAGGCCTCCGTCGTTCTGAGGGGTGAGCACCAGTGTGCCGAGAGGACCATCCGAGGCCGCCTGCGCGGCGACATACGCCGGCAACGTCGACTCGGGGCCGTTGGTGAGCGCTGAGCGGTCGGCGTGGAACGCGACGAGAGCGGGAACCGCACAGACGACGAGAGCGAGAGCGGC
Organism: Microbacterium saperdae; assembly: GCF_006716345.1. Classification (NCBI taxonomy): domain Bacteria; kingdom Bacillati; phylum Actinomycetota; class Actinomycetes; order Micrococcales; family Microbacteriaceae; genus Microbacterium; species Microbacterium saperdae. Next base: position 2,394,721 of record NZ_VFOX01000001.1, read on the forward strand.
CACCGTCGTCGCGGCGACGCGCAGTCGAGGAAGAGTGATCGCGGTGTCGAGCGTGACGAGAGCCGCGCCCACGACGCCGATCCACGCGAGACTCAGGCCCGCGCCGGGCCAGATGGCCATCGGTTCGCCCTGCGTGAAGCTCACCGTGATTCCGACAGCCAGGAAGGCGGTGGCGAGACCGGATGCGGCGACGACGAGCAGCGTGATCCCGGCGCGCCAGCGCGGGGCGATCGCGGAGGCGAGCGCGAGCACCGCGAGCGGCGCGCAGAACAACGCCGCCCAGGAACCGAGCGGGAGCATCGAGAACTGCATCCACCCGGCGAGATCGACGGTGGGGAAGCCGGTCGCGATCGCCAACCGGCCGTCGGCATCCGCCGTGGCCGTGTTGCCGACGACCAGCCCTGGGTCCGCCAGCAGCGCGAGAGGGGTCCCGTGTGCGAACTGCCAGAACGCCAGCGGAGCGAAGAGCAGCAGCGTCGGCACGGGCACCCACAGCAGTCGACCCGCCCCGCGGAACTGCGCCGTCCCCAGGGTGATGCCGAGCGCGATCACGCACAGGAGTGCGAGCGCGGGTGCCAGCGACGGCGCGCAGGCGACGACCGCGGCGAGCAGCAGCGACGCGGCGCCGGCCGCGCCCCACGAACGGTGAGCGACGACCGCCGCGTGGAACAGCCACGGCAGCAGCAGATGCACGAGCACGGCAGAGGGGCGGCCCTCCACGAGAGCAGTGAGGAAGGTCGGAGCCAGCGCCCACGCGACACCCGCGAAGATCCGCAGACCGGCGCGGTCCGTGACGCGTGTGGCGGCGAACCACCCGCCGAGCACGGCGAGCGGGAGAGCCAGTATCCACAGGAGCACCAGCGAGAAGGAAGGACCAGCAGGCCAGAGCGACCCCAACAGGGCGACCACCGCGGCGAACGGGTCGGCGGGGCCGATCACACCGAGACCGATCCCCCGCACTCCCCACGCGGCGTCGGCCCAGAGCGCGGCGACGGTGTCTCTGAGCGGCAGGATTCCGCCCCCGCCGAGCGCCGGCCAGGCGAGAAGCGTCGTGAAGGCGGCGATGCTGACGACGAGCGCGGCGAGGACCGCCCAGGCTCCACCCCCGGAGAAGAACCGGAGCTCGCTGACGGCGCCGCCCTCACTCCCATGTCCGTCGTCCAGACGTCGGCGCAGCTCGGAACCGGTCACACGAAGCGGTGTGATGCTCGCCCAGGTCGACGTCCGGAACGAACGGATCCGTGCCCGGGAGCGGGCGACCGCGGGGACGCGGGCCATGGCCGTGAGCGCAGCACCCCACTCAGGGAGAACGGACTCCGGACGTTTGCCGATCAGGTGGGTGATCGATCGCCACAGTGCCAGCGGAAGCAGGGTGAGCCAGTGCAGCGCGACGGCGGCAGCCGGCGCGTACGACAGCCGCCGATGAAGCTGGGCGAGGCGGGTGACGTAACTGCGGCGCGCGCGGCCGGTGGGGAGCGCAGCAGGTCCATCCGGCGACGCGGACACGCGCGCGCTGGGGGCGAGGACGACGCGCCCACCGCCCAGGCGCGCGCGCACTCCGAGGTCGAGTCCTTCGTCCGCTCCGGCCAGCGCCGGGTCGGGGCGCAGCGCATCGCGCACCTCGGCGCGGATCAGTATGCCTCGGATGTCGGATCCGAGGGCATCGTCCGCGCCGTCGTGCTGCCCCTGGTCGAGCTCGCCTGCGGCGAGTTCGACGCTTCGTCCCAGCGCGGTCATGCTCACGCCCAGCGACACGATCTCTCGATCGTTGTCGGTGGCGACGAGCTTCGGCGCGATGATCGCGGCGGACGGGGAGCGCTCGAGCATGCCGGTCAAGCGCTCCAGTGCCCGGGTGTGCGGAGCCGTGTCCTGCGCCAGCAACCAGATCGCCGACCCCTCGGCGACGCGCGGGCGCGCGAGCTCGATCGCTTCTGCGAAGGATGTCGTGCTGCGGGCCTCGATGATCCCTTCGACGGTGCGTGCGACCGCATCGCTCTCGCGCACCGAGGCGGCATCGCCGCAGATCACGAGCGTCACCGCAGCGACGGGGGTGGACTGGGAGCGCAGTGCCTCCAGTGTGCGGAGGAGCTGCGCGCGGGAGGAGGATCCGGCGCGCGCGACGAGGATGGCGTGAACTCGGGCTGGCATGACCTGGTCAGCCTATGCGCGGGTCACCGAGGCCGGGGGCACCGACTGCGGCGCGCCCGCGAAGCAATGCACCGAGACAGGGCGGAACGTCCAGCTCCTCGCGCACGAGGCCGAGGGTTGGTTCAGCCCGCACGGAAGAGTGCGGTGCGCTCAGCTCGCGCGGCGCTTGAGCTTCCGGCGCTCGCGCTCGGAGAGTCCGCCCCAGATGCCGAAGCGCTCATCGTTGTTCAACGCATACTCGAGGCACTCGCCTCGGACGTCGCACGAGGTGCAGATCCGCTTCGCGTCACGCGTGGATCCGCCCTTCTCGGGGAAGAACGCCTCAGGGTCCGTCTGCGAGCAGAGCGCTTCGCTCTGCCAACCGAGAGCGGTGTCGTCTTCGGAATCCGGCTTGCGGACCCCGGGCACTCCGAGGTTGATCGGATCGACGAACCAGTTCTCCGGTACGTCGGAACGGTATCCCGTCATCTCGATCTCCCAACCCTGTCTCCGCCCCCCGGCGGGCCGTGCATACCTAATTACACCCGTGTCATTCGCTGCGGTCAAGTCGCGGATAGTAAACCCTCAATCATCTCTTGAAGGTTCTTGACGATGCGTCGGCGTGTCGCGGCGATTCGTCTCGGGACGACACGCCCGGGGCGGTCGACAGCGGGATTCAGCGGCCGGGCGCGGCGATGAACGCCTCGCCCACGCCGCGCAGGCGCAACTCGGGTTCATCCGCAGACACGAACGCGGCGGTTCCCACGGGAACGGTGCGCACGGTGCCGGACTCCGTCTCGACCGCGACGTCGCCGGCTGTCGCGAGCACCATGGTGGGCCCGGCCACCGCTCGCACGACGGACTCGCCCGTCAACGTGACGCGGTCCAGCGCGAAGTCCGCGACCGGCACCGGGTATGAGGTGATGGCGCCATCCGCCGCAGGCCGCAGCACGGGCACCTCGGACGGCACAGTGTCCACGATCGACAGCAGCTCGGCGACGTCGATGCGCTTGGGCGTGAGACCTCCACGCAGCACGTTGTCGCTCGCCGCCATGATCTCGACCCCCAGGCCCTCGAGGTACGCATGCAGGAGCCCTGCGCGGAGGAAGAGTCCTTCGCCGCGACGCAGGACGACGTGGTTCATCAGCAGAGCGACCACGACCCCGGGATCCCCCGGGTACGTGTCGGCCACGCCGGCGATCGCCTGGATCGTGGTGTTCCACTCCCCCGCATCGGCGCGCTCCGCTGCGGCGGTGACCGAGGCGATGATGTCGTCCACCTGCGGCTGCACCGTGCCCCCCAGCAGCCAGCTGAGCGTGTCACGGAGCACGTCTGCGCCGCCCGTCAGGTGAGCGCGGAGTGCTGACACACCTGCGCCGTCCCCGAGCGCGTCGAGCAGGGACAGCGTGTCCGAGACCGGACGCAATCCGCTCAGGGACTGGAACGTCTCGCTCAATGCGACGATCAGCTCCGGCTTGTGATTGTCGTCACGGTAGTTGCGCGTCGGGTCGTCGAGCCCCTTCCCGCTCTCTGCGGCCCACCCCTGCTGGGCCTGCGCGATGGTGGGGTGCACCTGGATCGACAACGGCTGAGCGGCGGCGAGCAGCTTCAGCAGGTACGGCAGTGTGCCGCCCGTGATCTCGTCCAGCGTCCCGTCGCCGTCGATGTCGGCCGGGTCCCCGGGGTGATCCCCGAACCAGACTTCCGCCTCCGGCGCCCCCGACGGCGAGCGCCCCTCCAGCTCGGCCAGGAGGGAGGCCGAGCCCCAGGCGTAGTCACGGGGGGCGTTGGTCAGACTCAGCAGCATGCCCCCAGCGTAGAGCCGCTCAGCGATGTTCAGCGACGCGCCGGGTACGGCGCGGTAGCCTGAACGCGATGGCTCAGTACACCAAGCATCCGGTCGCGGCCCGGCCCACCGCACCCGAACGCGAATCGACGGGGCATCTGCTGCTGCGCGGTTATGCGATCCTCGTCTTGATCGTGACGTTCGCGCACTCGGCCGTCTACAACCTCCTCGGCCAGGACGGCGCCGGCGTCGTGCTGGTCGCCTTCACGCTCGCCACGGTCGCCATCGGCGTCCCCATGGTCACCCGAAAGCGCCCGCAACCGTTCCGTTGGCGCCGCCTGCCATGGACCGCGCTGGGCTACGTGACCCTCGCCCTGATCTCCGTCGCATGGTCGCAGTGGCGAGTACCGACCCTGATCACCTGGGTGCTTCTCGCAGCGGTGACGGTGAACGCCCTCTTCCTCGTCCACGTGCTCACCTGGAACGAGATCATCCGCGCGCTCTCCTCGGCATTCAAGTGGGTCCTCGGCCTGTCGCTCGCGCTCGAGCTGTGGGTGTCCCTGGTCCTGCACGCGCCTCTGCTGCCGAACTTCGCCAACTTGCCGGACGGCAAGATCGATCCGCAGTGGTACTGGGTGCGCGACAACCTGTTCGACGGCGGACGCATCCAGGGGATCGTCGGCAACGCGAATCTGCTCGCCATCATCTCGCTGTTCGCCATCATCACGTTCGGGGTGCTGTTCGCCGCGCGCGCCCGATGGCGCACGACGCTCGCCCTGTGGATGCTGCTCGCGGCGTACTTCCTCCTCCGCACCTCATCCGCCACAGCGCTCGTCTGCGCCGCCGCTGTGGTCGTGGTCCTCGTCGTCGCCCTCGCGATGCGGCGGGCTCGCACCCCCGGGGCGCGCACCAAGGTCTATACGATCGCGATCGGCACCACCCTGATCGGGGGCGCCGCGGTCTGGCTGCTCCGAGAGCCGCTCTTCGCCCTGCTGGGGCGCAGCGCCGACCTCACGGGCCGCTCCGAGAAGATCTGGACGAAGGTCCTCGCGCGCGCGGCCGAGCATCCGCTCTTCGGCAACGGTTTCTCCAGCCCCTGGATCCCCTCCGACCCGGCATTCGACGGGTGGATCATCGACCACCACATCACTGTCTTCCACGCGCACAACATGTGGCTCGACGTCCTCATGCAGCTCGGCGTGCTCGGGGTCGCTCTGATGGCCATCGCGTACCTGAGCCTGCTCTGGCGTTCGTGGTTCTTCGCGGTGGACCGTCCTCGCTGGGACCTGGACTCCCGCCGGGCCTACTCCCCGCTCACCCTTCTTCCCAGCCTGTTCACGGTCGTGCTGCTCGTGCAGGGACTGTCCGAGTCCACGCCGATCATGCTGTGGGGATGGATGCTGCTCGTGCTCCTGTCCTTCAAGCTGAAGTCCGTCCCTCTGGTCGGCGTCGGCGAGCGGGATCTCTTGTTCGAACGCGGCACCCGACCGCGGCGCGTCCCGTGACGCCGGCGCATCGCCTCGCGCGGCTGCTCGGTTCCGTCGAGATGGCTCGCGCCTTCACCCTGGCGGTGCTCGGCGCGGTGTTCGGCTCGTTCGCGATCGAGCAGATGACCTCCGCGGTCACGCTCGCGACGATCATCGCCATCCTGTGCGTGCTGGGAGCAGCGATCCTGTGGGTGCGACGCGACGAGCTCTCACCGCTGCGGATCGCCCCCTCCTCGCTGTTCGCCTTCCTCGGCTGGGCACTGGTCAGCCTGGTGTGGACCACCGATCGCTCGGAGACGTTCTTCGGCTGGATGTCGCTGTTCGGCTTCGCCTTCCTCGCGCTCACGGTCGGCCATATCCGAGACACCCTGCAGACCGTACGTGCCATCGGTGACACGTTGCGCGTGCTGCTCACGGTGTCGCTGGGCGTCGAGATCCTGTCCGGCATCCTGCTGGACGTGCCTTTCACGTTCCTCGGCGTCCAGGGGAACCTGGCCGAGGGCGGCCCGATCCAGGGCATCTTCGGCAGCCGGAACATGCTGGGATTCATCGCCGTGCTCGCGCTCATCACCTTCGTGATCGAGTGGCGGACGCAGTCGGTGAACGCCCCGCGGGCCGTCGCCTCGATCGCCCTGGCCGGCTCGCTGGCCTTCCTCTCGGCATCGCCGACGGTGCTGGTGCTCGCGGCCGCGGTCGGCGTCGTCACCGTGGCGCTCACGATCGTCAGGCATGCCCCCGCCGACCGTCGCAACCTGGTGCAGTGGATGCTGGGGATCCTGGTGGCGCTGGCCCTGACGGTGGCGTTCGCTCTACGCCACCAGATCATCGCGCTCCTCGACGCCGGTTCCGATTTCTCGCTCCGCGGCGACCTGTGGAACACCATCCTCGACTTCGTCGCGTTGAAGCCGATCGAGGGCTGGGGATGGTTCGGGGCGTGGGCGCGCGGCGAGTACCCCTTCACCTACATCAACTTCCAGCTCGACGATCACCATCAGAGCGCCCTGAACGCGTTCTTCGACGTTCTCCTGCAGTTGGGTGCCGCGGGTCTCGTGCTGTTCCTGCTGCTCGGCGGCGTAGCGCTGATCCGTTCCTGGCTCGTCGCCAGCGTGCGCCGCTCTGTCGTCTACGCCTGGACACCGATCACCCTGGTGACGCTGGCCGTCGACTCGATGTTCGAGAGCTTCACCCTGGTCGGGGCCGGCTGGTTCATGCTCGTGCTGTGCGCGCTGCGTGCGGGCCAGTCGCGCTCGTGGCGGGAGAACATCGACGCCGCGCAGACGGGCGCGATCCCGACGTTGCGCCCGCAGGGCTGATCGGCCCGACGCGCCCACCAGGGTCCCTCCGAAGGAGGTGTCAGTCGAGGGTTCGGAGCCTGTCGGCCCAGGCGAGGGCATCGCGGACGCCGTCGTCGACAGATCGCTCCGCGCGCCATTCGAGGACGGAAGCCGCCCGATCCACGATCGCGTAGGCACCGGCCTGATCACCGGGACGACGCGCGGTCTCCACGACGGGCAGCGCCTCGCCGGTCACGCGCTCGAAGGCCGCAACGAGCTCGCGCACCGTCACCCCGTCGCCCGTGCCGAGGTTGATGACCTGGTATGGCGCCTCGTCGGACGCGACCTCGTCGAACCGCTGCACCGCGGCGACGTGCGCGAGCGCGAGATCCCAGACATGGATGTAATCGCGCAGTCCCGAGCCGTCCCTGGTCGCCCAGTCGGTTCCGGTGATCGAGAAGGGCCGACCGGACGCCTTGGCGCGCATGATCATGCCGAGAGCGTGCGAGGGCGTCGGATTCTGCAGACCCGTGCGCAACTGAGGGTCAGCGCCGATCGGATTGAAGTAGCGCAGCGCGATCGCGCGGAAGTCTCCCGCGGCCGCCGCATCGTGGAGGATCTGCTCCACCATGACCTTGGTCGCGGCATAGGGGCTCGACGGAGCGATGAGCCCCGACTCGTCGACGCCCGCGCCGCTCGCCCCCGCGTAGACGGCGGCGGAGGAGCTGAACACGATGCGGCCGATTCCGGCGTCGCGCAGTCCCTGCAGCAGAACGATGGTCTTGCCGACGTTGGCGTCGTAGTAGCCGAGCGGATCGGCGACGGACTCGGGCACGACGATGCGTGCGGCGCAGTGGATGACCGCGTCGATGTCGGGGTGCTCCGACACCACCCGGCCGAGCATCTCGCGATCGGCGATGTCGCCGACGTACAGGTTGCGCCCCTCCCCGAAGGCGGGCCGCCCGGTGGAAAGATCGTCGATCAGCACGATGTCGATCCCCGCCTCGACGCAGGCGGTCGCGACGGTGGATCCGATGTACCCGGCGCCGCCGGTGATCAATACCTTCATCGCGGTCATCCTATCGCGGGGCACTCCGCGCCCTGGTCGCTCCGGCTCTCCACAGATCCGAAGGTGACGGGCGGTAGGCTACTCTCTGCTCGTCGAGTCCGCTGCCCCTGCGAAAGCGGCAGCCGGCGCAACAACATCGGAGAACCTCCCCCGTGGCCCACGTCCTGCAGAACGTCGTCTTCCCGCTCGATCGCGACCCCGATCTCCTCCCCCTGTACGCGGATCCCGAGACCTGGTCGGTCATCGAGAACGAACCGGTTCGCGTGTCCAACCGCGCACATCTCGGGAACATCCTGGGTCGACACCGTGCACGGATCGTGGCGGGCCGTCGCGTGTCGTTGGGCACCTACTTCAACGCCTTCCCGGCGTCCTACTGGCAGCACTGGACCAGCGTCCGTCAGGTTCAGCTCACGGTGCGCACGACGGGACCGGCGACGATCCTCGTGTACCGCTCCAACGGCTCCGGAATCCGCCAGCGCGTCGCCACGCGCGAGGTGACCGGAGAATCCTCGACCTCGTTCGACCTCGATCTGACGCAGTACAGCGACGGCGGCTGGATCTGGTTCGACATCGTCGCCGACGAGAAGCACGCAGTCCTCGAGGGTGCCGAGTGGACCACAGAGCAGGAGCCGGCGCGGACGGGCAAAGCCTCACTCGGAATCACGACGTACAACAAGCCGGACTACTGCGTCGAGACGCTGCGGGCCCTCGCGGCGTCTCCGGATGCACTCGAGTTCGTCGATCGCATCTTCCTGATCGACCAGGGCACCCAGCTCGTGTCGGATCAAGACGGCTATGACGACGTCGCCGCCGACCTCGGCGAGACCCTGCAGGTGATCCGCCAGGCGAACCTCGGCGGTTCCGGAGGGTTCGCACGCGCGATGCATGAGACCCTGCAACGCCCCGAGAGCGATTTCGTGCAGCTCCTCGACGACGACGTGCGCCTGGAACCCGAATCCCTCCGACGCTCCATCGTGTTCGGGCAGTTCGCCACGAGCCCTGTGCTGGTCGGTGGACACATGTTCGATCTGCTCGACCGCCCCAAGCTGCACGGCTGGGCGGAGGTCGTCGATGAGGGCCCCTTCATGTGGCGCAACCTCTATCAGGAGAAGATGCCGCACGACTTCGGTGTCGCCAACCTTCGCCAGTCGACACTGCTGCACATGCGCATGGATTCGGACTACAACGGCTGGTGGATGTGCCTGATCCCCCTCGACGCGATCCGAGAAGTCGGTCTGTCGTTGCCGGCGTTCATCAAGTGGGATGACGCAGAGTTCTGTCTGCGCGCAGGCGAGGCGGGTTTCCCGACCGTGTCGATGCCCGGCGTCGCGCTGTGGCATGTCTCCTGGGTCAACAAGGACGACACGATCGATTGGCAGGCGTATTTCCACGCGCGCAACCGCATCGTCGCCGGGCTTCTGCACTCGAACGCCCCGCGCGGTGGCCGTCTCCTCACCCACAGCCGCCGCGTCGACCTCAAGCATCTGATGATGATGCAGTACTACCCGGTGGCTTTGCGGGCCCGCGCGCTGCGCGACGTGCTCTCCGGCCCCGCGCACATGCGGAAGAACCTCGCGACAGCGATGCCCGCCGCACGTGCGCTGGCCGCCCAGTACCCGGAGACCGTGATCCACCGGGACCCGACGACCGTGCTCCATTCACGGCACGGCCGGCGGGTGTACAAGCAGCTGTCCAAGAACGACCTCGACAACCCCACGGGGCTGCGGCTGCGCTGGTTCACGCTGTCCACCCTCCTGTCGCACTGGCTGCACAAGCCGCAGCAGTCGAACATCGATCAGCCCGAGGTCGAGTTCGGCAAGGAGGACGCGTACTGGTGGCGCGTGCCGGCGTTCGACAGCGCTCTGGTGAGCGCCGCAGACGGCTCCGGCAAGAACATCTACACGCGCAACCGCCGGCAGTATCGACAGATGCTGCAGGAGACGGTGCGCCTGCACTCGGAGCTCCGCCGTCGCTGGCCTGAACTCCAGAAGCAGTATCGCGAGGCGCTGCCCGACCTCGTCTCCCCCCAGTCCTGGCAGCAGATCTTCGAGGAGAAGGCATGACCGCGGCACCCGCTGCATTCGATCCAACCGCAGCGACGATCGTGATCGTCACCTACAACCGCTCGCACCTGCTCACGGGGTTGCTGACGAGCATCACCGCCATGGAGCCGAAGCCCGGCCACGTGGTCATCATCGACAACGCCTCGGCGGACGACACCACGGAGGTCGTGGAGTCGTTCAGGGACAGTCTCGGCACCGAGATCGTGTACCGGCGCCTCGAGACCAACACCGGCGGCTCCGGCGGCTTCAGCGAGGGTATGCGCACGGCCTACGAGCTCGACTCCGAGTGGATCTGGATGATGGACGATGACGTCGAGGTGCTCCCGGAAGGCCTCGCGAAGATGGGCGCCTGGGCGCCCCGGTTCAAGAGCATCCAAGGCCGCCGCTACGACTACGACGGCAGCGAGTTCTATTGGCAGTACCGCATCGCCGAGCGGATGGGGATCCCGATCCCCTTCGCCCCCTCCGGATTCGACGGTTCTGGTTTCAAGGAGATGAACAGCGGGTGCTTCGAGGGGATGTTCATCCACCGCTCGATCGTTCAGCAGATCGGTCTCCCCGACCCGCGCTTCTTCATCTACTGGGACGATCAGATGTACGGCTGGCTGGCATCCCGGAAGACGACGGCGGTCATCGTCGACGAGTTCGTGTTGCGGCGCACCCGAGAGATCAAACAGTGGGACATGGGCATCCGGCACATGAACGCCTCGAGCAACGCCTACCGGTACTACATCATGCGCAACCGCGCATTCATCAAGCAGTACTATCGCGTGCACGACGCCTACAACCCTGTGCTGTTCGGGCTCGGCACGGCGATGACCTTCGCGAAGGAGCTCATCCGCCTCGTCTTCGTCGAACGAACCGTGCGCGGCACCAGTAATCTGTTCCGTGGACTCAAGGACGGCGGCCGCCTCGGCCGTGACCGGACCTGGCAGCCGATGGCACCCTTGGAGGCGTGAGCGTTGAGCGAGCAGCAGCCTGAGCTCCGGTGGGCACCGATCCCCCCGGCTCCGAAGCGTCGTGGCCGGATCTGGCTGATCGTCGGCCTCTCCGTGCTCGCAGTGGCCATCGTCATCACGTTGCTCGTGCTCTTCCTGCCCCGCGGCGGCTCTGCGGAGCCCTCGCCGTCGCCGAGTTCCTCGCCGTCGCCGACGCCGTCCGCCACACCGACGCAGACCCCGACGCCGGAGCCGACGCCGACGCCGACGCCGGAGACCTCGCCACCCCCTGTGGCCGACCCCGATCTCGACACCTTCACCACGCTCGTCCAGCCGCGCCTGGACGACGCGGTCACCGGCCTCGGGTTCTTGCCCGGCATGAGCGGCCAGGAAGCCGCACAGATCGTCGATCAGCTCCAGCAGGACGCGGAGAGACTCGCCGATTCGGTCGCCCCCAGCTCGATCGCAACCGAATGGTCGAATGCGGTGGCCGACTACGCGTCGAAGCTCGTCTCGCTCCGATCGGCCATCGACAGCGGCGCCTCCACCGGCGCACCGTTGACCGCCGCGTCGAACTCCTTGCAGGCTCTCCGGGCTCTCGTCGGGCTCTGACCCTCCCGCCTCGGTCGCTGCCGATGAGCGGGATCGTCAGGCCGCGTAGTCGCCGTTGTACCGGTCGAGCACCTCGGCGATCGGCGCGTCCAGCACGAGAGCGCCCTTGTCGAGGTAGAGCCCTCGCGTGCAGAATCTCCGCAGATCGCGTTCGTTGTGACTGACGAAGAACAGGGTGCGTCCCTCGGCGAGCAGCTCGTCGATGCGGGTGTAGCACTTCTCGCGGAACGCCTTGTCACCGACGGCCAGGACCTCGTCGACCAGGAGGATCGGCTCGTCGAGCTGCGAGACCACGGAGAAGGCGAGACGCACCTTCATGCCGTTGGAGAGATGCTTGTACGGCGTCTCCTCGAATCCGTGGAGTTCGGCGAAGGCGATGATGCTGTCGTACCGGCGCGACACCTCATCACGGGACATGCCGTGGAGGCCGGCCGTGAGCCGGACGTTCTCGCGCACGGTGAGGTCGCCGACGAACCCTCCTGTGATCTCGATCAGAGGAGCGACTCCCCCGTTGACGGCGACGGTCCCCTCGTCCGGCAGCAGCACCTTGGCGACGAGCCGGAGAAGCGTGGACTTGCCCTGTCCGTTGCGTCCGACCACACCGATGGACTCTCCCGGCTGAACGCGGAAGGAGACGTCGCGGAGGGCCCAGAACTCGCCGGGCCGGGATCGACGGGACGCTCCGGCGAACAGATCCTTGAAGCTGCGGCTGCCGCGCCTGTTGCGTCGGAAATGCACGCCGAGTCCCTGTACTTCGATCGCCGCCGGCATCACAGCTCCTTCAGCACGGGGCGCTCGAGACGCCGGAACGCCCACATGCCGAGCGCGAGGATCGCCAGGCTCATCACGATGCTGATCACCAGCGTGAACAGGTTCCACTGGTCCGGGAAGAACGCCATCCGATACAGCATGAAGATCCCGGCGAGGGGGTTGAACGCGCCCAGCGTCTGCGCGATGCCGGGGAGGTCCGTGACGTTGTAGATGATGGGGGTCGCGTAGAACATCGCTCGAAGGATCAACGCCGTGGTCCGCTCGAGGTCGACGTACATGACGCACAGGGGCGCGATGAGCAGGCCCAACCCGACGAGCAGGATCGTCTGCAACAGCATCGCCACCGGCATCCAGAGGATGCCCCAGCCGACCTGCACGACGTTGTCGGGGTTCGTCTCCATGAGCAGGCTGATCACGATGAACAGCACGAGCACCGGCAGGGAGAACAGATACTCGATCCCCTTGCTCAGCACGATGCGGTTCACCCAGATGGTCCGAGGGATCGCCGTGGAGCGCACCAGCCGCGCGTCCTTCTTGAAGGCACGCGTGAAGTCGCTCACCGACGAGTTGAACCACACCCAGGGCAGCAGCGCACTGATGAGGAACACGATGTACGGCTCCTCGCCCACATCGCGGTGGAAGACCTGCGTGAAGACGAACCAGTAGATCAGGCTCATCACCAGCGGGTCGAGCACCGACCACACGTAGCCCAGCATGCTGGTCGCGTAGCGGACCTTGAGGTCGCGGGCGGAGAGAAGCCACAGCGAATGCAGGTATCTACGGGGCGTCCCCGGTGCCCCGACCGCAGTGTGACTCACAGTGTCGAGTCTACGAGAGTGTGTTGTTCCAGAGCGACAGCGCCGAGCCGATGGCCATGTGCATGTCGAGGTACTGGTACGTGCCGAGGCGTCCGCCGAAGTGCACGTCCTTCTCACCCTTGGCCAGCTCGCGATAGGCCAGCAGACCGTCACGATCGGTGGGAGTGTTCACGGGGTAGTACGGCTCGTCGTCGCGCGTGGCGAAGCGCGAGAACTCTCGCATGATCACGGTCTTGTCGGACTCGTAGATGTCCTTGCGCTCCGGGTGGAAGTGCTTGAACTCGTGGATGCGCGTGTACGGCACGTCCATGTCGGGGTAGTTCATGACGCTGGTGCCCTGGAAGTCGCCGACGTTCAGCACCTCCTGCTCGAAGTCCAGCGTGCGCCAGCTGAGCGCGCCCTCCGCGTAGTCGAAGTAGCGATCGACGGGACCGGTGTAGACCACGGGAAGCTGTCCGACGGTGGCCTTGCGGTTCAGGGGCTGCGACTCGTCGAAGTAGTCGACCTCGAGCTTGACCTCGATGTTCGGGTGATCCGCCATCCGCTCGATCCAGGCGGTGTAGCCGTCGGTGGGCAGGCCTTCCCACGTGTCGTTGAAGTAGCGGTTGTCGTAGGTGTAGCGCACGGGCAGACGGCTGATGATGTCGCCGGAGAGCTTGTGCGGGTCGGTCTGCCACTGCTTCGCCGTGTAGTCGCGGAAGAACGCCTCGAAGAGCGGACGGCCGACCAGGGCGATGCCCTTCTCCTCGAAGTTCGCCGCCGACTTCACGTCGAACTCCCCTGCCTGCTCCTTGACCAGCGCCCGTGCCTGCTCCGGCGTGTAGGCGGACTGGAAGAACTGGTTGATCGTGCCGAGGTTCACCGGCATCGGGAAGACCGTGCCCTTGTGCGTCGTGTAGACGCGGTGCACGTAGTTCGTGAACGACGTGAAGCGGTTCACGTACTCCCACACCGTCGCGTTCGAGGTGTGGAAGAGGTGCGCGCCGTAGCGGTGGACCTCGATCCCGGTCTCGGGCTCCGCCTCGCTGTAGGCGTTGCCGCCGATGTGGTGGCGGCGGTCGATGACGGTGACTTTGCGGCCCGCTTCGGCAGCACGCTCAGCAATGGTGAGGCCGAAGAAACCCGACCCGACGACGAGAAGATCCATGGCACCTATCGTATCGGCGGGTTCCTGGGTGTCCCTCTCGGCGTGCCGGGCGGAGGTGAGCGCGACTCTCGAAACCAGTACCCTGGGGAGCCGTGAGCATCGCACGCCCGGTGGCACTCGTCGTCGGGCATCTGCGGGCCGCCCTTCATACGCACGCCCCTTCCACTGTCAGGACAGCCGATGATGCGCGTACCCGTGCTCGCGACGAGCGCCGCCCTCGTCCTCTCGCTCCTGCTGCCCGCAGCGGCCGCCGCGTCGCCCGGCGGGACTCTCCGCAGCGATGTCTCCCGGGCCGCCGAAGCCCACCTCCCCGACGCGGGCACCCACCGCTACGGCGGCGTCGACCGGTACGAGACCGCGGCTCGCATCTCCTCCGCCACCTATCCTTCGGGCGCCGACACGGTGATCATCGCCTCCGGCAACGACTTCCCGGATGCTCTCGCCGCCGCTCCGCTCGCCTCCACGCTCTCGGCTCCGCTCCTTCTGACGCAGCGCGACGCCCTCCCTGCGGCCACCGCCTCCGAGCTCTCGCGCCTCATGCCGGACCGGGTCATCGTGATCGGCGGCACCGGAGTGATCGCGAAGCGGGTGGTCGATGCCATCACCGCGCGCACGGGTATCGCCCCGGCGCGCCTCTCCGGGAGCGATCGCTATGCGACAGCGCAGGCCATCGCGGCGTACGGATGGCCAGGCGGTTCCGCCGAGCTCGTCGTCGCCACCGGATCCGGCTACGCCGATGCCCTGTCTGCGAGTCCGGTCGCGAGCGCCTTGGCTGCACCGCTCGTGCTCGTGCCGCCGACGGCGGGGGCGGCACTGACGCCCGCCCGCACCACGCTGCAGAACTCCTCGGCATCGGTCGTGCACATCGTCGGCGGCGAGGGAGCCGTCTCGACCGCGGTCCAGAGGGCGCTTCTGGACGGCTCCGGTGCCGTAGCCACCCGATACCCCGGAGCGGACCGCTTCGAGACGTCGGCATTGCTGCTGGCGCAGCACTTCTCCGCAGGGGTTCCCGCCGTGTTCTGGGCCAACGGTCTGAACTTCCCCGACGCCGTCGCCGGATCCGCCGCCGCCGGATCCACGGGCAGTGCGGTCGCACTCGCACGGCCGCATTGCGTGCCGACATCGGTCCTCGACCAGACGCACCGCCTGACGCCCCCGCGACAGATCGCACTCGGCGGCGCGGCGGTGGTCTCGGACAATGTGCTCAACGGCCTCCGCTGCTTCGATCGCGCTCCCAGTCCGACGATCAGCGGCGGGACGACGGTCGGCTCCACTCTCACCGCCACTCCGGGGACATGGGCGCCCGCTGCGACGACGATCGGCTACCAGTGGCTGCGCAATGGCTCGGCGATCTCAGGAGCGACGCGGGTGGCGTATTCGCTCGTCGCAGCCGACGCGAACACCCAGATCTCTGTGCGGACGACAGCGCAACGGTCCGGTTATGCGCCGACCGACACCGTCAGCGCGTCGCGACGCGTGGTCGCCGCGGCGGACCTGAACAACCCTCATTCGGCACAGGTGGTCGTCAACAAGAAGCGTCCGCTCAATCCGCGCACGCACGTGCCGACGGGGCTGTACAAGCCGAAGATCCCCAACGTCAACGGCCAACCCGTCAAGTGGGAGACGGGCCAGCAGCTCGAGAAGATGAGCGCGGCGGCCAAGGGCGCGGGCTACTCGCTCTACCTTCTGAGCGGCTACCGCAGCTACTCCCTGCAGCAGACCGTCTACACCGGGTACGTCAATCGGAACGGGCGCGCCTACGCCGACAAGTACTCCGCGCGGCCCGGACACTCCGAGCACCAGACCGGCATGGCCGTCGACATCTACGCCTCCGGCTACTGCGAAGGCGAGTGCTTCGGAGGGACCGCTCCGGGCAGGTGGTTGCGAGCCAACGCGCACAAGTACGGCTTCATCCTCCGATACGACCAGGGGATGCAGCACATCACGGGATACGCCTACGAGCCGTGGCACTTCCGCTATGTCGGGATCCCGGTGGCGACCGACATGCGCACCAAGGGGATCAAGACTCTCGAGCAGTACTACGGGCTTCCGGCGGCTCCGGACTACTGATCCGCGCGCGTGGTCGTGCCGAGCGAACACGCGATACGGTGAGCGGAGCACGGCTCTTCCGGCCGTCGTTCCATCGCGAAGATTGCGGACCCCATGTTCAGACGCGCCATGGCCATGGCCATCGCCTCCACTTTCCTCATCTCGGCCCTCGCCCTGGGAGCATCATCGGCTGCGGGAACCGAGTGGTCGGCAGCAGCCGCCGACGCGCCTGAGATCACCTTCCCGGCGGGCCCTTCGCGACTGTCCGGTGCCGGCCGGTACGACACCGCGGTGGCTGTCTCCCAGAAATACTCCCCCGGCGTCGAGGCGGTTTTCGTCGCCACGGGCCAGAATTTCCCGGACGCGCTCTCTGCCGCCGCTGCGGCCGCGTCCGTCGGCGGTCCACTGCTGCTGACGCCGAGTAACGCCCTTCCGGCTGCCGTGCGCGCCGAGATCGTGCGCCTCGCGCCCGAGACGATCTACATCGCAGGATCCCAGGGCGCGGTGAGCAGCGCAGTGGAGACGTCGTTGCGGGGCATCGCGCCCGTCGAGCGACTCGGCGGGGCGTCGCGCTATGACACCGGCAACAGCCTCATCCAGCGCATCTTCCCCCGCGCCGCCCAGGCGTTCATCGCGACGGGGAGGACCTTCCCCGACGCCCTCGCCGCGACCGGCGCCGCCGGATCCGTCTCCGCCCCGGTGATCCTGGTCGATGGCGCTCAGCCGACTCTCACACCCGAGACCCTCGCCCTCCTGGGCACGTTGGGTGTGCGATCAGTCACGATCGTCGGAGGGACCGGCGCGGTGTCGCCGGGCATCGAAGGCCAGCTCAGGAGCACCTACGACACGCAGCGGATCGGCGGTGCCGGTCGGTACGAGACCGCCGCGAACGTCAACGACGCGTTCTTCACCCCCGGCTCCGCGAATGCCGTGTTCCTCGCCACAGGTCAGAACTTCCCGGACGCGCTCGCGGGCGCGGCCCTCGCCGGCCATGTCAAGAGCCCGGTGTACGTCACGACAGCGGCATGTGTGCCCGAGGCGGCGCATCTCTCACTCCAGAGACTTGCTGCGACCAGCACTGTCGCGCTGGGAGGGACCGCGGTCGTGAGCAACCAGGCAGCGGGCAACATCGGCTGCCTGACAGCTGCAGCGCCGACCATATCCGGCGTCGCGCGCGTGAACTCGGCGCTGACCGCGAATACGGGATCGTGGACGTCCGGCACGTCCTTCGCCTACCAGTGGCTCGCCAACGGCTCCCCGATCAGCCAGGCGACCGGCGCGAGCCTGTCCGTCTCCGCCGGCCTCGCCGGCAAGCAGATCTCCGTTCGCGTCACCGGCTCGAAGGCCGGCTACCTCAGCGTGTCCGTGCAGTCCGGTCGGACGGCGGCCGTGTCGTACCCCTCACGAACCACCCCGATCGACATCAAGAACTGCCCGAGCTGGGCACCGATCAAGGGCAACGTGGGCACGAAGGAGAAGATCTACCACGTGCCCGGCGGGAGGGACTACGCCAAGACGAATCCGGAGGAGTGCTTCCGCACCGAGGCGGCGGCGGTCAGCGCAGGGTATCGGAAGTCGAAAGTGTGATGAGCGGGTCGCTCGTTACTTGAACGTTGCAGTGTCGGCTGACGGATGAGGACGTCGCGACGATAGGATCGCGCGACGGCAGACCCGGGACGAGCCGGGCGCCTTGCAGAGAAACGAGTACCTCCTTGTCATCACGTCAGAGCCGACGCATCGTCGCCGTTGCGACCATCGTCGCCCTTTCCCTCACCGGCGCCATCGCCGCCAACGCAGACTCCGTGGACGACCCCGCACTGCTGCCCCCGCTCGACGCATCGCCTGGTGCGCAGGAGCTCGGACAGGGCGCCCGATTCCATCTGGACGAGAGTGTCGCGGCCGCGCCGCGGTCAACTCAGGATGCACGGCGAGCGGCCAGTGCTCCTGCCGTGGTCACAGGGGTGGCGAGCTCCGAGGTCACCGCGACCGGCGCACGAGTCACCTGGACGGCGCCCGCCGACAACGGCTCTCCGCTCACGGGTTACCACCTGCAGCTCCTGTTCGGCGGCAGCGTGATCGACGAGATCGTCTCGAGCTCACCGATCACCGGTACGACCATCTCGGAGCTCCAGCCGGACAAGAACTACGAGTTCCGCGTCGCGGCCGTCAACGCCATCGGCACGGGGCCGTTCTCGACTCCGGTGTCCTTCCAGACCTCGCACTCCTCGATCGAGCGGCAGTTCGGTGCCGATCGCTTCGAGACCGCCGTGCAGGTGTCGCAGAACGCCTTCCCCTACTCCGGCGTCCCGGTGACGTTCCTCGCGAACGGGCTGAACTTCCCCGACGCGCTCGCCGCAGCCGCTGCCGCCGGCGCATTCGGCGGTCCCGTCCTCCTCACCCGCCCCGGCAGCGTGGATCAGTCGACGGTCGACGAGGTCGCCGCGCTCGAACCCGAGTACGTGATCGCGGCCGGTGGTTCCGCCGTCGTGAGCGATTCTGTCTTCTCCAAGGTCGCGCAGCACGCCACGGTCGGTTCGGAGCGCGCAGCCGGATCCTCCCGCTACCAGACGGCGGGACTCATCTCGACGTTGTGGGAGAGCGTCGGCACCGTCTATCTCGCCAACGGAACCAACTTCCCCGACGCCCTGGCCGGTGCAGCTGCGGCGGGGTACAACAACGCCCCGGTGCTGCTGACCAAGAAGGACTCGCTGCCCGCTGAGACGGCCGCGTACCTCAGCTACCACAATCCGACCAGGCTCATCATCCTCGGCGGCCCGGGAGCCGTCAGCGAGGCCGTGGTGAACCAGGCGCAGCGGGCCTCAGGATCCGTCGCCTTCACTCAGCGGCTGTTCGGTGACAGCCGCTACGACACCGCCGTCGAGATCTCGCGCCAGACCTACACGTCGCCGCGCGTCCCCGTGGTCTACGTCGCCAGCGGCCAGAACTTCGCAGATGCGCTCGCCGGTGCCGGAGCTGCTGGGGCGCTCGGCGGCCCTGTGCTCCTCACCGACCCGTCGAGCATCTCGAACGCGACTCTCGCAGAGATCTCCAGGCTCGACCCCATCCGAGTGGTCGTGCTCGGCGGTCCCTCGGTCGTCACGCCCGCGGTGTACGCCGAGATCGAGGCCGCGATCGGCTGACAGCGGTACACCTGGCGGCGGGAATGCAGGAGCACGCCCGCCGCCAGGAACGTCGTCAGCGAGTGACGGCTGCACACCCTCAGCGGCGGTTCCACTCCATCGTTTCGACGAACTCGCAGCGAGGCCCACCGGCGCGATACGATCGCGGAGCCCCGAATCCACATCGCCGCATCGCGCGACGACCGGACGGGGAACGATCCGGGAGACTCCATGCGCCACCGTTCACATCGTCGTCGGCGCGCAGCCGCCGCGGCCATCGCACTGTCGACCCTCGCCGTCTCCGCTCCACTCGTCGCATACGCGAGCGACGGTC
Organism: Microbacterium saperdae; assembly: GCF_006716345.1. Lineage (NCBI taxonomy): Bacteria > Bacillati > Actinomycetota > Actinomycetes > Micrococcales > Microbacteriaceae > Microbacterium > Microbacterium saperdae. Next base: position 2,414,315 of record NZ_VFOX01000001.1, read on the forward strand.
CCTCCGCTGCTCAGCACGGTTCCGAGTCGGCCACGGCCGCTGCCCCTGCTCCCTCGATCGAGCGACTGTTCGGAGCCGATAGGTACGAGACCGCCGCCGCCGTGTCTGCCGATGTGTTCGAGGCCGGAACCATCACGGCATTCGTCGCGAGCGGCCGCGATTTCCCCGACGCCCTCTCGGCCGCCCCCGTCTCCGGCCTCATGAACGGTCCCGTCCTTCTGACCCAGCCGGGCTGGCTTCCTCCCGCCACCGCGCGAGAGGTCGCGGCGTTGAAGCTCGATTCGGTCTTCGTCGTCGGAGGGCCGGGGGCGGTCAGCGACACCGTGCTCACACAGCTCGACCCGTTGACGGCCGAGGGTTCCTTCCGCATGGGCGGAAGGAACCGCTATGAGACGGCCGCCACGATGGCGTCCTGGCTCAAGCTGGAGTTCCCGCACGTCGTCTATCTCGCGAGCGGCGATGACTACCCCGACGCACTCACCGGTGCTGCCGCTGCGGGGTCCGCTCATGATCCCGTCCTCCTCACCGGGCGCGACACTCTGCCCGTCGAGACCGCTGCGGCGCTGAAGCGCTTCGCCCCGTCGACCGTCGTCGCTCTGGGCGGCACCGGAGCGGTCAGCGACGCCGTGCTCGACCGAGCGGCCGCCGCGACCGGCACGCAGACGGGCACCGATCGATTCGCAGGAAGCACACGCTACGACACCGCGGTCGAGGTGTCACGGAACACCTTCGCCGCGGGAGTCCCCGTGGTCTACATCGCCAGTGGTGAGAGCTTCGCCGATGCGCTCGCGGGTGCAGCTGCGGGAGGAAGCCTCGGGGGTCCGGTCCTGTTGACCCCGCCCGAAGAGATGCCCGCCTCGGCGATCACCGAGCTCACGCGCCTCGCCCCTGCACGCGTGATCGTTCTCGGCGGTCCGACCGTCGTCAGCGAGACCGTCGTCACTCAGATCGAGGACGCTCTCCTCTGACTCCCGCGGCGGCGCAGTCTCGCATCGAGCCCGCCGCCGCGTTCACGGAGTCGATTCAGCTCGCGGTGCCCACGACGATGCGTGGCGTGCCCGCCCACAACGCCGGGTCGGTCGCCGCGCGGCCGTCGACGATGAGCTTGATCCCGGGCAGCTGGGCAGGAGTGAGCTCCTTGTAGTCGGCATGGTCGGTCTGCAGAACGGCCAGATCGACCTCGCCGCCGATCGCGTACGGCTCGAACCCGAGACCACGCAGTTCCTCATCGGTGTAGAGCGGATCGTGAACGACCACGTCCGCGCCGCGATCCTTGAGCGCCTTCACCGTCGGGAAGACACCGGAGAACGCCGTCTCCTTCACCCCTCCGCGGTACGCGGCACCGAGCACGACGGCACGCAGACCGCTCAAGTCGCCGAGGATACCCTCTGCCTGCGCCACGAGTCGCTCCGGCATCGAGGCGTTCAGCTGGCGCGCGACACGCACGATATCGGCGTCGGGGTCGGTCGACAGGTACAGACGCGGGTAAACGGGGATGCAGTGGCCGCCGACAGCGATGCCGGGCCGGTGGATGTGGCTGTACGGCTGCGAGTTGCAGGCCTCGATCACCTTGTACACGTCGATACCGTGCGACGCCGCGAAGAGCCCGAACTGATTGGCGAGACCGATGTTGACGTCACGGTACGTCGTCTCCGCGAGCTTCGCCATCTCGGACGCTTCGGTCGTTCCGAGATCCCACACGCCGTTCGGGCGCGGAAGGTCGGTGCGCTCGTCGAACTGCAGCACGGCCTCGTAGAACTCACGTGCCCGACGGTTGCCCTCGTCGGACAGTGCGCCGATGAGCTTGGGGTACTTGCGCAGATCGGCGAACACACGACCGGTGAGCACGCGCTCGGGCGAGTACGCGAGGAAGAAGTCCTTGCCTTCCACGAGGCCCGAGCCCTCTTCGAGCATCGGCTTCCAGCGATTGCGCGTGGTGCCGACCGGCAGCGTGGTCTCGTAGGATACGAGCGTTCCGGGGGTGAGGTGCTCGGCGAGCGACTTCGTGGCCGAATCCATGTACTTGAAGTCCGGCTCCCAGGTCTCATCGTTGACGAAGACCGGCGCGACCAGCACGACGGCGTCGGCACCGGGGATCGCTTCGGCGTAGTCCGTCGTCGCGCGCAGACGTCCGGCGGGGATCAGCTCGGCCAGACGCTCCTCGAGGTGGGCCTCCCCGGGAAACGGTTCGCGCCCCTCATTGATGATGTCGACCGCCTTCTGGTTGACATCGACGCCGATCACGTCGTGACCGGAGGAGGCGAACTGGACGGCGAGAGGGAGCCCGATCTTTCCGAGGGCCACGACGGCGATACGCATGAGGTCCAGTCTACGGCGGTGATCAGACCACGCGTCGCAGGCCGGGCACCCTCCGCATCACGAAGACGACGCCGAAGGAGAGCACGACGACGACGAGCCACTCGAGCAGCGACAGCACGAACGAGCCTCCGGCCCGCGAGAACGGCTCGACGGATCGCAGGAGGACCATGATCGCGAAGTGCACGAGGAACACACCGAACGCGCAATCCGACAGCTCTCGAAGGACGCTCTGCGTGCGGGGGCCGGGACGCCAATCGGCGAGCGCACTGTTGAGACACACGAACACGCCGATGGATGCGATCGCGACGACGGGGCCGTAGTAGGTGAGCGGAACGACCGCATCCCACAGGGGCAGCCCCGGACGGGCCCCGTACTGCCAGACCGACAAGCCCACTGCGGCCACGGTTGCGAGCGCGGCGAGAGCGAGCCGCGCTCCGGACAGCCGCACGTTGCGCAGGGCCCACCCCGCGAGGAAGTACCCCGTGTAGGGCAGCCACTGTGTGAGGGCGAGGAGAGTGAGTGGTCGCGCATCGCCCATCCCGCCGAGCACGCTCGAGGACATGCCGGTGACGACGGTGACGGCGAGGACGGTTCCCGCGAACGCGAGCGCCCTCCTGTCTCCTCCGCCGCGCAGGAACGATGCGAGGACCGGAGCCACGGCGTAGAGACCGATGATCAGCCAGAGGAAGTACAGGTGGGTGTACGGCTTGCCGCCGAGGACGAGATCGGTCAGATCGACGCGCGTGACAGGCACCTGCGAGAGCATCGTGCGGATGACGATGAAATAGAACAGCGACCAGAAGACCAGCGCCGTCGCGAGCCGCGGGAGTCGTCGGCGATAGAACGGCCAGGGCCCGTCCTGATAGTGCCGCGGCTGCAGGATCAGTGCGCCTGAGATCATCACGAAGACCGGCACGACCCAGACGAATCCGATGTCCGCCGCCACGGCGGCCCACCAGCCCGCCGTTCCCTTGATCCCGGATGCGGCCACCATCTCGGCGAACACGTGGATGGCGACGACGCCGACCACGGAGATCACGCGAGTGACGTCGAGCGACCACTGCCGCGCGGGGCGCGTCGGCGCAGGGTCAGTCATCGCCGGGTTCCGTCCCGCCACCGGCCGTGAGCAGTGGTCTCGGACGACGGGGCTGCGTCATGCCCGCCTCGACAGCAGGACCTCGACGACCCGTTCCGCCGCATGTCCGTCGCCGTAGGGGGTCTCATCCGTGTCCGCAGGCCGCGCACGGGTGACGCCTGCCGCGATCTCCTGCGCCGTGTTCGCGAGGACGTTCCAGCCGAGGTCGACCGTCTCCACCCATTCGGTCTCCTGGCGCACGGTCGTGCACGGGATCCCCAGCAGGAACGCCTCCTTCTGGAGTCCGCCGGAGTCGGTCACGATCCCGGCGCTGGCGAGCGCCGCCGCGATCAGATCCGCGTATGCGAGCGGGCCGTGCGACATCAGCGATCCCTCGTCGAGGGCGACGCCGTGCGCCGCCGCCTTCGCGACGACCCTCGGATGAGCCAGGAGCACGACCGGCTTGTCGAGGCCGGCGAGCGCGGACGCGACCTCCGCGAGCCGCTGCGGGTCGTCGGTGTTCTCGGCCCGGTGGATCGTCGCCAGGTAGAAGCCACCCGGGGTGAGGCCCAGCTCCTCGAGGAGCGGCGAGGGCTGCGAAGACACCTCGGCCCTGACCTCGAGCAGGACGTCCGTCATCACATCGCCGACCAGGACGGTGCGATCGGCGAGCCCTTCGTGCGCGAGATGATCCACCGCGACTTGCGTCGGGGCGAGCAGCAGGTCGGCCGCGTGATCGGTCATGACACGGTTGTGCTCCTCCGGCATACGACGGTTGAAGCTGCGCAGGCCGGCCTCCAGATGAGCGACGGGGATGTGCATCTTCACTGCGCTGAGCGCGGCCGCGACTGTCGAGTTCGTGTCGCCGTAGACGAGCACCCAGTCGGGCCTGTGCTCGTCGAACACGGCATCCAGCGCCGACAGCATGGCGCCCGTCTGGACACCGTGCGAGCCGCTGCCGACGCCCAGGTGCACGTCCGGAGCGCCGATCCCCAGGTCCTCGAAGAACACGTCCGAGAGCATCGGGTCATAGTGCTGACCGGTGTGGACGATCACGTGATCGACGCCGGCGGCCTTCGCCGCCTTGTGGATCGGGGCGAGCTTGACGAACTGGGGGCGGGCGCCGACGACGCTGACGATCTTCACAACAGTCAAGTCTACGGAGCCACGGCGGATGGCGCAGTCAGGGCGTCAGCGACGCAGCGCCCACCAGGTGGCAGCGGAGAACCGAAGCGGAGCCTCACGGGCGAACAAACGCTGAGGGGCAGCCGTGATGAGGGCAGGGAATGAGAGGAATCGACGTCGTCGCCGCGAGAGCATGTCCACCCGCGCCGACAGCACGCCGGGATCGGCGATCGCGTCGATCAGGGCGGCATCCGCTCGCGACAGTGTCTTGACGGCCGCCGGCGAGAAGGCACGCAGACCAGCCGACACGGTGGCCAGGGCGGCGAGATCCTCCGGATCCCACTCCCCCGCACGGTAGTGGATCGCCCCGAACACGGGCAGTCGCCAGAGCTTGACGGCCAAGGCCAGCCGATCACGTGCATCGAGCGCCTGGGACGAAGGGTCCGCGAGCAGGAGCGGGATCGCCTCGAGCTCGTCGGCGAGTGGACGACGCGTGAAGGTGACCCGCTCGTCGCCGTCGTGGATCAGGTACTCCCCCGCGTCGCGATGCCGTTCGATACGCGCTCCGGAGAACCACATCCGGGTCGAGAAGGCGAGGTCCTCTCCGGTCGCGAGACCGGCGGTGAAGCGGAGATCACCGAAGCGCGCGAGCGAGAAGAGTCCGAGAGGTGCCGTCCGGTAGGCGAGACGGTCCCGCGCCCCCCTGAGGTCTCGACGTCTCGGCGTCGGAGGCGTGGGCACACGAGCTCCTCCGGCGTGGCGGAGCGGAGCGATCACGGCATCCGCGTCTGCGCGGAGCGCGGTGGAGCGCCACGCGTCCACAGCGCCGACCGTGAGCTCGTCGTCCGATCCGAGCACCATCGCGTATCGGCCAGCCGCCCGCTCCAGACCGACGTTGAACGGACCCGCCGGGCTTCGCACACCGTCCAGGAGCTCGACGAACTCGACCCGTGGATCGAGAGCCGACTCTCCGGCGGCACGACGGATCTCATCGACGTCGACGTTGTGGCACACGACCTGCACCCGGCGGACGCACCGCGACGTGAGCGCCGACGACACCGCTCGCGCGATATCTCGGCGGGGATCATGCGCGGCGACGATGACCTCCACATCCTGCGGCAGCCTGTCGCCCGCAACCGACCGCGCGGACTCATACGCGCTCAACGTCTCCTCTCGCCGACGTTCCGGGTCGAAGAGAGCGCGCGCACGAGCCGCGATGTCCTCAGCGGGTCGGTCCGCATTGAGCGCGAGCACGCGCTGCACGCCGTCGGCGTAGGCGACGCTCGACCACTCGGGAACCAGCACGCCATCCGGCTCTGCCACGAAGGACGCCTGTTCGCCGGCCGTCGAGGTCACCACCGGCCGTCCGGCGACGAGCGCTTCGGCGAGGGCGACGCCGAACGTCTCCATCCGGGTCGGCAAAAGGAAGACATCCGCCTCGGCGAGCACGTCTTCCACCGCCGAGGGCGCCAACCGACCGCGCAGATCGAGGTGCTCTTCGACGCCGAGACTGGTCGCGAGCTCGGACAGCTCATCGCGCATCGAGCCGTCTCCGACCCAGATCAGCCGAGCTGCCTGACCGCGCGTGATGAGCTCCGCCAGCGCACGCACCGCGATGTCCGGCCCCTTCCGTGCGATGAGTCCGCCGACCCCGACGAGCACCGCGACAGGGCCGCCCGGACGTTCAGAGACTCGATCGGGACGGTGCACGTCGTTCGGAATGACGACCGTGGGTCCACGGCGGTTGCGTCCGATCGCCGCGGCGAGATCATGGCCCACGGCGATCACGACATCGGGGCGCGCGAGCAGCCTGCGAGTGAGCGGGATGGCCAGGCGCGAGGTCAGCGGAGCGGTCGCCGGCGCGAGAAGCGCCGACCAGTGCTCCGTGTGCACCCAGGGCGCGGAAAGCCGCAGGGAGCGAAACGGCAGCAGGGCTGATGCCGCCATGGAGTGGACGAGGTCTGCGCCGGCGGCCCTCTCGGCGATCACCGGCGCTGCCTTCGCGATGCTTCGAGGGTCGGAGGGCGACATCCGCAGCGTGCGCACCGGGAACGGAACCTCGGCCTCTCTCCCATCTGCGGAGAGGTGGATCACCTCGACCTCGTGATCACGGAGGAGCATCTGGATGTCGCGCACGACGAAGGAGCCGATCTCCGGTCGTTCACGGGTCGGGAGCCAGGTCGTGACGACGAGTATCTTCACGTGTCGACGCTATCAGCCGATCGAACCGCGCTCAGGGCTGCTCTCCAGGTCGGAAGAGGCCACGAGTTCCGCGGCGATCGCGCCCGTCCGGCGCGCATCGTAATCCTGCTCCCAGCGCGTGCGCGGCGCGTAGTGCCCCGGCTCGGCCGTCAGCAACGCGGAGAGCGTCGCGGTGATGGCCGAGGGGGACGCCGCCGATGCGACGAGCTCCCCGGTGCGGAGCTCCGGTCCGACGATCTCCGACGAACCGCCCACATCGGTGGCCAGAACCGGTACGCCGTACGCGATCGCCTCCATGATGCTCACCGGCACGCCTTCCGATGAGCTGAGGTTGACGAACGCGTCCGCCTCGCCGGAAGCGTAGAACGCCGCGATCTCGGAGTTGGGAACCTGACCGCGCAGCTCCACCTGCAGGGAATCGGGGAGGTCGGCGAGGGACGCCTGCAACGTCGGCATGAGCGGTCCGTCTCCGAAGTGCACCCAGCGGATCGGACGTTCCGGGTCGAGTGCGGCGAGCCCCCGCACCACGTCCAGGATCAGCGACACCCTCTTGACCTCCGACACGGCGGAGCAGGAGACGATCGTACGGGTGTGGTGCGGGAGCCGCGCAGGAGGCGTGGCCGGCCCATGTGCACCGAGTCTGCTGAGCGCCACCTTTCCCGCCGTTTCGCGGTAGTGGCTCTCCAGATACGCCTGCGCGTCTTGGGAGATGGCGAGGATGCGATCCGCGCGTGCGAAGAGGAACGGGCGGTACGGGAGGTAGCCCCCGATCGCCTGGTCTTCGTAGAGGTCGTACCTGTGCACCCGGACGACGCGGCGACGGACGCCGCGGAGCCAGGGCACACCCAGCCCGCCGCCCATCGCCCAGAAGCCGTAGGCGACCGTGTCCGGATCTCCGGCGATCGCTTCGCGCACCGCCGTGCGGTGCGCCTGGGTGATGCCCACCTTGGCACCCATGAGGAAGAGCTTGGCGTGGCGGAGCAGCCTCCCGCTCCACAGCTCCCGCCATGTCGCGTTCGCCAGGAGCAGCAGAGACGCCGGCTCCACGAGACGACGGGGAGCGTCCTCCGGTTCCGGGACGAACAGGTTGCCCCCCAGCCTCACACCATCCGGAAGATCCACCATCCCGTTGCTGGTGTCACGGGCGTGGCAGAACACGACCACATCATCGAACTGCGCGGCGAGCGCGTCGATCTCCTTCTCCACGAACACGACGTCGCCGGTGCGATAGGGATAGTCGTTCGTGAACAGCAGCAGGCGGCTCATGCCCCGCTCCGTGCGTCGCCGCGCGACAGCAGCGCCTGCAGGGCGCGCGCCCACCCCTCCGCCTGCATCTCGCCGGAGAGGTCCTGAGCGGCAGCGTTCGCCGCCTGCTTCCAGCGCTCGACCTGTTCGACATCCAGTCCGTCGAGCAGACGGGTCAGGTCCGCGGCGGTGAAGCCCTCGGTCACGGCACCGAAGCCCCGCTCGTGCAGCACCCTCGACATCTCGGGCGATGGTCCGATGATGACTCCGAGACGAGCCTGCACGTAATCGAAGAACTTGTTCGGCAGCGCCCAGGTGTTGTTGAAGTTCACCGGAGGCAGCAGGTGCACGCCGACATCGTGGGAGTTCAGCGTACGAGACAGCTCGGCGTAGGGAACCGGCGCGTGGAGCGTCACACGCCGCGATGCACCGGCACGATCGCGCACCTCCTGGAGGAAGCCCGGGTCGTTGGGGGTGAGGTAGAGGGCCAGCTCGACGTCGGCGGAAGTCACCTCCACGGCATCGACGATCGCGAGGATGTTCCGATCGCGGAGTGCCGCCCCCGAATGCACGAGCTTGATCGGCGCACTCGTCGGCTGCGGGTCGAGACGAGCGTAGGGCGCGGCGTTGGTGACGACGCCGGGGCGGAATCCGTACACGCGCTCATACTCGTCGGCGATCCCCTGACCCACGGTCGTCACGGAGTCGGCGCGGACCACGAAGGTGCGGCACATCCACCGGACGAACGGGGCGACGAAGAGCCGCCACTTCCAGACGTCCTCTTTCTGGCGAGGAGCGTATTCGTGCAGATCCGCGTGCACGCCGTGCACCGAACGCTGAGCGAGGGCGAGGCCGACGGCATCCACGTCGTTCGCGAGCACGAGATCCCAGTCGGAACCGCGGAGGGCGTCCGCGGCTGCCGCGATCGCGCCATTCGACCAGTAGGCCTGTCGGAAGCGCCGCAGCACCACCGCGATCCGGTCGTAGCGCCAGATCGGGAGATCGTCGGGGATGCGCAGGTGCTCTGCGACACCGGCCGGCTTCTCGCCGTACCCCAGCGTGTGCACCTCGAAGTCCTGCCTCAGACGCGTGATCTGCTTGAGCAGGCGCGCATCCGCAGTGATCGTGGAGAACGAGATGATCAGCAATCGCGGCATGGTCATCCGCGCGCTCCCCCGACCAGACCGTCGATGATCCGTGCCCACTTCTCCACCTGATGCTCTCCGGCCAGCTCGTCCGCACTGGCATGGGCGTTTCGCTTGTACTCCGCCACCGCCTCGGGGGTGAGCCGCTCGATGGCGGATCGGAGTGCATCCACCGTGAAGTCGTCGGCGACCTCGCCGAGGCCGTACTTCTCCACGTACGCCGCCATCTCCGGCGACGGTCCCACGACGATGCCCAGTCGTGCCTGGACGAAGTCGAACAGCTTGTTCGGAAGCGCGTGACGGTAGTTGAAGGTGAGCGGGGGCAAGAGGAACACGCCGACGTCGTAGGCGTTCAACGTCGTCACCAGATCGGCGTAGGGCACGGGATCCAGCACACGCACGCGGTCGGTCGTCGCCGCGTACTCCTTGAGCTCCTCCAGATATGCCGGGTGGTTGGCCGTGAGATAGAAGTCCAGAGTCACATCGGCATCCGCAGTGGCCACCGCCTCTGCCATCAGATGCAGCTGCCGGTTCGTGAGACCCGCTCCGCTGTGCACCAGACGGATGGGAGACGACACGGGAACAGGTTCCAGGTCGTGATACGGCGTGGCATTGCTCACGAGCTCCGCTCGGAAGCCGAAGTTGCGCAGGTACTCGGCAGCGAGCCCCTCGCTGACGGTCGTCCAGGCCTGCGCTTTGGTCACGTAACGACGCACGACCCAGTTGAACCACGGCGTGATGCGCTGGAACCAGAGCTCGTTGTCGTCGTGGAGGCGCGGGCTGTACTCGTGCAGGTCCGCCAGCACACCCCGACGGGGGCGCAGCTTGACGGCCACCGGTACCGCCTCGACGTCGTTGGCGATGATCACGTCGAACCGGCGCCCCTTGAGCGCTTCACGAGACCACCGCACCGCCGAGAGCCTCCAGTAGACCTGGCGGTAGCGCTTGAGCGTGATCAGCTTGCCGTCGAGGTCGTTGTACCGGACCTCGCGCGGCATGGAGATGTGCTCGACGACACCGTCAGGAGCATCTCCGTAGCCGAGGGTCGTGACGTCGAAGTCCTTCGTGAACCTCGCCACCTGCTTGAGCACGCGCGCATCTCCGACGATGGGCGAGAACGACAGGATCAGCATTGTCGGACGGGTGGTCATCGGAGTTTCCTTCTCTCCCGCTTGCAGAAGTAGAGCACGTATCGACGCAGCGTCGATTCCCGGTGGAAGCTGTGCACGAGGTCGGGCGTCAACCATCGGTCCTTTCGGCCCGCGCCCCGTGAGCGTGCCACATCCGCGCGGAGCCGCGCGGATGTGGGCGCGGCGAGCAGGCCGTCGAGCACGGTGCGATCCTGTCGGTTGAACGGGCGCAGTGCCGCGGGCGCCGCGTCGAGGAGGCGCCGCAGCAGCGCCGCGAACTCCGCGACCTGCGCATCATCGAGCTCTGCGGCCAGGGCCTGCACGTTGCCCACGATCGTGACTCGGATGAGCTTGGTGGCGAGGGCCGTCCGGTGGGCCGCCGAGAGGGTGTCGAACACACCGTCGTCGAAGAGGCGGACGATGGGCGCGAGACGCTCCGTGACGGTCATCGACCCCAAGGTGGTGCGTTCGGCCGCATCCTGGCCGATGACGTAGGCGCCACTGCCGGCGAGGAAGTCCACACGTCCGCCGTGCGCCCAGAGCCGGATGCCGAACTCGAAGTCCTCGCCGACCCGCACGCCTTCGAGCATGCGCAGGCGGAGCTCGCGCATGCGCGCGGTACGGATGAGCCCGAGCGGCGCAGTGCGATAGAAGAGGCGGTCTCGCGCGGCGTCGAGACGACGGGTGCGTCCGAGTCGGACCAGCGGATTCGGCATCAGCGTCTCGCCCTGCAGACGGATCTGTGCGATCGCCGCGTCAGGGCGCTGCTCCCGCACATGACGGATCCAGGCGCTCATGGTCCCCGGCTCCAGGAAGTCGTCCGAGCCCATCACGCCGCAGTACTCGGCATCGACGGCATCCAGACCGTGGTTGAAGGGACCGGCCGCGCTGCGCACCCCGTCGGAGAAGGGAAGGACGCGGATGTCGCCCTCGATGCCGCTCAGACGTCGGCGCAACGGTTCGGCGTCGAGTCCGTGAGCCACCACAGTGACGCGCACCGCATCTCGCACGTCGGCATCATGCAGCAACGACGCCACCGCACGCTCCAGCGGGCGTCGTTCGTCGTGGCACGCGATCACCACCTCGACGAAGGTGCTGCTCACGCCAGGCCCGCCAGCTGGGCCTGCTCCGCGAAGTTGGGTACCCGCGTCACCAGCTCGTCGAACGTTCCCTGATCGGCGATCGTGCCGTCCTGCATGAAGCAGACCAGGTCGCTGTCGCGGATCGTGGACAGCCGGTGCGCGACAGACACGATCGTGACTTCGCCCTTGAGGCTGCGGATGGCCTCCGTCACCTTCGACTCCGTCTTGGTGTCGAGCGCGCTGGTGGCCTCGTCGAGCACCAGGATCAGCGGGTCGCTGTAGAGAGCGCGAGCGATGCCGAGCCGCTGGCGCTGGCCGCCCGAGAGCGAGAGCCCGCGTTCGCCGATGCGGCCGCGCATCCCGCCCTCACGTGCCGCGATCGTGTCCCACAGCTGTGCCTTCTCGAGTGATGCCCGCACCCGATCGAAGTCGATGTCCTTGTCGTCCCAGTCCAGCGCGACGTTCTGCGCGACCGTTCCATCGAACAGGGAGACGTCCTGGGGGACATAGCCGACACGCGCACGCCACGACGCGAGGACGTCCTTGAGATCCTGATCGTCGAGCCGCATCGTTCCCTGCTGCGGGACCAGGAGACCCAGGAGGATGTCCACCAGCGTCGATTTGCCGGCACCGGACGACCCCACGAGTGCGAGAGAGCTGCCGATCGGGATCTCGAGCGTGATGTCATGCACGGCGGGGGTGTCCTCATGCTTCGGATAGCCGAAGGACACTCCCTCGAGACGCAGCATCTTCGGCTCGCCCTCGATGGGATCCTGGCCGAGCTTCTCCGCCACCTCGATGTACTTCTCCGACACCTGGATGTCGAAGATGACCGCCTGGACGTGCGGCACGTTGGCGGTCGTCGTCGTGACGATCGACTGGAATCCGGTGAGCGAGGGCACGAGGCGGAATCCGGCGACCGCGAACAGGGCGACGGAAGCCAGCGCCTCCTCCATGCCACCGCGCCAGTAGCCGATGCCGCCCACGAGCACGAATCCGCCGACGAGGGCAGAGTTCAGCACGAACCCCGGCACGGAACCGAGGAAGTTCATGTTCGCGCGAGCGCGGGTGCTGAAGGAGCGGTTGTATTGGACGATGCCCGCGACTTCGCCGGCCTTGTTGCGGAGGGTGATCTCCTTGAGCGCCTGCATCATCTCGGTCATCAGCGTCGCGACCTTGAACGAGTAGTCCCGCGAGACGCGGCCGGCCTGGACCGAACGACCCGAGACGACCCAGTACAGCAGCGCCATGATGAGCCCCAGATAGATCACCGTGATGAGCGCGGTGAAGGGCTGCGCGACGACGATGACGCCCAGGATCAGGGTGAAGCTGACGATGAGCGCCGGCAGCTGGACGATCGGGAGCAGGAACCCGCTGATCGTGTTGGCGATGCCGACGTCGGCGATGCGAACGATCTGCGCGGTGTTGCGGCCCAGTCGGTAGGTCCACGGGGCCTTGATGTAGCTGTCGAACAGCTGGCGACCGATCTCGAGCTCGAAATCGGCGAAACGTCGGGTGGCGAACCACTGCTGCAGGAGGGCGAGAACCGACTTGATGAGGATCAGGATCGCGACGGATCCGATCAGCCAGATGTAGTCGTCCTCACCGATCGCCCCGACCACCGGAAGCGTGATCGTCGTCCGCGCGATCATCGGAGTCAGGCTCAGCGCGAGGAGCATGATCGCTGCGATGTCCAGGATGCTCAGCAGGCACGATACGACGACGTAGCGCAGCAGATAGGACCGCGCATCGCCGGGAAGGTAGCCGATGAGCTCTCGGTAGGTCTTCGCGACGAGCTTCACGAGGCGGTCTTCTGCGAATACGAATCAGCGGGCATCGTTCCAGTCTCCCATGTGATCACTGGACGTCGCTGTCGCGACGCCCAGGAAAGCAGCCAGCACTTCGGCGGAACGCGCACCGGAGTGCACCTCCGCGACGAAGGCGGGTCCGTCGTCGGCGACCGCCAGCGCGTCCTCGCGATCGGCGACGATGCCGCGCAGGACGCTCTCCAGATCGGCCGAGGTCGCCTCGATCACCGGAAGAGTCCGTCCGGTGATCGCGTGCACGCGCTCGCGCACCTCCGGGGAGACGTGGCTCACGACCACTCGCCCGCTGGCCATCGCCTCGCACGCGGCGACGCCGTAGATGCCGAGCGAGAACTGGTCGAGCACGATGTCCGCCGCGCCGTACACCTCCGGCATCTGAGCGGCGGAGACCCCGTGCACCTCGCGATACTCGATGATCTTCTCGTCATCCAGGCGCCGCATGACCTCGGCGATCAGCGGCGTCCCCTTCAATCCGGCCCTGCTGGGCGCGTGGATCACGACAGGACGACTTCGCTGCAACGCGCGCACGGGCGCGGCGTCCGCCCAGACACGCGCATCCACGACGACCGGGAGCCACTGCGCATCGGGGGCGAAGGACAGCAGGTCGGGAGTGGACACCAGACTGGGGAGGCCGGAGGTCCGCATCAGGCGGCCGTTCGCCGCGGCGATGGCCTCCAGCCTCGCCTGCTCCGGATACGTCCCGTCGAGGAACGGCGAGTCCGCCTCCATCTCCCGATGCACGCTCGGCAGCCGGATGTCGCTGCCGTGCCAGAGCAGGCCCACCTGCACACCCTGCCGGGTCAGGTGGGCGACGTCGACCTCGGCCGTCGCTCCCCCGCCCAACAGCGCACGCCCCGATTCCACGAGGACATGCGTGAAACGTTGTTCGACGGCGCGCCTCTGGGTCCGCTGCCAGCGCCGGTTCTCCACGAAGTACGCGGTCGACACCGAGTGATCAGCCGGGTAGGCGAAGACATCCTGCGCCCCTCGGTACATGAAGTTCATCGCGGAGACACCCGGGATGCGATCGGCGGCCCGCGCCCACGCGAAACCCTGACCTGCCGAGTTCACGGGGCCGATCAGGAGGCGCACCGGTGCGTCGGCGGGCCGCGACACCCCCGCCGCTCGGAAGGCGGTGCGACGCCAGGGAAGCACCCTCTCCGCGATCGGGTCCGGTATCACCGCGACCACAGCCCTCTTGAGCCGAGCGATAGCGCTCATGCCGGTGTCGACGGCCTCAGCCGGAGACGAGCGAGACGGAGTCTCCGCTGCGGGCCGACTCGAGCGCGGCTTCCACGACGGCGAGCGTCCTCAGGCCCTGCTCCATGGTGACGACGTCGGTCTCGTGACCGAGCACAGCATCGCGGAAGGCCTCGTGCTCGACGCGCAGCGGCTCGCGCTTGGCGAACGCATAGCGCGTGACGTCTCCTTCTGAGACCCCGCGGAACGACGACACGGACTCCCACTCGAGCGGGATGGTGCCGTTGGCATAGAAGGTGAGATCGCCGGTCGACGTGTCGGCGACGAAGGCTCCCTTCTCGCCGGTGACGAGAGTGACGCGCTCCTTCATCGGGCTGAGCCAGTTCACGATGTTGTTCACGATGACCCCGGATGCCGTGCGCCCGGTGATCGTGATCATGTCCTCGTGCTCGCGACCGCTCTTGAAGGCGGTCTGCGCGAAGACTCGTTCGTAGTCGCTCTGCACGACCCACGCCGTGAGGTCGACATCATGCGATGCGAGGTCCTTCGCGACCCCGACGTCGGCGATGCGGGAGGGGAAGGGCCCCTGGCGCCGCGTCGCGACCTGATACACCGCGCCGAGCTCGCCCGCCTCGATGCGACGGCGCAGCTCCTGAAGAGCGGGATTGAAGCGCTCGATGTGCCCGACAGCGCCCACGAGCCCTGCAGTGGCGAAGGCATCCACCATCCGCTGACCTGCATGGATGTCATGCGCGATGGGCTTCTCGACCAGCGTGTGGACGCCTGCAGCCGCAAGCTTGATCGCCGCGTCCTCGTGGAAGCGTGTGGGTACAGCCACGACCGCGATGTCGATGCCCGCACCGATCAGCGCATCGATGTCGGGGAGGATCTCCAGGTCGCCTGCCACACCGTGCGGGTCGCCACCGGGATCGGCGATCGCGACGAGGTCGACTCCCTCGATCTCGCGGAGCACCCGCGCATGGTGACGTCCCATCATCCCCACGCCGAGCAGGCCGGCGCGCAGGACCATCAGGCGCCTGCCTTCGCGACGGCGTTCACGGCGGCCACGATGCGCTCGAGGTCGTCCTGGCTCAGCGAAGGATGCACGGGAAGCGAGGCGACCTCACGGGCCGCGCGCTCGGTCACGGGAAGGTCGAGCCCCGGGGCGAAATGCGTCAGCGAGGGCAGACGGTGGTTCGGGATCGGGTAGTACACACCCGCGCCCACGTTGTACTCGTTCTTCAGCGCGGCGACGAAGCCGTCCCGGTCCTCGGGCACGCGGATCGTGTACTGGTGGTAGACGTGCACGGCGCCTTCGGCCACGGGCGGCACGACGACGCCCGCGAGATTCGCGTCGAGGAACGCGGCGTTGGCCTGACGCGTCCGGGTCCACGCATCGACCTTGGTCAGCTGCACACGACCGATCGCCGCATGGATGTCGGTCATGCGGGCGTTGAAGCCGATGACCTCGTTCTCGTACTGACGCTCCATGCCCTGGTTGCGCAGGAGCTTCACCCGACGAGCGATCTCATCCGTCGCCGTCGTGACCATGCCGCCTTCGCCGCTGGTCATGTTCTTCGTCGGGTAGAGGCTGAACATCGCGAATTCGCCGAACGATCCGACCGGTCGCCCGTCGAGAGACGCACCGTGGGCCTGCGCTGCATCTTCGTAGAGGGCGACACCGCGCTCGGCGGCCAGAGCCTCGAGCTCACGCATGCGAGCCGGGTGGCCGTACAGGTGGACGGGGAGGATGCCCTTCGTGCGCGGAGTGATCGCCGCGGCGACGGCTTCGGGGTCGAGCGTGAACGTGTCGGGCTCGATGTCGACGAAGACCGGGGTTCCACCCGTGAGCGCCACCGAGTTCCCGGTCGCCGCGAACGTGAACGAGGGCACGATGACCTCGTCGCCGGCGCCGACACCGGCAGCCAGCAGTCCGAGGTGCAATCCGGCCGTTCCGGAGTTGACCGCCACGGACGGACGTCCCGGCACGAAGTGCTCCGAGAACTCCGCCTCGAACGCCGCGACCTCGGGGCCTTGCGCGACCATGCCGCTGCGCATCACACGATCTACTGCCGCGCGCTCCTCATCTCCGATGATGGGCTTTGCGGGGGGAATGAACTCGCTCACACGGTCTCCTTGATCAGTGTTCCATCGGTCTCGGTATAGTGCGCACCGGTACTCGGGCACACCCAGGTGCCATCCGCATCGCCGGGGACGAGCGGAACGCCCGACTCCCCCACCCAGCCGATTCTGCGCGCCGGGACCCCGGCGACCAGCGCATAGGCAGGGACGTCCTTGACCACGACGGCTCCGGCGGCGACCGTCGCCCAGGCACCGATCGTCACCGGAGCGACGCATGTCGCCCTGGCCCCGATCGCGGCACCGGTCTCGATCGTCACGCCGACCGGTTCCCAATCGTGCGCACTCTTGATCGAGCCGTCGGCGTTGATGGCACGCGGGTAGGTGTCGTTGGTCAGCACGACGGCGGGGCCGATGAAGACACCGTCGCCGAGCTTGGCGGGTTCGTAGACGAGGGCGTAGTTCTGCACCTTGCAGTTGTCCCCCATGATCACGCCGGTTCCGATGTAGGCGCCGCGGCCGACGATGCAGTTCGCACCGATCTGCGCGTCCTCGCGGACCTGTGCGAGGTGCCAGATGGAGGAGCCGTCGCCGATCGAGGCGTCAGCGGAGACGTCGGCGGAGTCGACGATCCGCACATTGCCGGTGTTGGTCACGAAACTGGCCTTCCATCGGGTCCGGAATGCGCGCGTCGCGCATCCTCGATCTTAGTCGTCCGCTCGTGACGAACCTGCGAGACGACTGCCGCCACTCTGGCGGCCACCGCCGTCAACGACACGTTGTCCCTCGCCCACGACGCGCGCACCCGGCGTCGTTCCTCGGTACGCCCGGTCTCGGCCTCGGAGAGCAGCACCCTCATCGCGGCCGCGACCGCATCGGCGTCGAAATCGACGGCGAGCCCGAGATCCGCGTCCTTCACGAGCCGGGAACCGGTCTCGGGGCCCGCGAAGAGGACGGGAGTGCCGACGGCCGCCGCCGCGTAGGTCTTGGTCGGTCGGGCGAAGTCGTAGCCGATGCCGGGCACGATGCTCACGAGCGACGCGACCGCCCCGCGGATCCACCCCGCTGACTGCGCCGGGCTCACCACACCGCCGAAATCGATGCGACCGGGCACGATCGACTCGGCGAGCGCGCGCAGGTCCTGTTCGACTGCGCCTTGCCCGAAGAACTTGACACGCACGTCCGGATTCTCGGAGGCGATCTGCGCGAAGGCACGGATGAAGACGTCCGGACGCTGCCATTCCGACATCGTCCCGGTGTAGACGAAGTAGCGCCCGGCTCCGTCGGGGACCGTGGCTTCGGGCGTGAAGACGGCCGTGTCGATGCCGTTGCCCACCGTGGCGATGCGATCCGGGTCGGCATCGAGCACGAGGAGACGCTCGGTCACCTCGTCGGACACGGAGATGATCGCGGCGGCACGGCGCAGTACCGCGCGCTCCATCCAGCGCATCACTCCGACGACCGGCTTCGGCGCCCCCATCGAGATGACGCCGTCCGTCCACACATCCGCGGCGTAGTAGACGACGGGCTTGCGCCGCATCGCGGCGACCAGAGAGGCGACGATACCCGTGGTCGGAGGGGACTCCGCGATCACCACGTCGAAGCGGGAGAACAGCAGGCGCGGCAGAAGCGGAACGTCGTAGCTCATGTACTGGACGTAGCCGCGCACGTTCCCGCCGCGGTCGCGGAGGACCGGCCACCTGCGCACGTCGACCCCAGGGGCATCTGCCGCCGCAGGCGCGTGCGAGGGAGGTCTCGTGGTGAGGACGGCGATGTCGCCCTGCGCACGCAGCGCCTCAGCCAGCGCTCCGAGCCGGAAGGCGCCGGCGCTCACTTCCGGGGGGAACAGACGTGAGGCGATGATGGCGCGGGCCGGCCGGCTCACGGCGCGACTCCCCCGTCGTCGTCACCGTCGGTGTGCGCACCGAGGTCGGCGATCCGTGCCTCGAGAGCCTGAATGCGCTGCTCATGGAAGGCGGACTTCTCGGCGAGCGCCCGCATCTTCTCCTCCGTGCGGGTCAACTCCGCGCCGTACTGCAGGCTCACCAGGAAGAGCAGACCGATCGCGACGAAGAAGACCAGGTTGATGGGCAGGGCGACGCCGAGCACGCGTGCCACCCAGGTGAGCGTCTGGGGGAACACGGCGAGGACGAGCGCGAGCAGACCTCCCACGAACCACCACACGGCGTGCCGCTCGCGAAGGGTTCCCCTGCGCATGAGCTCGATGATCGCGAACAACGCGAGAAGCGCTGCGACGATACCGAACGCGTAAGTGATCGGGCTCATCGCACTCCTTCGATCGGGGTGCGCGGACGCAGCATGGCCAGCAGGAACGCCGCACACGCGCGCGTGAGGTACACCGCAGCCTTCCACGGTCGGTGCGACGGCTCGCCTCCCTGCCGCTGGCGCATCGCGACGGGAACCTGCCTGATCGTGAGTCCGGCCCGCGCGCCGATCACCAGCGCTTCGATCGTGTCTCCGAGGTACTCGGCCGGGAAGTTGTCCGCGAAGAGTGCCACCGCCCGGGGGCCTGCCGCCTTGAAGCCGCTGGTGACATCCGTCAGGCGGGTGCGAGCGACACGGCTCATGACCGTCGCCAGCACACGCATCGCCCAACGGCGGGGTCCGCGCACGCCGTAGTCGCCGATCCCCGCGAACCGCGCGCCGATCACGAGGTCGGCCTCGTCCAGCCCCTCGAGCAACTGCAGGATCGCGGAGGGATCATGCTGCCCGTCGGCATCGACCTGGACGACGGTGCGGTAGTCATGCGCCCGGGCGAACCGGAAGCCCGTGCGCATCGCACCGCCGACCCCGAGGTTGTACGGCAGTGAGAGCACGATCGCTCCCGCAGCGGCGGCCCGTTCCGCTGTGCGATCGGAAGAACCGTCGTCGACGACGAGACACCGGGCGGAGGGGACGGCCGAGACGACGGCACGAACGACCTCGCCGACGGAGTCTTCTTCGTTCAGCGCCGGAATGACGACGAGAACGGACGGATCAATCGAGCGCATCGACTGCGATCTTACCGATGCCGACGTCGAGCTCATCGAGAGCACGCTGTGATTCGCCAGAGTGAGACGTCTCCGACCTCCGCGACCTTGTCGAATCCGGTCTGGCCGTCGAAGTCGGTGAAGCCCGGCATCTCGTAACGACCGGGTCCCGCCTCCCCCGGGCCGAAGTCGAGCACGTACTGCGGATCCGCGTAGGCCTGCAGGGCCTCGCAGACCGAGCTGTCGGTGCCGGCATCGCGCAGCCCCTCGGCGAGCACCTCCCAGGTCGCAGTCCGTGGCGCAGACCACGTGCGCGGGTACACATCGACCCCGCTCAGCATGTAGCCGAATCCGGCTCCGGTCGAGGGATTGCTGATGACACGCTCGCCCGGGGCCACGAAATCGTCCAGCGACTCCAGGAGCTGGCGTTCGTCCGGGGTGAGGAAGCTGTCGTCGACGGCGACATAGCGCGATTCGCGGTCGAAAGTGGCCTCGAGGAACGCCGGCATCGCGACGGGACGGACCAGCACCAGGACGATCATGAACAGCGTGGCCACGGCGATGCCGACCGTCTCGGGGGTCACCCGCGACGAGGGGGCTGCGCCGGAGCGACGACGCACCCTCGAGGCGACTGCTGCGATGAGGGCGTCGAGACCGATCGCGGCCAAGGGGATCACGACGATCGGTGCGAGTGCGGCGATCCGATACGGATCGGCGTACCAGGCGCCCAGGATGTTGACCCTCACGAGCGGCGCGCCGATGGCGGCGACGAGCACATACAGAAGAGAGATGCCGGCCCACGCGAAGACGAACCACCGCAGAGCACGCACGCGCCAGGCGACGACGAGCCCGACCAGCATCAGGACGCTCACCCCCACCGCGAACGGCACGCGGAGCTGACCGTTCAGCAGGACGTCGAGGAACACTTCGACCTTGCCCCGGAACGGCGGCCAGTGCGACCCGCTTGTACCGCGAGAGAGCACGACCCAGATCACCGCGAGAGCGATCCAGGACACCACGATGACCACCCATCGGCGCGAACGGGCGAGACGTTCGTCCCGCGCGACGCGCGCCGTGATCCAGACCAGCACGATCGCCGCCCAGGGAAGCAGTGCGGCCGGCTGCGACAGCGCGAGCGCACCGATGACGACGAGCACGAGGAGTGCTGCCCGGGCGAGTGGGCGCCACCGATCTCGGCCGTCCACCCACTGCGGCAAGGTCATCACGACGGCGATCGCCGCCGGGATCATCGCGGTCGACAGGGCGTTCGGGAACAGCACTCCCCACTGGAACATCAGCAACGGGAACGTCTGCAGCGCACTCGACAGGATCGCCGCGTAGGCAGCCACGGCATCGGACCCGGTCAGGATGCGTGCGAGCCAGCTGATCCCCAGCGGCCAGATGAGCGCGCCGATCACCAGCGTCAGCATGTTCGCTGCGACCGGAATGCTGCTTCCGGTCATCGCCACGATGAGAGAGGTCACGGCATGCCAGGCGGCCGGGTAGAACGAGCTGCCACCGATCACCTGGTTGACGTCCAGCGACGACGCGTTCGCGGTCTCCAGGATGAAGCGCACGGCATTCATGTGGAAGACGGCGTCATTCGTCTGAGAGATTCCCGCGGGGTCGGTGATGTAGGTCGCGAGGCGCCAGATCCCGAGCAGGACACCGATGACGAGCGCGGACGGCAGGAGCCATCGCGCTCGACTCGGTGCAGCGCTCAAGCGTCCACCCAGCGCACGTCCGATCAGGGCGGTGACGCCGATCAGGATCAGGATCGCGAGACCCCAGCTCAGCGGGGACCACCCCACCCCGATCATGCCGAGCGCGATCGCGACGGCAGCCGTCGCGAAGGTGCTGAAGAGGGGCGCCGCAGCGACCAGGGCGATCCCGCGCACCCCGAGCAGGTAGAGCGCGGCCGAACCGGGAACGAAGATCACCAGTGCCGCCACCAGCAGCACCGGCGCCTGCGCCACCCATTCGATGATCACGCGTCCACCAGGGCGATCGCCCCCTCGACCTCGCCGTCGTAGACAACCTCGCCCTTGTTGATGACGACGCCGCGCGTGCAGAGTTCGCGCACCATCTCCATGTCATGGCTCACCACGACGAGGGTCTTGCCCTCCGCGATGAGCTCTTCGAACTTCAGTCGGCACTTCTCACGGAACGGAGCATCTCCCACGGACAGGATCTCGTCCACGAGGAGCACGTCGAGCTGGACGTGGATCGCGACGGAGAAGGCGAGTCGCATGAACATGCCCGAGGAGTAGTGCTTCACCTCCTGATCGATGAACTGCTCGATCTCGCTGAACGCGACGATCTCGTCGTACCGTGCTTCGATCTCGTGCCTCTTCATGCCGAGGATCGCGGCGTTGAGGAAGACGTTCTCCCGCCCCGACAGCTCGGGATGGAATCCGGCGCCGACCTCGATGAGACCCGCCACACGCCCCCGTGTGAGGACCTCTCCGTCGTCGGGCTCCATGACGCCGGAGATGAGCTTGAGGAGTGTGGACTTGCCGGAGCCGTTGAGGCCGAGGATCGCCACGGATTCGCCCTCGCCGATCGTGAGGTCGACTCCCTTGAGAGCTTCGAACTCGCTCGTGAGCTTTCGCCTCTTGATCCACGCGACCACGGTGTCCTTGAGGGAGAACGCGTGGTTGAGGGTGAAGCGTTTGCGGACACCGTCGATGATGATGCTGGGCTTGATCGCCATCTGCTCGCTCATAGGTCTTGCGCGAACCTTCCTTCGAGGCGCCGGAAAACGGTCTGTCCGACCAGCAGCGTGCCGACTGCGATCAGGAACGTCCACAGGGTGTTCCATGCGAGATCGGGCGGCAGCGCGAACGTGGTCTCCGTGACCGGGCGCCAGAACGCGTAGTGGAAGAGTTCGACGCCCTGCGTGATCGGGTTGAGCATGTAGAGCTCGACGACCCACTGCGGCCAGCCGAGACGGTCGACCACGGCGTCCTGCACCTGGGTCCACGCGTACAGAACGGGCGATGCCCAGGTCGCGAGGAGCAGAAGGAGCTCGACGATGTTCTCGGCATCGCGGAAGCGCACGTTGATCGCGCCGAAGAAGAGTCCCAGCCCGAGAGCGAACAGCATGACGATCAGCATTCCCGCGAGGATCGCGAGGATCGACAGGATCGAGATCTGAGTGATCCACCCCAGCAGCAGGCAGACGATCAGAAGGAGCCCCACCTGCGGGAGGAAGTGCACGAATGCGACGATCACCGCCGACACCGCGAACAGCTGGCGCGGCAGGAAGACCTTCCTCACGAGCGGCGCATTGCCGACGATCGAGGTGGTCGCATTCTTGAAGGCCTCGGAGAACAGGTTGATGACCACGATGCCCGAGAAGAGATAGACGGCATAGTTCGGTATGCCGCGGTCGAGATTCATGAACAGCCCGAGAACCACCCAGAACACGAGGAACTGGGCCGCCGGACGCACGTACGACCAGGTCCATCCGAGCACGGAGTTGCGATACCTCGTGGTGACGCCGGTCCTGACGAGAAGGTTCAGAAGATAGCGCCAGCGCACCACATCGATCAGCCCTCGGCTGGTGCCGGGAGTCTCGAATGCGGAACGCGGGACGGCAGCGAAAAGATCTCGGGTATCGGTCACAGGCCCACTCACTCGACGGCGCGACGTATCCGTCGCGACACTCAGTATCCCATGCGGGTACCTGGTGACCCGCTCGACGCCGCCGGGGTCAGCCGAGACTGACGATCGACTGCCACCCCGAACCGATCTGCGTGCTCGCACCCCAACCGCCCTTGCCGTTCCCGGCGTAGAGCATCATGACGCCGTCGCTGCGGATCGCGAGCAGATCGGTCGCACGGTCGCCGTTGAAGTCTCCCGGCCCGACGAGCGACGTGAATCCGCCCCACCCCTTGCCGATCTGCTGCACCTCGCCGAACCCGCCCTGACCGGTCAGAGGATACATGCGGAGTGCGCCGTCTTTGGTTCTGGCGATCAGCTCCGTCCGACCGTCGCGGTTGAAGTCACCGGCGTTGACGACCAGGTCGACGACATCCCAGCCCTTGCCGAT
The DNA here is from genome assembly GCF_006716345.1 of Microbacterium saperdae. Classification (NCBI taxonomy): domain Bacteria; kingdom Bacillati; phylum Actinomycetota; class Actinomycetes; order Micrococcales; family Microbacteriaceae; genus Microbacterium; species Microbacterium saperdae. Next base: position 2,437,787 of record NZ_VFOX01000001.1, read on the forward strand.
CTGCGCGCTGTCACCCTGCCAACCGCCCGCGCCATTCCCGCGATACAGCCACATCGTGCCGTCCGTGCGGACAGCGATCACGTCGGGTTTGCGATCGCCGTCGAAGTCGACCCCGCCGATCAGCTGGGCGAAGCCACCCCACCCGTGTCCGATTCGGATCGGTTGCCCGAAGCCTGTCCCTTCCGCGGGGTAGAGCGACAGGACGCCCGACGAGTCGATACGCCCGAGGTCGCTGCGACCGTCGCCCGTGAAGTCTCCCAGGGAGATGATCTTGTCTGTCGGGCTCCACCCCGTCGCGATGACCTTCGAGGAGCGCCAGCTGCCCGCGCCGTTCCCGCCGTACAGTCGCAGCTCCCCCGTCGACGTCAGCGCGACCACGTCGTTGCCCACTTGCGCATCGACGTTCCCGAATCCTGCGGGAAGCGCGCGGGGCGCGGTCACGGCTGCGCCGGGTGATGCCTTCGTGAGGAGCGACTGCCAGCCGCTGCCCACCGTGCCGGCCGACGCCAGGTAGGCGCTGCCGCGGCCTTCGTACGCGACGAGCGCGCCCGTCGCCGTGTGGGCGAGGAGGTCCGGGGTCCCGTTCCCGGTGAAGTCTCCGGGGCTGAAGATGCCGGTCATCGACGACCAGCCGCTCCCGATCTGCGCCCGCGTGCCCCAGCCGCCGCTGCCGTTTCCGGGATAGAGGAACAGACGACCTGTCGAGTCCCGTGCGATGAGGTCGCTCCGACCATCCCCGTTCATGTCGATACCGCCGACGAGCATGCTCATCGTGCTCCATCCGCTGCCCACGAGAACCGGCGCGCGGAAGCCGCCGCGGTCATCGCCGGCTCGCAGGTACAGGCCACCGGACGCATCGGTGGTGAAGAGGTCGGGCACACCGTCGCCGTTGAAGTCACCCGCAGGCACGATGTTGACGACTCCGCTCCAGTCCCCCGCCAGCGAGACGGGGGCCGTCAGCTTGGTGCTCCCGTCGCCGTAGAGAGCGGAAGGACGGCCGTTGGCGTCGACGACGATGAAGTCACGGCGTCCGTCGCCGTTGAGGTCGCCGGCGCCGAAGAACGCACGCGGAGATCCGAGTCCGGTGGCCATCGAGACGCGGTTGCCCCAGACGCCCTTCGCGAACGGGTATCCCCACACCGTTCCCGCCGCGTCGACCGCGACCACATAGGACGACGTGTTCGCCGAGCTCAACAGCGGCAGCGTCGAGGCCGGGGCCTGTGTGGAGCCGAACCAATCGGTGAAGTAGTTGTAGAAGTTGCGGTTTCCGTAGGCCGAGCAGGAGTCTCCCTCGCCGTAGCCGGCACGGAGAGCCGCCGCATTCGGCTGATACGGCGTGTAGTAGTAGAGAGCGGCCGTGGCAGCGTTCGCCACGCGGACGGGCGCCGAGCCGCAGGAGGCGCTCGGGTTGTAGAGGATGTTCCAGGTCTTGCCCGGCGCGTACCACTGGAACCACTTGCCTTCCATGTAGATCTGCATCTGGCGCGCAGCGCCGTAGATCTGGTGGAAGAAACCGATGTAGTTCGGGTCGCACGCCGCCGTGTCCGGGCATCCCTGCCCCAGCGCGATGTTGTACCGCCATGCGCTCGGCCAGGTGTGCGTCACCAGTCCCTGCTCCTTCTGGAGCATCACGATCAGCACCCGGGGGTTGATGTCGCACGCCTGGGCGACGCGATAGATGATGCGCGCCGCCGATTCGTTCGCCGCCCCGGTGTAGCCGCTGCAGTACGCGTCGGCGGGCCGAGTGACCGAGGTGATCTTGAAGTCCTTGAGGCAGACGTAGCCGGTCTGGCACTTGGCCACTTTGCTGTTGAAGAAGGTCTGGATCTGCGCCTCGGTCATCGTGCTCTTGTTGGTGAACACGGCGTCGCTGATGATGTTGCCGGCCGAGAAACCGGCCAGACCGGTCTTCACCGCTCCCGTCGACACCGGGTCCGCGGCGGTGCGCGCAGCGCTCACCGCGCTCGTGGACACGGATGCCGTGGCCGCACCGGCAGGGATCACGGTGCTCAGGACAACAGCGATGGCAGCAAGGAAACAGGTGAGGAGCTGGGGACCCCTCAGTGTGTTTCGAGAGCGTGGGGCACGTCGAGACATGTGACCAGTGTGACGGAAGTTGCAGGATGATGCCACTGTTGCGGTGAATGTGCGAGCAGCACACGGCGTGTCGCGAGGATGCGCAGGCCGCTCTCAGCTGATTACAGGTCCGCGTGCAGGCCCCAGACGCGCTCGGCCGAACTCGCCCAGGAGAACGCCCTCGACCGATCGGCGGCGAGCACTCGCAACCGTTCGCCCCCGGGGCCCACAGCGTCCGCGACCGCGTCCGCGAGCGCCTCGACGGCCACGAGACGTCCGCCGTCCGCGATCACGTCGTGGTGCGCTCCGCTGTCTATCGCGACGACTGGCACTCCCGCGCTCATGGCCTCCACCGCACGCCATGGCCACGCTGCCACCGGGTTCGTGGCGACGAAGGCGTCCGCACCGGCGAGGACGGCGGCCCGGTCCTCCGCCGACAGCGCGCCCCTGATGTGCGCGCGTCGTTCGGGAAGTCCGCCTGCCGCGGCGATCTCCGCCAGGTGCGGCTCCGTGCCCTCGGGCGCATCGAGTACGACGGCATCGACGTCCGCCGCGACCGCGCCCCGGAACCCTTCCGACAGCGTGGCCGCCGACCCCGTCAACACCACGTAGCGCCCCGGCAAAGAGAGTTCCGCTCGTCGGCCGTCCGCATCCGTCGGCACGGCGAAACCTTCCGGGGCCGCCCCGGCGATCACCCGGATGCGATCGCCCAGCTTCGCCAACTCCGACAATCGACGCGCGATCGCGTGCGACGGCACCACGACGGCGTCCGCATGCTTGACCGCGCGCCGCAGCATGCCACGCTGCCACGCGACCGCGGACTTGGAGAGAGTGTCCGGCGCGTCCCATGCGGCGAGATCCCAGAGCGTCACCGTCGTCTGATCATTCTCATGCAGCCTGTCGTGGCGCACGAGGGGGGCCATCAGAGTCGGCGAGTGGATGAGTCCGCCACCGACGCCCGGCGCGAATCCGAGCTGCCAGGCCGCAGCGAGCTCGCGACGTGCCAAGGAGAGCGTGCGCACGTCGTCGACACCGGGGATCGAGACGTCGGCACCCGCGGGGACGATCGCATCCACGGAGCAGCCCGACGGCGCCGTCGCGACGAGGCCGAAGGTCAGGTCCATCGCCGCTGCGGCATGGTCGGGATCGACGACATGCACCAGTTGATCCAGAACCACGCGAAGTCGAGCACCCATGGCTTCAGGTTAACGGCGCAGTGCCGTCCGACCGTGGAACGCCGCCCCGCGCCGGGCGACTGTCAGCCTTCCCTCAGCATCCGCCCACCGGTGGCGAATGGTTCATGCTTGAATGCTCAGATGAGCGATGGGCGACTTCCCGTGCGGCGCCGGTGGATCGGGTGGACCATCGGCATCTTCGTGGCGCTGCTCGTCATCGCCATCGGATGGGTCGTCGTGCGCGGCATCGGAGCCGTGAACGACCTCCAGCAGGTCGCCAAGGACTCCTCACGCCTGAAGGCGTCGATCGCCGCCGCCGATCTCGATGGCGCGGAGCCGATCGCGAGGAGCATCGCACATCACGCGCAGTCCGCTCATGCCCTCACCTCCGATCCGGTCTGGCAGGCGTTCGGTGTGCTCCCGTGGATCGGTCCGAACTTCCGCGCGGTCAGCGAGGTGGCCGAGATCGCGGACGACGTCGCGGACAACGCGCTCACCCCGCTTCTCTCCGTCGCCGGGGAGTTCGATCTCGCCGGCCTCGGTTTCGCCGGAGGAGCCATCGACCTCGCGCCTTTCGCGGCGATCGAAGCACCGCTCGGCGAGGCGAGCGCGACGCTCAGCGCGGCGCAACAGCAGGCGCTGCGGATCGATGACGACGCGACGGTGCGGCCGCTGGCAGACGCCGTCAAGGAGATGCGATCGACCGTGAGCCAGGCAGCCAGCGCGATCGGCGCGCTCCACGGCGCCTCGGTGCTCCTGCCGACGATGCTCGGCGGAGAAGGCCCCCGCAACTACGTCCTGGCGATGCAGAACAACGCCGAGCTCCGCTCCTCCGGCGGCATCATCGGCTCCACCGCCCTGCTGCACGCCGAGAACGGGAAGATCACATTGCAGAGGCAGGCGTCGACTCCGGACTTCCCCGTGCTGGACGCCCCGCTTCCCCTCAGCGACACCACGGTCGCCCTGTTCGAGGATCGTCCGGGGCGATACCTGCAGAACATCACGAGCATCCCCGACTTCTCCGAAGCCGGTCCTACGATCGCCGCGCGCTGGGAGGGACGATTCGGGGGCACCGTCGACGGTGTCATCGCGGTCGACACCGTCGTCGCCGCGAACCTCATGAAGGCCACGGGAGACATCACGTTCGGCTCCTTCACGGCCACTCCCGAGACCATCGTCAGCATCCTGCTCTCCGAGATCTACGCGACGATCCCCGATCCGCGGATTCAGGACGAGGTCTTCGCTCAGGCCGCGAGCGCCCTGTTCGGTGCGGCTCTTTCCGGCGGAGACCCCCAGGCGCTGATCGGATCCCTCGCCGAGTCGTCCGATCAGGGCCGGATCCGGATCTGGAGCGCACACGAAGACGAGCAGAGCGTTCTCGCTGCGTCCTCCCTGGGCGGGACCGTACCCTCGGACACAGCGGATGCGACCTATGTCGGCGTGCTCCTGAACGACACCACCGGCGGAAAGATGGACTACTACACCGCCGCCTCGATCACGACCGCGGTGGGCACGTGCGACGGCGAACCCACCACGCAACTGCGGGTGACCTGGACGAACGACGCCCCCGCCGATGCAGCGACCAGCCTGCCCGCGTATGTGACCGCCAACGGGTGGTACGGAGTCCCTGCCGGCTCGGTGCGAACCCTGATCGCGCTGTATGGACCTCAGGGCGCCACCCCCTCGCACATCGATCGCGACGGCGCGGAGGAGGGGGTGCAGACCGCGATGCTCGACGGTCGCCCCGTCGTGCAGCATGAGGTGCTTCTGGCCCCGGGGGAATCGACCACGATCACGATCGAGTTCCAGGGAACTGGTGCAGGCGAGCGTCTCACGCAGGTCCTCCACACGCCGATGATCGACACCCCGAAGACGACACGAGAAAAGCTCCTCTGCGCATCGTGACTTTCGCGCGTCGATAGGGTACTGTCGACTCACTGGGGAATATCTGGGTTCTATCATCTTGCCGTGGGGGCAAGGAGAGCCCACGCAGTCGGACGCAGGGGTGTGTCCGGAGGCGATTCCGCGTGAAATCTGGGGAGAATCATGCTGAAGAAACTGGCTGCGATCAGCCTTACCGCCGGCGCACTCGTGCTCATCGCACCGACTGTCGCCACCGCTGCGCCGTCTGTACCGGCTGCAGCATCCGATTCCTATGCGGAGACACCGGGCGTGCGCGTCAACGACCCGATCATCGACAGCTGCGAGGTGTCGACCATCGTCTTCGGCGCCGGGTACTTCCTGCCGTCCGAGAACGTGGGCGTCTCCATCTCCGGCGCGAACGCCGCAGACGCCGCCGTGTCGGGGAACACCGCCGGCGCCGACGGGGGCCTGACGCTCACGTTCCGCCCGCCGGCAGACGGGCAGGGTTCCTACGGGGTCGCCTTCTCCGGCTCCCGCTCCTACACCGCGACCATCACGGTCTCGCAGGGGCATGACGCCGCGGCAAGCTGCGACCACGATCCTTCTGTGGTCGCAGGAGCCGGTACCGAATTGCCTCTGACGGGCAGCGGCACCATCGAGCTCGCGCTCACCGGCGGCAGTGTATCGCCGTGGGTCCTCGGAGGCGGCGCGGTGGCGCTCGTCGCCGGTGGCGCACTCGTCGCTGCGGGCGCCGCTCGCCGCAAGCGCGCCTAGGTCAGATCGCCGCTTCGAGCGGTGGTCGGCTGGACGACGGTGATCCCTCCCCCTCCGATCACCGTCGTCTGGCGAGCCCGGTGAGCGCACCGGAGGCCCACGACCGTCACCCATCTCCGGTGGCGGCCGTGGGCCGTTCTGCGTCGTGAGGCACGGCCCACCGCCGCCGGATGCTCCTGACGTCGACCGGACGCGCGACGCAGAGCGGTCGCCACGCGTGAAGGACTCCCCCGTGTGACATGCCGGACGTTCAGGGGCTGGGTGTCGGCGTCTCCGTGGGCGGGTGCAGCCTCTGCTGGATCATCTCGTGGATGTATCCGTAGTCCGGCTGATGCTCGTCCACACCGTTGTCCGGCGTGAGCTCGATCGTCTGCACGGTCTGTTCCTTGGCCTTCAGCATGAGGTCGAAGAACTCCGGGAGCTTATCCTGCGGCAGATCGGTGTCGATGAGTGCTGTCCCAGCGGCCGCCACCTCGTTGAACCTGGTCAGCACCGTCTGCGGCGTGAACTGGTCGAGGATCGCCTCCTGCAGCTCGCGCTGCCTCTTCATGCGATCCCAGTCGCTCGTGGTGTACCGGGAACGCGCGTACCACTGCGCCGTGTCGCCGTTCATGTGCTGCTGGCCGACCTCGATCCAGCCGATCGCCCATTCGTTGACGTCCGTCCCGGTCCATCCCTCAGGCGGTCCGCCTTTGGGGAGCCGTTCGGTCACGTCGATGTCCACGCCGCCGAGAGCGTCGACGAGCTCGGCGAACCCGTGCATGTCGACGAAGACGTAATAGGGAATCTCGATTCCGAGTACGCCTTCCGCGGCATCCTTCGTCGCTTCGATGCCCGGGGCCGACCCCTGCGCAGCCGCATCCGGATACAGGCCGGTGCCCTGGTCCTCTCGGCAGATCTCTGCGGCGTTGCGCACGTGGTTCATCCACCCGTTCCAGCCGCAGGTCGAAGAACCATGGCCCTCGAACCCGTCCGGGTACAGCTCGAGCATCGGGCTTCCCGCGCTGAACGGCGCGTTCGGAAGCTCGCGCGGGATGCCAGTGATGGTGACGGCTCCGCTGTCGGCGTTGATGGAGACCACGGAGATGCTGTCGAAGCGCATCGAATCGCGGCCGTCGCCACTGTCCGCACCCAACAGCAGGATGTTGTAGTAGCCATCGCTGGGCGCAAGGCTCGGACCGCTCTGGCCGAAGATCGAACCGATGGTGTTACGTGTCGAGCCGACCACGGTGGCCGCGTAGGCCGAGGCACCGCCGACGAGCCCGAGGAGAACGAGCGCGACGACCGGAATGGCGAGCCGATGCGCGGTCGGTACCTTCACAAGGCGCACGAGACGGAGGGTGTCGAAGGTGAGGACGACCCAGAGCACGGCATAACCGATGAGGAGCACTTGGACGAGAGTGAGAATCACCGCGGAGAAGAAGCCTCCGCCGATCGTCAGCCACAACAGGACAGGGCGGGCGAAGAGAGCCAGGACGGCTGCCACGATGACCAGGGCCCACGCGAGAAGGGTGGCGCCCAGCCCGAATCGCCCGAGTCGGCGACTGCCTGCGAGCACCTGGGCCGAGCCGGGGACGAGCAGGTTGAGAACGATCAGCCACCACCCCCGCTTTGCCATCGTCCCGGAGTCGTCCGGATTCGGATGCCGCAGCGGTCGGGTCTCGATGAGTGGTCGAGCAGCGCCGCGAGGCGGCGCCAAGGTCACAGCGACTCCTTCAGCCGTTCGTTCTTCGCCTCGACCTGCGCCTCCAGATCACGGGAGAAGGCCTCCATCTGGTCTGCCAGCGCCGGATCGGCAACTCCCAGGATGCGCGCCGCGAGGAGTCCCGCGTTGCGTGCTCCGCCGATGGACACGGTCGCGACCGGGATCCCCGCGGGCATCTGGACGATCGAGAGCAGGGAATCCATGCCGTCGAGGTAGGCGAGCGGAACCGGCACGCCGACGACGGGAAGCGGCGTCATCGAGGCGAGCATTCCCGGCAGATGGGCTGCTCCCCCTGCACCCGCGATGATGACGCGGATGCCGCGGGCACGGGCCTCGCGCGCGTAGCTCATCAACTTGTCGGGGGTGCGGTGGGCGGAGACCACCTCGACCTCATGCGGGATTCCGAAGTCCGTCAGCGCCTGAGAGGCATCGCTCATCACGCGCCAGTCGGAGTCGGATCCCATGACGACGCCGACCAGGGGCGCGGCGGAGGAATGAAGAGGCTCAGTCACTAGCTCAGGGTACGGTCTGGCCCTGGAGATTCCCCCCACGGCACGCGGCACAGGGCGCAGAACCCGCCTGTTTCAGAGGAAGTGCGCCGCGGCGGCACGGGCGATGTACACCGCGTCATCGAGATCGTCGCTCGCCACGTTGACGTGTCCGACCTTCCGCCCGGGACGCGGCTCCTTGCCGTACGTGTGGATCTTGGCGGCGGGGTACTCCGCCATCGCACCGTCGAACCGCTCCCCCAGCGCGCCCGATTGCGGACCGCCGAGGATGTTGACCATGACGGACCACGGGGCACGCGGAGCCGGGCTGCCCAGCGGCAGATCGGCGACAGCGCGCAAATGCTGCTCGAACTGTCCCGTCACGGCACCATCCTGGCTCCAGTGACCGCTGTTGTGCGGCCTCATGGCCAGCTCGTTGACCAGGATCCGGTCGTCGTCCGTCTCGAACAGCTCGACAGCCAGCATGCCGGTGACGCCGAGTCCTTCGGCGATGCGCCGGCCGATGCCCTCTGCGACCTGCGAGAGGCGCTCGGAGGCGGCCGGAGCCGGAGCGATGACTTCGGCGCAGACGCCGTCGCGCTGCACGGTCTCGACGACCGGGTAGGCCACGATCTGTCCGCTGGGACGGCGAGCCACCTGCTGGGCGAGTTCCCGCACGAACGGTACGAGCTCTTCGACGAGAAGCGCATCCGCGGCAGCGAGGTCGTCGAGCCAGTCCTGCGCCTCCGCGGCGCTGCGGACCACGCGGACGCCCTTGCCGTCGTACCCGCCGCGCGGCGTCTTCACCACGCCCGCACCGTGGTGCGCGTCGAGGAAGACCTGCAGCTCATCCGCCGTGCGGACGGCTGCCCAATCCGGCTGCGGCACGTCGAGCTCCTGCAGCTTCGCGCGCATGACGAGCTTGTCCTGTGCGAACTGCAGAGCGTCGGGTCCGGGGTGCACGACGACGCCGTCGGCGACGAGCGCACGGAGGATCTCCTGCGGCACATGCTCGTGATCGAACGTGATGACGTCGACGTCCGCGGCAAAGGCCCGGACGGCCTCGAGGTCGCGATAGTCGCCGACGGCGGATGCGGCGAGCTGAGCGGACATGCCGTCGGCCTCCGCGAGCACCTGCAGTTCGAGGCCGAGTTCGACCGCCGGAGCGATCATCATCCGGGCCAGCTGTCCTCCACCGATCACGCCCACACGTAGCGCCATGTGCCGCCTCCATTCGTCGTCATCATTCTCTCGCATCCGAGGATGGCCGGAGCACACACCCGCAACAGGGCGGGAGGAAGTCAGAGCGTGACGCCCGCTTCGGATCCGGCCTGCGCGTCGCGGTGAGCGAGGATCTGACTGACCTCGATCTGGTCGGCCAGCGTCTCGTGCACCAGCGTGACGGTCGGAACGTTCTGCAGACGGAGCGGAGCATCCACTCCATTCGACAGCGTGATGGTCCCTGAACCCCAGATCCGCTGCAACGGCCCCCGCCGCACGGCGATGGCGTACCCCCTGGCGTGCGACATCTCGCGACGCTGACGTGCACCGAGACCTCGATGAGCGATCACGCGACGCGTGGTGACCGTGGTGCTGCGCGAGTACCAGATGATGAACGGGAGCACGACGAGCAGGAGCACGACGATCCCGGCCGCAGAGAGCAGCATCCAGTTCTCGAACGGAGCAGGAAGATTCCCGTAGAAGTACGCCGTGGCACCGAAGACCGCGATGAGGACCAGCGCCGACCAGAACAGACGCCGTGCATGACCGCGGAATCGGGCGATCAGCAGTTCCTCGGAGGGCACGCCGGGAGGCGGCATCATCGGCCGACCGCCGAGCGTCACGGGCTGAGTCACCCCACCATTGTGCCTGTGATCTCCGACAACGCCTGCTGCGCGGCGGCGTGTCAGCGTCAGGCCGGGCGTACGTGCACGACGTCGCCGGCGGAGATCGCCCGGACGACACCGTCGACGTCGACGAGCAGACGCCCGTCCGCATCCAGACCCGTGGCGAGACCGTCGAGGGTCTGATCCCCCGGGAGAGAGACGCGCACACGGCGACCGAGCGTGGCGCAACGCGCGGTGACGGCCGCATGCAGCCCGCTCACCACCGCATCGCCCGTCGCGGCGAGGGCCGAGAGCCGAGAGCCCAGCTCCCTCAGATAGTCCGCGATCAGACGGTCGTCATCGACGGTCACGCCGGCGACTGCGAACGATGTGGCCGTCGTCACCGGCAGCTGCTGCGCGGTCATGGCCGTGTTCACTCCCGATCCGACCACGACGGCGTCACCACTCGCCTCCGCGAGGATGCCGCAGATCTTGCGCTCGTCCACGAGCACATCATTGGGCCACTTGACCGCGACGTGCTGGTCGGGAAGCTGGGCCGCGATCGCATCCGCCATGGCGACGCCGGCGAGCAGCGGGATCCACCCACGTGCGGTCGGATTCGCCGGCAGTGCGCGCAGCAGCACCGAGATCGCCAGCGCTGATCCGGCGGGCGCGAGCCAGGTCCGATCGAGACGCCCCCGTCCGGCCGTCTGATTGTCGGTCAGCAGCACGGAGAGATGCGGCCAGTCTTCGGGGTTCGCGGCGCGCGAGCGAAGTTCGGCGTTCGTGGAACCGGACTCGGCCAGGACGTCGAGGCGCGCCGCGATCTCGCGGGTACGAGGAAGATCGTTCCTCACAGTTCCTCCTCGTCGCCCTCTTCGTCGTCGTCGTCTTCGTCCACGACCACGGCACCCATCTCGTGAGCATGCCAGCGCTCCCATTCCGCGAACAGCCGCTCGACGGCGTCATGGAACTTCGCGGTCGCGACGCCCGGAGTCGTGTCGCCGAAGTAGTGCTGCACCCACATCGCCAGCCGTGCGACGGCAGCCTCATCGGCCCGCACGCGCTCGACCTCGGCGACGATGTCACGCGCACCGTCGACGGTGAGCCACTCGCAGTCCGCCAGGTAACCCTTGGTGTCCACGGCGGCGCGCTCGTCGCTCGGTCGTGTGATCATCAACGCACGGCCCGCCGCCAGGCGGTCGTAGACCATCGCGGAGATGTCGACGATCGCGACGTCGGCGGCCGACAGCTGCCAGCCGAGCTCCGCGCCGTCGTCGTAGATGTGCTGGCCGGTCGGATCGGCCGCGTTCGTCGCCGCGATGGCCGAGACGATGCGTCTGTGCGCCGCTCCGTACGCATCGTCGACGACCCCGCTGCGCGGGTGGGGACGGTAGATGACGCGGTGCTTCCCCGTCGCGAGGAGCGCGTTCACGAGGATCTCACCATGGGAGGCGATCGATCCGTAGTGCGCGCTCGGGCGGTCGCCCTCCCACGTGGGGGCGTACAGCACCACGGTGCGGTCATCCGGCGTGTAGGGCAGCGTCCCCGAATAGTGGTCGGCCTGCGGGCGGCCGATCTCGATGGTCCGCTTGTCGACGTCGTAGTCCCACAGCGTGCGCGAGAGCCGGTCCCGTGCCGCCTGACCCGCGACCAGCGCGTAGTCGTAGGCCTTGTACTGATTCGTCGTCATGTACATCTTGTCGGACTCGCCGTGGTTGATGAACACGTGCCACCGACGTCCATAGCGGAACATCTGGAAGTTGCGGGTGTTCTGGTTCACGTAGAGGACGACTCGGATGTCCTGTTTCGCGATGAACCGCTCGAGGTCACGGACCGTCGGCACGAATGCGACAGGAGGCGCATCCTCGTCGAGAAGTCGTTCTGCTCCCGCCGCCTGCCTCGCCAGCACGACCACGGGGCGATGAGCCGCCAGGGCAGCCAGAGGTCGGTACCACTGGCGCATCTGGTACATGTTCACCGCGCCGTCCGCGAAGTACACCGCGACCTGGTATCGGCCTTCGGGGTGCGGGGGCGCATCGGCCAGGCGGCGCCGAACCCGTTGCACTGCCGCGCGGGACGCCAGAGCGCGCCTCAGCAGTCGATACGCCTTCTTCGCGTCTGACATTGCACCCATCCCTCCAGGATACTTCGGCGCAGGGAAGTGACAGGCAGCGCTCCCCCCTCCGTGACATGATCGAGAGGTGCAGGAGAGCGAACCCAGGGGGACGGCGGTAGGAGTGTCGTTCGTCATGCCCGTGCTCAATGAGAGCGCCTACCTGCAGCATGCGGTGGAGTCGGTCCTGGCGCAGGATCTCGACGTCCCCGCCGAGCTCGTGCTCGCACTCGGACCGTCCACCGACGGGACGACGGAACTCGCCAGGGCGCTCGCGGACGGCGACGACCGCATCCGACTCGTGGACAACCCCGCCGCGCACATCCCGGTCGGCCTGAATGCGGCGATCCGGGCCAGCCGGTACCCGACGATCATCCGCGTCGACGCCCACTCCGAGCTCTCCCCCGGATACGCGGCACGCGCACTGCGCACGCTCGAGCGCACCGGCGCGGCCAATGTGGGCGGAGTGATGCACGCCGAAGGACGCACGCCGTTCCAGAAGGCGGTCGCTCGCCTGTACAACTCCCCCGTCGGCCTCGGAGGCGGGGCGTATCACGGCGGTGCACGGGAGAGCGAGGCCGAATCGGCCTACCTCGGCGTGATGCGTCGCGACGTGCTCGACGAGGTCGGACTGTTCGACGAGACCATCCGGCGCGGTGAGGACTGGGAGCTGAATCTGCGGATCCGCCAGGCAGGCCACCTGGTCTGGTTCGATCCCGACCTGTCCGTCACCTACTGGCCCCGCGAGAGCTGGCTGCGATTGGCACGCCAGTTCCGGGCGACCGGCGCGTGGCGCGGCGAGCTGGTCCGTCGTTTCGGACGTCGAAACGGCCTGCGTTTCTTCGCGCCGCCGGCGCTCGTGCTCATCGTCGCGGTCGCGATCGTGGTCGGCGTGCTGCAGCTGACCGGGGTGCTCGCCGGAGTCTCCTCACTGATCGCCGCGGCGATCTACCTCCCTCTCGTCGCCTACGCGCTGCTGGTGCTCGCGGTCGCGCTCGCACCCGGCGGTGGCGGCATCCGCCAGCGCCTGTGGACGTTGCTCGTGCTCCCGACCATGCACCTGTCATGGGGCCTCGGGTTCCTGGCCGGCGTGCTGCGTGGAGCCCGCGACACCGTGGACGCGTCGCGTCTCGGCACGCGCAACACGCCTCTTCCCTGAGCCCTGGTCTCCCGGCTCACGACGGCGCCGCCCGCCCGCCCACGCCGTCAGCGCGTCAAGAACCCCTGGTCCAGGATGCGGTCGACGACGCGCTGCGCCGCATGTCCGTCGTCGCGTGCATTGAACTGCGCCTTCCACGCGCCGTACCGCGCCTGATACGTGCTCTCGTGGTCGGGATCAGCGAGCGCATCCGCGAGTTCGCCCTGCGTGCTGACGAGAGGTCCCGGAGCACGTTCTGCGAGGTCGAAGTAGAACCCCCGGAGCTCCCCCCGGTAATGCGCGAGGTCGGGCACCAGGAAGTACATGGGTTTGCCGGTAACGCTGAAGTCGAACATCACCGAGGAGTAGTCGGTGATCAGCGCGTCCGCGGCCAGCAGCAGCTGCGCCGTCTCGGGGTATCCCGTGACGTCGATCACCCGCGCTCCGGCGTGGTCACGGCCCTGCAGGAGAGTGCGGGAATGCCCGCGCACGAGGACCACCGCATCCGCCTGCTCGGCCAGCAGCTCCGGATCGATGAAGTCGACCATCTCGCGGCGGTCGTCGCGCCAGGTGGGGGCGTACAGCAGCACGCGCTCCCCCTCTGCGATCCCGAGCGCCGCCCGGATCGCCGCCGCATCTCCCGTGACGAGCGCGTCATTGCGCGGGTAGCCTTCGACCCAGATCGGACGACCGAGGAATGCGTACGCCTTCTTCAGGATTCGCGCCGAGTACGGGTTCTGCGCCAGCAGGACGTCCCATCGACGGGACTCCTTCACGACGGCAGCCATCCGCCGCGGGTCGAACCCCGGGCGATGCAGGGCGAGCCTCTTGAGCGGGGTGCCGTGCCAGGTCTGGAGCACCTTCTGACCCGGCTTACGGGCGAATCGTCGGCGCAGCCAGTCGTTGACCACGAGCAGTCGCGCAGCGCCGCGTGCACGCCACCATTCGGGACTTCCTTCGACGACCGCGACAGCTCCTTCCGGCACGGCGACGGAGAGATCGACGACGCTCCAGTACCGACGCACGCCGGGCGCGCGCGCCGCGAGTTCACGATCGATGGCCTGAGGATTGCATCCGACGCTGCGTCCGTAGAAGCTCTCGAAGAACACGGCGTTCTCCGTCCCGCCGGTCTGCGCGACGTAGCGCTCCTCGAGGGTCGACTGGCCCTCGGGCGTCTCGTACACGGGGTCGATCGGAGCGGCGATGCTCACGCGCTCGCCCTCGACGGCGACACGGACTCCGGGGAGCATCGTCGGGATGACGATCAGATCATCGAGCTCGACATCGTCGATGCGCAGCTCATACTCACCGGCGGGCAGCGGCAGCACCGGGCCGCCCCAGCGCCCGGCCTCGAGTGGGAATGACGCTTTCCAGGTCTTGCCGCCCCCGGTGACATGAGCCTCCACGCGGGCGCGCGGCCCGACCAGGAGTGCACTCGCCGGACGCTGCCCGGTGCCTGCGATGATCAGCGACTGCGCCGCCTCATCGATCCGGGCCGTGGTCATGCTGCTCCCTTCGGCGCGGGGATGCCCCGCGCGCGGATTGCTTCGTATACCCGACGGGTGTTGCGTCCGTCGCGGAACGCATGCATCTCCGCGCTGAGCGTAGCGGAACGCGCGGATCGCGATGCGAACGCGTCCGTGTCCGCGAGGAGTTGCTCGAGCTGAGACAGCAGGCCGCCCCAGGTCGTGGCGGCATCCTCGCCGGCGACGTCCTCGAAGCGGCCGTAGAAGCCCCTCGTACGTGCGTACTCCCCCGCATCAGGGGCCAGGAACAGGACAGGCATCGCCAGGAGTCCCGCGTCGAAGGCCAGCGAGGAGTAGTCCGTGATCAGGATGTCGACGGCGGGGAGCACCGGGGTGACGTCGGCGAGCACCGACGCACCGAGCATCCGCACACGGCGGCTCGGCAGTGGCGGGGCGTAGCCGCCCTCGCCGAGCGGATGAGAGCGGACGAGGAGCACCGCGTCGTTCTGCTCGAGCACCCGGATGATCTCGACCCATTCCGCGGCGGTGGGCACAGCGGGGTCGGCCGCACCATCCCTCCAGGTGGGCGCGTACAGCAGTGTGCGCGATGCGTCGGTCCCCCCGTCGAGGCTATCCAGGCACTCGCGGAGGATCGCTGACGCACGCGCACGCCGCTCCTCGGGCGAACCGGCGGAGAGGACGTCCACCCGGGGCTCGCCGGTGACGATCACACGATCGTCGGGCAGCCGGAACGCGGACTCCAAGCGCCCCCGGGAGCGGTGTGAAGCGGCCGGAAGCACACGGATGCGCCGGGCAGCGCTGCGGTAGAGGAACGCGATCAGCCGGCGCAGCTGCGG